>WAKF01000021.1 GCA_015523465.1 Aeropyrum sp.
TAGCTTCCAGGCCTAAGGCTACCCTTTCCATGCCGCCTGGCGGCACTACACGGAGGACCTTCCACATAGCCTCCACTACCGCTATCTCGAGGTAGAGCACTTCGACCCTCCTGAAGAGGGCTATTGAGTCGACGACTTCCTCTTCAACCTCAACTCCCAGTGCTGGGAGTAGGAAGGAGGTGTCGACTAGGACCTTAGGCCTCCTTGCCTCTCTTTTCTTGCTCTTCAATACTAGTCTCCTCTAGCTCCCTCAAGGTCACCTTAGCCAGTTTCTCTCCGTGTAGTGACAGGTAGATGGCGTCTGGCAGCGGCCTCACTATCATGTAGCCTCTCTTAACCTCTATCAAAAGCCGTGACCCCTCGTCTATCCCGAGAGCCTCAGCCACTCTCTTAGGGATCACAAGGGTCCTCTTCCTGCCAACCCTCACCTCGACCGTCAGACTCATACAGACACCAGACTATACCATAACGTCAGAACTCTAATATGGTTTGACTACTGCATTTAGCCTGACACCCTTAAGGTATTACCTTCGGCCATGAAAAAGGTTCTAAAAAGCCTATAGGATATAGCTTGCAGACCCCCTCCCCAATGCTTCTCCAGGAATGACTGAATACCTAGGGTCGAGGTCCTCTAGCATTTAATGTGGCATAAGCCGGTCTAAGCTACATGGTGGAGGCACTCCTATACGAGCCGGGGCGGGGTGGGGTTGCGAGGAGAGTTAACCGCCCCTTAACTCCACCACCCCCCATCACCGGGGGAGGTTAACTGGGGGAGTTAACTCACAGCCCGGTGGAACCCAAAGGTTAACCCCGCCCGGCCACATGGAAGAGGGACTCAGCCATGCAGGGAGTTCATTGGGGGCACCCGGCGACGGCCCTGGGGGCCTCGACAACGGCCTCCAATACCCTCCCAGCCCCCACTCGGCCCTCCAAAGCCTCCACCATCTCTAGCAGGGCTGTGTAGACTGGTAGCTGGGGCTTATAGACTTGGGGCTGGGAGGGGCACGGATAGGCTATGTTGTGCTCCACTAGCATCTCCTCAACCCTCACATCCAGGGGGGCCTCTGCGGGCTCCCCCTCCAGCAGCCTCAATGCCCTCTCTCGTGCCTCCCTGAAGCTTAGACTAGCCTCTCCGGCTATGGCGTGGAGGGTAGCGTATACCTTACGGGCCTCCCCCTGGAGCCACTCTGCGAGCAGGCTCTCATCCCTCTCGCAAAGCTTTGTGAGGTAGCCCGGCAAAGGGCCAACGAGGGCCGTGAAGACCTCGAAGCCAACCCGGCAGCCATAGAGCCTCCTATACTCCCCGTAGAGGCGCTTGAAGGCCTCCAGATCCATGGGCTCAACGAGCATGAAGCCCACAGAGTAGCCCAGAAGCCTGCTAAGAGCCCTAGCAGTGGCGAAGAAGCCCTCACTCACAGTCACAAGCAGCCTGGGCACCCCACCGCCCCTCTTAGCGAGGAAGCCAGCCACAGCCTCAAGGCTGGAGAGGGCCTTCACCAAGTCCCCCTCGAAGAGCACATGCAGCTCGTCAACGATAATGAGAACCGGGGAGAAAGCCTCGAATAAACCTCCTCAACAAGCCCTACAAGGCCCCTCGGAAGCCCTAGCGCAGAGCTTAGAAGCCCCTCAATACTCTCTAGGAGCCTCCTCTCACCACTACTAAACCCCAGAAGGTCCTCCAACCTCCTACGCCTAGAATCAACAAGCAGGCTCCTAACCCTAAGCCTCCTCACAGCAAGGTAGCGGGCGAGCTCACTCTTACCAACACCCCTAGGCCCATAAACAACAACAGTCCGAACGCCCCCAATCAAGGCTTCAAGTCTTCCTAGCTCCGGGACCCTGTCATAGAACGCGGTACCCAACGCAGTCTTGTAGCCCTGGTCTACGTAGATCCCAGCGCTCTCTCTAGGCATTAACTAGCCCTCCTTTACCTCTAATCCTGGTAGCCTACCGTTCACGTTTACCTATCACCTCAACATCTAATAGCAGGTTACTAAGTTTATCTATATTAACTTTTTTGTCAATATTGATATCTTTTAATAATCCATTCAGAGTTTCATACGAACTCTTAGTGTCAAGCCGTATACCTTTAGGTTTCACCATTATTTCTAGATCTTTAACCTGCGAACCCTTTAAGACCTTTTCTACTGCTTTATATGCTATTTTTGTGAGTAAAGGCTCTTCCAAGCCTTCAACTATACGGCCACCCACCTCTTCCCTTTTTTCTTTACCAAGTTTCTCTAGAAGTTTAAGAGAAGCTTCAAAGCCCCTCAGGGTTTCACGACTTCCTAAGACTATTTTCCAGCTGTTTTCCAGACACTTATTAATGTTTTCCTCATTTAGTTTTAACGAGCCATCCATATCCATTTTAAAAGCTTCTCTCGGAGTCATGAGGCATGCCCTATGAGCTTCATACGATTTATTTATTAGAGGTTCCATACGATCGTAACGGCTCAGTAGTTCTTCAGCTTTTTGCTCATCTAAGCCTTTTATTTCCTCATGGATCTTTGCTGCCAATTCCATTAGAGAGTTGTGGAGGTATTGTAGCCCTTTCAAGTCTACAATGGAGATTACCGAAACCCTCTTAGCAATATTCTCAAGAAGCCCTTTGAAATGCGTCCCATTTGGTAACCTATAGTCAAAGTACTGTTCGAGCCTTTTCTTATGGGTCTTACAGTAAGGACTATCCTCACACGCATCTAAAGGGCTATTGTCACCTAAGAAGCCATGAAGCCTTGCTAGGAGAATCGCCCTGGCAAACTTCATATAATACAGTGAGTGGGTGAGGCTTCCCACCATGATTAAATGCATATTATCTGAATTACTATCGACCTCTTTTGAAAAACTTAAGAGATAGTAAGCTAACGCTTTCAAAACCCTCCTAGAAGCCCCGCCAAACTCACCTCCCACCTTCATCATGACTTTGCTAGAATCGGTGGTAGGGTAGATTATCATACAGTCGAAATAAGCCCTCTCAGAAACCGAGATAAAGTCGTCTAGCAGCTCTTCTAGCCTTAAGACCTCTAGCTCCCTATCCTTATCGATTAACTCCGACCGTAGACTCACAACCTCTACGTCAGCCTCACCTAACAGCTGCGTCACGAATTTAGCAAAAGTCTCTGAATCCTCGCTTTCGATAGGTATCCCTTGAACAGGCTTATAATCCGTAAGTATAATAGTGGTCTTTGCCTTCTTCCCCTTATCTCTTAAGGCTTCTTGGAGACGCTTAACGACTAGAAGACCTAGTAGGATAGGATAGCTAATTATAGGTGTTGTAACATAAATTATTCCATATTTGCTAATATTTGTTTCGAAGGATAATCCACTAAGATATTTCTTAAACTCGGAGTTGATAAGGTATATCTGTTCACTCTTACTAGCTTCTCTTTTCTTTCTTCTTCTTTTCCTTGATTTTTTCAGTTCATGGAGTTCTAGGTTTCTGAGTACTTCGCAGTAGTTACTCCCTTGTATATTAGAAAACAATCGCTGAAAATCCACCCTATATACATAACCTTTCAGTGGACTCGGACTTCTGCTTCCTTGAGGAATTAGAATCCCGGGTCTGGGTGCATTATAGACTAAGCTTTCCAGGAAGTCATCAAACCCTATCGTGGTTCCAGAAGACATTATGGTGCCCCCCGACGACGGCTCCCTGAAATTAAGATTATATAGTTGCAAGTATGTTTAAACTGATTTTATTGTGAATCGTGGTGCAACAGGTTAAAAATGCTTATGTCTTACAGTAATAATTTAGGCAGTCACCAGTTATAAACTGACGAGGCGTATCCTTCTTTGCCTTCACCCCTATATTCAGCTCAGAGTCAGCTTCGCTAAGACCTGGAGGCTACGACTTTCGTTAGAGCTTCTATGGCCGCCTCTGCCTCCCATCTATACTCCCGTCTTTCACGGGCCTCTGACGCTATCATAGTTGCGTGCCTCCTAACCCACTTCCGGCAGTATCTAGCTAGTAGGGCCTCTCCTCCAGGCCTCTCGGGCATCCACACCCTACCCGGCGTCCCCCTGCCGTAGTAGAGTATGGAGGTTGACCAGCCTCCTCTCATAGCCCTTTCCACACACCACTCGACTCCAAACCTCTCGTAGAGTAGGTCCTCGGGGGCCACTCTAGCCTTAGCCCCCGCGATCCTGGCTAGGGCCTTGCCATGAAGCGCTAGAGCCTCCTTCTCCCACATGCTACGTAGTATGGGGCTGGCCTCTAGGTAGTCGTCGATGGAGTACACCATGAGGTATAGGCTTCTGGGCTCTGCTATTGAATAGTAAGTCCCGGTGGAGACTAGGGGTTTGAGGCCCAATAGCTCTGCGACTTTCTCGACTGCAGGCCACAGGTCAACCAGCACCTCGGGCCCCACGTCGCCTCGAAGCAGAGCTATTACGTCGACATCCCGGGGATAGGGTTGGTCTCGGGCTGTGCTGCCGACTAGGGATAGTGAGAGCAATCTTCCATTCAGTATAGAATGTAGCTCGCGGGCAAGTAGCCTTGCAGCCTTCAAGGCCTTGCGTCTATGGAGAGTGTAGGTAGCCCTCACGATTTCCACCATAATTATTTATTGAGCCCCTAAATAGTTTATCCCTTACCATCGCTTAGAAACATTTATATACTATAAGATAAACTTATATAATATTAATGGTGGGAATAACGCTTAACAGTAACCCATAGTGGGGCCAAACGCTGCCGCCTAGCAGTCTGCCCGGCAGTACCGCTAGGGGGTACCCCTAGAGAGTAGTATCAGATACCACTGTCTCTCAAGATTATAGCTTCCCGTATTTAGTAGACTGTTATGGTGAAGGATGTGTCTTCGAAACAACGAAATCAAAAAAAGAAGTGGGTAGAGGAAGTGGCTAAGCGATATAATGGGATGAGTAGGAAAGCTGTGAACGCGCTAGACAACAGCATAAAGGATGCGGCTTCTGGCCCAGCAAAAGATATTGAGATCATGAAAACAAATGATATAATTCACTATTATGTAGACGAAGCACGGCTTGTATTAAGACTTGAACAAATGATGAGCATGTAGGTTATGCAACCGGGTAACGTAAATGAAACAGCTATAGCTATAAATAATATTAAAGAATAAGATAAAATTATAGTAATAATTTTTCCCTGTTATCTCGTCTAGTGTAGGATGCCCTTCAAGACGTGTCTGCGCTTTATACAAGCTTACTGAAAGCTCTGGAAGCCAACTAGCGCTTCACCCTGAATCTAGTTTTTAATGACAGTTTAACACTGCCCTAGCCTTACTCTAATAAGGGGTGAGGTTCTCACGGTACGCTGACACGCCCCCCGTGGGCGTGGATGGTGAGACTCCCCTCATATCCGACCCTCGCGGGAGTGTCTATTTAAATAGTCTTGGCTTGATATAGTGTCTTTGTGGGTGTTTCTTGTTTGGGTGTTGATGTTGAGGCCTTGGCTGCTAAGTGTAGGGACATGGTTATCGAGGAGCTATTGAGAGATCGAAGGCTCCGGAGGGAGTTACTACTGGCTGTCGCTAGGGAGTCTGCTACGAGGCAGGACCTAGAGAATGCTAAGAGCGAGCTTAGGCGGGAGATAGACCAGCTTAGGCGTGGTTTCGAGGAGTTGAGAAGGGATGTAGAGGCTTTGAAGAGGGACGTGGAGGTGTTGAAGAGGGATGTGGCCCAGCTCCGGGAGGAGGTTAACGAGGTTAGGCGTGAGCTGAGGGAGCTTCGGGAGGAGGTTGCGAGGCTTAGCGGTAGCGTCGCGATGCTTACGAGGGCCTTCATAGCGGTCAACGTACCCATCCTCATAGCGCTCATAGGGATACTGTTGAGGATGGTCTTCACGGGGCCCTAGCTTCTCCAGGCAGCGTTTAACGCTATTAGGAGGGCTAGTAGTATTGTTAGGGCTGCTAGGGAGAGTATCGTCGCTAGCTTCAGCATGCTGAGGGCTATTAGGGCTGCCGTTGCTGAGGCTAGGCCTAGGGTTAGGCCCAGCCTGTAACCCCTCCTCCGGTACCCGGCTAGGAAGCCTATGAGGAAGAAGGCCAGGGCTATTATCGCCTTTAGGAGGCTCACCACCTATACCCTCCAGGCTTACCTTAGGGGGCCTAGCTTGCCCTCTTCCCTCAGCCTCTTAACCCTCCACGTGGGGGTCACGGTTCTGGGGTGGTTCGCGTAGACCATGTCAACCCTCCCCACACTAGTGTTGTGTGGCCTCGACTTAGCCCTCTCCGGATCCTCTGACGCCTCCCTCGCTATCTCCTTCAGGGCCCTGGCGTAGGCCTCTATGTTCTCTAGCGTCTCGCTCTCCGTGAACTCGATCATTAGGGCCTCGCCTACTATGAGGGGGAAGTAGATTGTGGGGGCGTAGAAGCCCCTGTCTAGCAGCCCCTTAGCTACGTCCTCAGCCGTAACCCCGGTCTTCTCCCTTAGGGGCTCAGCGCTGACTACTGCCTCGTGCTTCCTAGGCCTCCCAGGGCTGTATGGCAGGCTGTAGTACTCCCCCATCACGTCCTCTAGTAGCTTTAGGAAGTAGTTGGTGTTAGCCACAGCAACCTCCCCCGCGAGCCTTAGGCCCTGGGGGCCCATTGAGAGTATGTAGATGTATGCCCACAGGACTGGTATGGTGTTAGCTATCCAGGCCCTAAGCATGCCCACACTCCACCTACCCGGAGCCACGACCCTATACACGCCCTCCCCCTCATCGTAGACTATCCTGGGCCCCGGCAGTAGGTCCTCCAGCGTAACCCCATCCACAACCTCCCTCCTCCTAACACACACAGGCCCAGACCCGGGCCCCCCGCCCCCGTGCGGCACGCTGAAAGTCTTGTGTAGGTTCACGTGTGCTATGTCGAAGCCCATGTCTCCGGGGCGGGCCCTGCCTATTATCCCGTTTAGGTTTGCCCCGTCATAGTATAGGAGGCCGTCGACGCTGTGGACCAGCTCAGCCACCTCTAGTATCCTCTCCTCGAATAGCCCCAGGGTGCTTGGGTTAGTGATCATAAGCCCTGCGGTAGCCTCACCCACAGCAGCCCTGAGTGCCTCCATGTCAACGTTGCCATCTTCGCCAGTAGGGATCTCAACCACAGTGAACCCAGCCATAGCGGCGCTAGCAGGGTTTGTGCCGTGAGCGCTATCGGGCACGACAACCTCCCTCTTAAACCCGAGCTTACCCCTGAGCTCGTGGTACCTCCTCATAACCAGGACCCCGGCAAGCTCCCCCTGGGCCCCGGCTGCCGGGTGGACGCTGCAGTAGTCCATCCCGAGTATCTGGGCTAGCCATTCTTGCACCTTGTACATAGCCTCTAGTACTCCTTGCACAGTATCGTCGTCTTGGAGGGGGTGTAGGTACTCTAGCTTTGGGTTTGAGAGTAGCTTGAGAGCCACCTTAGGGTTATACTTCATAGTGCAACTTCCCAAGGGCACGGGGCCGTTGTCAACGCCATACGCCATCTGGCTAAGCCTGACGTAGTGCCTAACAACCTCTACCTCGCTAAGCCTCGGAAGCCTGGGGGGCTCACGTCTAGCCACTCTCTCCGGGATCCTTAGCGGGCCTACAGCCTCGACAACCTCCCTGGGGGGCTTTGGTGGCGTGAAGCCCCTCCTACCGGGCCTGTCTAGCTCGAACACTAGGGGCTCATCCCACCTAGCCTGCCTCCACCCCATCACCGGCCACCCAGGACCTCCCCGAGACTATCCACAAGCATGTCCACGTCTTCCCTGGTGTGGACCTCGGTGACAGTTAGGAGCATGTCCCTCCCCGTGAACCATGCGTGGCCCTCGAGGGGTATCCCAGCCATCAATCCCCTCTCCCTGAGCCTCCTCCTAACCTCTCTAGCTGGCTCCGGCAGCCTCACGGTGAAGTCCATTATGAACTCGCCCTTGAGTAGCGGAGACTCTATCCCCTTAATCTCGGAGAGCCTCTTTGCGGCGTAGTGGCTCATATACCATGTGGTCTCAGCAAGCTCCCTAAGCCCCTCGGGGCCTAGGAGGCTTAGGTAGACTGCTGCGGCCACAGCCATTAGTGCCTCGTTTGTGGTTATGTTGCTGGTAGCCCTCGCCCTCCTAATATGCTGCTCCCGGGTCTGCAATATCATCGCGAAGGCTCTCCTACCCTCGCGGTCCCTCGTGAGCCCTATCAGCCTCCCGGGCATCTGCCTGACAAGCCTCCCATCCCACCTAACAGCGAATATCCCGAGGTACGGCCCACCATAGTTTAAACCTAGGCCTAGGGGCTGCCCCTCACCCACAGCGACATCAGCTCCAAGCCTACCCGGGGGTTCTAGTAGGGCCATGCTTATCGGCTCTACACCCATAATGTAGAGGGCTCCGTGCTTGTGTGCTGCCTCCCCTACGGTCCTGGCGTTCTCCTCTATCACCCCAGTGTAGCCTGGATACTCTATGTAGACCGCTGCCACGTCGTTCCCGAGCTTGGCTTCTAGGTCCTCCAGGTCTAGGAGGCCTGTCTCCCTGTCACACTTTACTCCCTCAACCCTAACGCCAACACCGTAAAGGTAGGTCTCTGCCACCTTCCGGTGGAGAGGGTTCATGGTCTCAGGCACCAGGACCTTACCCCTCCTCCTAGTCACTCTCACAGCCATCAGGAAGGCCTCCCCGAGGGCGCTGCTCCAGTCGTACATGGAGGCGTTTACAACCTCCATCTCAAGCAGCTCGGCTATAAGGCTCTGGTACTCGAAGAGCGCCTGCATCAGTCCCTGGCTGATCTCAGCCTGGTAGGGCGTGTATGCCGTGAGAAACTCGGCCCTCTCCACGATATACCTCACAGCCGCCGGCACATAGCGAGGCCAAACGCCTCCACCCATGAAGGGAGGGGGGCTCCTAAAGCTCCTAACCCTCTCCATAAGCCGCTCCCAGCGCCTAGCAACCTCAACCTCACTAAGGGGCCTCCCCTCGCCTATAGGCAGCGCATCCCACTCCCCGGGGCTCATCCTCAGCTTCTCGGGGATGTCGGAGTATAGCTCGTCTACCGAGCCTACCCCAATCTTCTCGAGAAGACTCTCGAGACCGCCAGCGTTAGGTATCCAGGGGTGCGGGCCACCCAAACCCTAAACACCAACTGGTAAGCTACCCTCTAAAACACCTAAAACCAGAACAATTCAGGCGTTAATGCACTCTCAGTAGGGTGTAGGACCTCCCCCCATCCATCTGAGCTAGTCTCCATATAGTGGAATTCATAGCATTCTAAAGGTGCCTTACACAGTTAGGGATTTAATAAAAGGGCCTGGCGCTCTAGACTTGTAGGCATGGCATCCACTCGGGCATAGCGTTTATAGCCCTGAGCCTAGCTAGGTTTATCGAGGGCTAAGAGAACATGGACGGACCTGATGTCGGTGAGTTAGGCTCCTTAGCTGTAGCAGTCTTCGCAGCCCTTGTGATACCGTTGCTAATCCTCGAAGCCCTGCTGGAGTAACGGGTTACATAGGGAGTCTAGAAGGTCTAGGATCAAGTTAAAAAGGGAGGGTTAGGGGGTGTGGTAAAGGGATGGGTTGCCGAGGGTTTACGGGCCTACAGGCTAATTCTCGGGGAGCTTGAAAGCTAGCCTAGCCTCATCAACGTAGTAGTGTACCTTATCATCAATTCTCATGATGTCCTCGGGGGCCGCCTGAGGCTGGGAGCTAGTCAAGGCGAGAGCCGCCTCGGCAAGCCTCAGATACTTGCATATCATCACTCTCACCCAGCACTCGGCCCCCTCCACACTCCCACCGACCGCTGGAATCGAATGATTGCAGAGTTGATAAGGTTTTATATTATTTTCGTTGTTTAGTAGTATCGTTGCCTCCTTAAAAATATAGTTTGTTAGTGAGTTAGTTACTGGGAAGCGGGCCGTCATGCATACTTAGCATCACAGGGGGATAAAGCTTGCTATAAACCACATCATAAACCAAGTCGATAGACGGAGTCTCCCACCCCGGGTTGGAGAAGCTTTTATGAGGCGCGGGCGTTAGAGTTGACTGAGGGTGAAACAGGATGTGCATGACTCCCAGTAGCGAGGACATTAGGCTCTACGACGAGGCTAGGAGAGCTTACAGGCAGAAGGATCTAGAGAAGCTGAAGGAGATCTATAATAGGCTGTTGGAGGTCAACGCCAACCCCGAGATAGTCTACATAGTTAGGAGGATGATAGACGAGCTGGAGAAGGAGGCGAAAAAAGCCGAGGTTAAGGGCTGAGGTGGCTGGTAGGACCCTGGCTAGCGGGCTACCAAGCCTTACTATGAGCTTTTTGATAGGAGCTTATGAGGGCTACAGGGACTCGTCCCCGTAAGCCCCGTAATATGTCTGGGGCCTAGCGGGGCATGAGGGCGTGGACCCATCCTCCTCCAAGACGTAACTATACTTTACGTCGAGGCTGGAGATAGATAAGCCCGCCTCCCGGGCTGCCCTGGAGACTTCGGATACCAGCTTTACAAGCTTGGACGTGTCACCTATGCCCTCAAGGTTTATGCTGAGGCTAATGCATATCTTGGGCTGTAAGAGCTTGGCGTATATCTCTTCATCGCCCTTTAAAGGCTCGTCCACACTCCCACCTGCAGTAGTGAAGCTATACACTCTCGGAGGTATTAAGCTTATCTATTGGCTTGAGCCTGTATGCTATCAGCTATTTCCTCGAGCTTCACTACCGTAGGCTTAGGGCTCCAGGGGGCTTCAACCCTCACCACCACTAGCCCCTCACTTATAGCCATGTCCTCCAGGGCCTCTCCGTATCGTGTGGTGGGCTCGCCTTTGGAGTCTACTAGGATCAACGCTAGCTCGACGCCCCTAGGGGGGTGGGCGAGTTTGGCTAGGGCTTTGGGGGGTGCTTGTGCCTGTGGCGATGGGGCTAGGTAGCCCTCCACCCTGAAGCCCAGCCACCCTGCTATCCCATCGTATATGTTGAAGTCCGCTACAGCGGCCATACCCTTAAGGGCCCCCTGGAGGCCCTCAAGCATCTCTAGGCGTTGTAGGACCTCGACTAGCCTAGCTTCATAGTAGCCCCTGCAGCTCGGGTTAACCTCCCCCAGGGCCTGGGCCAGCACCTTGTACACCTCGCCTAGCACCCTGGGGTTGTAGTGGGGTAGGTGGCCTCCGTGCACTCCTAGGTCTTCAGCTATAGATGAAACCTCGACCACCATGCCCCTGGCTATGCCGGCGGCCCTCCTACCAGCGGGGCTGTCAGGCACCACGAAGACCAGGTCAGCCTCGTAGAGCTTCAGGGCCTTCATGGGGGTTATGTAGGATGTGTGGGGGTCGGAGCCACCCGGGACTAGGACTACGATCTCCTCAGAGCCGCAGGCTAGGAGCTTCAGGTCCTCAGCTAGCCCCTCAGTCTCAACAACGATAACCACGCCGTCAACCTCGCCTCTGGCGGGCTGTGCTACAGCCAGGTATGCCAGAGCCGCTAGGGCTATGAGTGCCAGAGCCACTAAGCCCTCAACAGCGTAGCGCCTATAACCCCCCAACCCGGCTCCCAAATATTAAAATCGGGACTAACGGTATTAATATTTATTAAGTTGCAATTGAGTAGTTATTATTAGGGGGAGCTGTGGAACCCGAGGTAAGAGTTGAGGGGCTCCTAGCACGTGTGGGAAGCTTCACGCTGAGCGTTGGCAGGCTTAGCCTCAGGGGGCCGGGCCTCGCTGTGGTGGAGGGCGATAACGGTAGCGGGAAGACCGTGCTGGTAAAGTCCATCCTAGGCCTAGTCAAGCCCTCTAGGGGGCGAGTCTACCTATGCGGCCTCGACGTTACAGGCAAGCCTGGGGTCGCTGGTAGGTGTGCTTCCTACATGCCCCAGAACGCCCCCCTGATGGCTGCCCACTACCCGCTGACCCCCCTGGAGCTCCTCGAGTACTCGATGAGGCTTAGGGGCCATAGCTTCAACCGTGACGAGGCCCTAAGGCTCCTAGCAGAGCTGGGCCTACCAGGGGAGGACCTAGCTAGGCCTATGGCCGAGCTTGCACCGGGTGAGAGGCAGAAGGTGTTCGCCGCTAGGGCCCTGCTAGCACCCTCCAAGGTAGTCTTCCTAGATGAGCCCTTCTCCGCTATGGACCGGGAGGGTAGGGAAGCCCTCGCGAGGATGCTCCTTAGGGAGGCTCGTAGGAGGCTCGTGGTACTCGTCGCCCACAGCCCTGAGGGCCTGGCGGGGGAGGTCAATGCCAGGGTCCGGGTTGAGGGTGGCAGGGTAACGGCGGCGTGGTGATATGGCTTGCGGGCCCAGCTACTACTCCTAGCCCTTGGGGCGGGCGGGCTAGCGTTTACAGCCGTCTATAGCCCCGTGTGGGCTCTAGCCTTCACAGGCCTAGCACTCCTCTACGGCTCCTCCGGAGTCTACGTCGCATCCCGGAGGCTCTACTACCTCGTAGCCGTAGCCCCCCACTCATCCCTCATGGCCATAGGCCTAACACCCCTGGCAGCACTAGCCGCCCCCGGGGTCCCGGGTGAGGTCCTAACAGGCCTCCTAGGCTTCCTGCCAATAGCGCTAGCACTAACCCTAATCTCAAGGGGCGCCCCCGAGGCCCTGGTGGCTAGCTGGCTCACAGCCCTCACAGCATCCCTCGGAGTGCTCTCAGTAGCCCTCACAGCGAGCATGGGGCTCGAAGCACCCCTAGCTGAGGCCCTAGCCGGAGACCCCCTCCTCATAACAGCCAGGGAGGCCCTAGCGATAGCCGGGATAGGTCTCCTAGCCATGCTGCTTGTAGCAAGGTTCTACTGGGTCTACGCCTACAGCGGCGCAGACCCCGAGGACTACGCCCTCGCAGGCTACAAGCTCTCAAAGCTCGCAGAGGCGGGCGGAGTATTGATGGTCGTGGCCTCAACGGCAGGCATGGTATGGTACACGGGCTTCGTAGTACAACACATACTCCTCCTAATACCGCCCCTAATAGCCGTGAAGGCTGCTAGGAGCGTTAGAGAGGCCATGACCACAGTCTACTCTGCATCCATAGCCTCTTCTGGAGCGGGCCTAGCAGTCTCGATATTATTAGACCTTCCTCCCAGCGGGATGATTGGTGTAGTCGCTGCTCTCATCTATATTATATTGGCGCTAGCCTATAAGGGACGCCTAGAGGGGTCTGAGGAGTCCTATATCCACTAGAACCTCAACCAGCTTAGGTACAAGTTTAAATGCTACATCCTCGACTTCCCTTCTCGACGTAGCCTCTTCGACGACTCTAGGATAAACGCCTGGAGGGTAGGCGCATGAGGGTATTAGACCCTCCCAAAGGGCCTTCTTGTTAGCCTTAATCCCGCCCTCGCCATAATTTATAGTAACCTCGCCCTCAGCTTTAAGTGCGTCAAGCACCTCTCTAAATCTCTCCCTAAGCCTCCGAGCAATGATTATAGACTCGTAGATCTGGATTCCCCCACCTCTTTCAGAGACCCTCTTAGCGGCTATCTCAGGGTCTACGTCAAGATATACTAGAACGTGTGGTGGAGGCGCGTAGGAGTTTACGGCTTCGAGCCACAGCCTAGGCGCCCCTGGAGCGCCATCGAGGTCCACGCTCTGGTACACTATGCTACTATACTTATACCTATCGGAGATTATAATCGATGGGTTATTCAAGATGCACTCCTTGGTTCCCCCGCAGGGAAGACCTTTATAGAGGTGGTATAGTCTATCGGCGGCAAAGAGAAGAGCTAGGACCTCCGGCCTCCCAAGACTCTCGTCCACCCGACGGGCTAGGACCTCCCTTATAAGCCCTCCTACAGGCCCCCTAGTAGGCTCCTTAGTATAATAGACGTTTGTACTATATACGAGTTTCTCCATTACTCTCACGGCTATCTTGGAATGAGTTGTTAGTCCCGCTCCATCTATGCCCTCGAAGGCTATGAAGACGCCGTTAACCCTGCCACAGCCTCTCCAAGATAATGTTAGCCCCCGAGGATACCTTCTCCTTAGTAATCCCACTAAAGCGTCTACCACGTCCGCGTGCACTAGCAACACCCATTCCCTATACCTGTCTTTTCCTAATCAATAATGTTGGGAGGCAAGGGATAATGATACCTTCGACTGAGCTAGGTACTGCTAAGCTCCCTTAGGAGTGGCTTTTAGTGCTTGGGCAGCCCTTTCAACGGACCTCACGAGTTCTTCTAGCCCCCTGACGACCCTATTATATCTTATGTTTAATAGGCTCTTTATGTCTCTCCTAAGGTACCTATAATCTAGTAGGAAGTATGCTGCCTTGTCCTCTGGGCTTCTTAGGGCCCTCCCTAGGGCTTGCCGTACTTTTATGGCTGTCTGGGCTAGGTAGACTAGCTCCCTTGCCCTCCGGGGCCCTAGCCTCGCCGTGAGCACTTCTAGGTGCCTTCTTGTGTAGTCGTCTGGCTGTGGGAAGGGAACTCCTACTACTATGACTGTGGAGACTAGGTTCTGGCCCTCGTAGTCTACTATCTCTACTCCCTCCACAAGCTTGCCTCCAGCGACGGCGTTTACCAGTGCCTCCCCCTCCAGCCGTAGGACCTTCTCCTCCACCTCCTCCATGCTGGTACCCCTCTCCTCCACTACGAGTTCAAGGTCGAGGGGTAGCCTCTCTACGATAGCCTTCATGACCTCGTAGCTAGGGTAGACTGCGAGCTTGACGCCTGGGAGGCCCCTGGCTATCACTGAAACCCTCTCGGCTATAGCGTCGTACATGCGCGGCCCCCTGCTCCTAAACGCTGTGGTGACGTCTGCCACGACGACGGAGTAGTAGCTCCCGACACCCCTAACCCCGAAGGCTAGCTCAGCGTCTAGGAAGCCCCTCTCCCTCCTAACCCCCAGGACCTCCCCAGCATAGTCGCCGGGGGGTATTGTGCCGCTCATTAAGATTGCAGCTCGGGCCCTCTCGAGCGGCTCCCTCA
>WAKF01000022.1 GCA_015523465.1 Aeropyrum sp.
CCCCCACTGATAGACCCCCCTGAGGGCGAGTCGAGGATAGCGCTTCTAACCAGGATACTCCCCTCCAGGCTGATCAGCGAGGAGTACATGCTCGAGAGGTATATCGAGATGCCGGAGGGGGTTAGGGAGGCTTACAGGCGCTCTGGGAGGCCGACGCCCCTTTATAGGGCTGAGGGTTTTGAGAGGGCTCTAGGGGTCTCCGGGAGGGTTAGGATATACTTTAAGTATGAGGGCGTGCTCCCGACGGGAAGCCATAAAGTGAACACTGCTATACCCCAAGTATACTACGCCCTCGAGGATGGTGCCCGAGAGGTTGTTACCGAGACTGGAGCCGGGCAGTGGGGCCTTGCTGTAGCCTATGCCGCCTCTCTCGCAGGCTTGAAGGCCACGATATTCATGACTAGGAGTAGCTACCGGGTGAAGAGGGCTAGGAGGATCGCAATGGAAGCCTTGGGGGCGAAGGTCCTACCCAGCCCCAGCAGTTTAACCAAGGCTGGGAGAAGGGCTCTAGAAGGAGATCCTAGTCACCCTGGGAGCCTTGGCCTCGCTATAACCGAGGCTGTAGAATACGTCCTGTCAGGTGATAGTAGGAGGTATGTGGCTGGATCCGTGCTAGAGAGCGTGATAACACACCAGACTGTGATAGGCCTTGAGCTACTAGAGCAGCTACCCGAGGAGCCGGACTTCATGGTAGCTTGTGTGGGTGGGGGTAGCAACCTAGCGGGCTTCGCTTACCCAGCTATAGGTGCTAGGCTTAGGGGCGAGGGCTTCGAGAAGACCAGGTTCATAGCCGCCGAGTCCCTTGCAGCCCCCAGGCTGACTAGGGGTGAGTACCGCTACGACTCCCTAGACACAGGCACCATACTCCCCCTAGCCAAGATGTACACCCTAGGTAAGGACTACGTACCCCCTCCGATACACGCCGCAGGGCTGCGCTATCACGGGGCTGCGGCGAGCCTATCCCTGCTAAAGAGGCTGGGCTTGATAGAGGCGTACGCCTTCAGCCAGACTGAAGTCCTAGAGGCCGCTCTCAGGTTTGCTCGTAGCGAGGCCCTGATACCAGCGCCCGAGGCAGCCCACGCCATAAGAGCTGTGGAGGTCCTAGCCAGTAAGGCCCCTGAAGGCTCAGTGATAGTCTTCAACCTCAGCGGTCACGGGCTACTAGATACAGACGCCTACGAGAAGGTACTCGAACCCGTAGTAACGGGAGAGGCTAAGGGGGGTGACTTGGCGTGAAGGCCCCGTTATCCGAGCTTCTAGAGAGTATACTCGGCGGGCGCGGCTTAACCTTTGATCAGGCTAGGGAAATCGCTGGCTCCATGCTCAGGGGGGAGCTAGACGACGTTTCCATAGCAGCCCTCCTAGTAGCACTCAGAGCCCGGGGAGAGAGAGCCGAAGTGGTAGCCGGCTTCGCCTCCTCGCTGAGGGAGTCATGCCTGAGGGTTGATACCGAGGGGCTAGACCCTATAGACACCGCCGGTACTGGGGGCGATGGAGCCCACACGATCAACGCTTCCACAGCCGCTGCCATAGTTGCTGCCAGCCTTGGCGTGAAGGTCCTGAAGCATGGTAACCGGGGGGTGAGTAGTAGGAGTGGGAGCGCCGACTTCATTGAGGCCCTAGGCTACCCAATAAATCATGGCCCTAGAGAGGCTTCCTGCATACTAGCTAGGGCCGGCTTCGCCTTCCTCTTCGCACCAGCCTATCATCCAGCCATGAAGAGGGTTATGCCGGTTAGGAGGAGGCTGGGTATTAGGACTGTCTTCAACCTGGTAGGCCCCCTAGCTAACCCTGGCATGGTTAAGAGGCAGGTCCTGGGGGTTGCCTCTATGAGCCTAGCACCAGTAATGGCTGAAGCCGGCTCCCTGCTAGGCTACGAGAAGCTCCTCATAGTTCATGGTGAGCCCGGGATAGACGAGGTTAGCGTTTCAGGCGATACTATCTTCTACGAGGCCGGCAAGGGCGGGGTCGAGAGGTATAAGCTCTCGCCAAGGGATCTAGGTGTCGCTAGGACCTACCCCCTAAGCGAGCTCAGGGTCGAGAGCCCGAGTGAGAGTGTTGAGAGGTTCCTCAGGACGGCTAGGGGGGAGGGTAGGGAGGCGGATGCAGCCTTCATAGCGGTCAACGCTGCGGCAGCCCTCTACGTAGCCGGGGCTGTGAAGGACCTTAGGGATGGGGTTGAGACGGCTCTCCAAGCCCTGCGTGATGGGGTGGTTTACGACTTCATCGAGAGGCTGAGGGAGGTGGCTAGGGGGTGCATGGTGGGGTAGCCCTTAAGGTCTGCGGGGTCACGAGGGCGGAGGACCTAGAGTTCATAGATGGGGTGGCGGACTACGTGGGCTTCATAGCTTCGCTAGCCAGGCCTAAAGATAGCCCCCGAGCACTGAGCATCGAGAAAGCCATAGATCTCGCCTCCACAGTAGCTAGGAGCCGCAGGGTTCTGGTGCTCTTCGACGTGGACTTGAAGGGTGCCCTAGAGCTAGCATCTAGCCTGGAAGCCTTCGACGTGATCCAGTACCACAAGCCCCTAGAGCCTAGGGCCGCCATGTCGATGGCTGAGGAGCTTAAGAGCCTAGGGCTCTCGCTAGCCCCCGTCACGCTCTGGAACGGGAGGAGGCTGGAACCACATCCATGCACAATACCCAGCCACGACTACGAGTACCTTCTAGTAGACGCCCTTAAGGGCTTGAATAGGAGGTATGAGGGAGGCCTCAAAGCCCCCCTCAGATCCTATGTCGAAGCGCTTAAGTGTCATAGGAAGGTCGGGGCTGCCGGGGGTGTTAGCGAGTCTAATGTCTGCCTGGTCATGAAGCTTCGTGTAAGCCTCGTCGACGTGAGTAGCAGTGTCGAGGAGGCTCCGGGCGTTAAGAGTAGAGTTAAGGTTGAGAGGCTAGTGGAGGCGATGAGGAGGTGCGTTTGAGCGTCGTGCCTGAAGGCTGCGGGCTCAGGCCCTTAAGCAAGCTTCCGAGCCCCCGGGAGCTAGCTGCATGGGCTGACAACCGCTTCGACGCAGTAGCCCTTCTTGAGAGTAACGAGCAGGTCGGGGAGAAGTCTAGGTATACCATAGTGGCCTACGGGGCCGAGAAGGTAGTGGAGGAGGGGGATCCAGGGAGGTCCTACGAGGCCCTCTCAATGCTAGTTAGGTCAAGTAATTGTGCGTCGATCCCTTGCAAGGACATGGCGTTAGGTGTTGTAGGTTTTGACGCTGTAGCCGAGGCAGAGCCCTGGCTAGCCCCTAAGCTTAAGAGGCACGTGTGGCCCGTAACCCTAGCCTTCAAGCCGGAAGTAATAATAGTATACGACAGGCTTCTGGGCAGAGCCCTAGCCTGCCCCGAAGACGCAGACCTAGGCTCTTCGAGGCCCGGGATATGGGAGGGAGCTAAGGGGCCCATCTACGAGACGGGTAGGAGAGAGTTCGAGTCTTGGGTTAGAGAGGCCCTCGGGCTCATAGCCTCGGGGGAGTTCATCCAGGTGGTCCTCTCTAGGGTTGAGAGGTACGAGTACCGGGGAGACCCTCTGGCACTATATGAGAGGCTAGCCACGATCAACCCCTCACCATACATGTTCTACATCAGGGTGGGGAGCCGCTGGATAGCGGGTTCTAGCCCCGAGCTACTATTGAGGATGGAGAATGGAAGGCTTGAGACACACCCAATAGCGGGCACACGCCCCCGGGGAGCTACTCCAGAGGAAGACCTAGAGTTTGAGAAGGAGCTTCTCAGCGATGAAAAGGAGCTAGCCGAGCACATAATGCTGGTTGACCTAGCCAGGAACGACCTAGGCAGGTACTCTGTGCCGGGCTCCGTAAGAGTTGTTAGGTTAATGGACGTAGAGAAGTATAGTAGCGTGCAACACATAGTGAGTAGAGTAGAGTCCCTAGCCCTGCCGGGGGTAGACTACCCTACGATCCTCAAAGCGGTTAACCCTGCGGGCACAGTCTCCGGAGCCCCCAAGCCCAGAGCGCTAGAGACCATACTAGCACTGGAGGACGAGGCTAGGGGCCCCTATGCTGGGGCCGTAGGCATGTTCTCCGGGTTCGCCGGGGAGACTGCTATAGTCATAAGGAGCCTGTGGAGCCTTGAGGAGGGCGTTGTCGAGACTAGGGCCGGGGCCGGTATAGTCTACGACTCCAGGCCGGAAAGGGAGTACATGGAGACGGTCTACAAGCTCGCCGCCGTTAAGAGGGCTCTCGGCGTGGGGGGTGGGTGAGTCTTGGGCTATGACACTCTAGTCCTCATAATAGACAACTACGACAGCTTCGTATACAACATAGTGCATACGCTGGCGGAGCTGGGCGCCCGGAGCATAGTTGTTAGGAACGACGAGATCAGCGTCTCAGGGGTTGAGAGGATAGGGCCCGATAGGATAATAATATCTCCCGGCCCAGGGAGCCCCCTAAATCCCAGGGACGTAGGAGTATCTCCAAAGGTCGTGGAGAGGCTCGGAAAGAGGATCCCCGTACTAGGCGTGTGCCTGGGCCACCAGGTGATAGGGGCCGTCTACGGGGCTAGGATTAGGAGGGCTAGGAGGATAATGCATGGCAAGCTAGACACGATAGCCCACACAGGGGACAAGCTCTATAGGGGGGTCCCTGGGGAGTTCGAGGCGATAAGATACCATAGCCTAGTAGTGGATAGGGTCAAGCCACCCCTAATAGTGACCTCCCGGAGCCTCGGAGACGGAGAGGTTATGGGGGTGAGGCACGAGGAGTACCCAGTACACGGGGTCCAATTCCACCCGGAGAGCGTGGCAACCCCCATAGGACCTAGGATACTGAGGAACTTCCTAGACGACCCCTGGTGAACCCCCGTGACCGAAGGGTTCCTCTCAGAGGCTCTAGCAAGGGCCCTTGAGAGGGGGCACCTAGCCGCCCAAACTCCTAATCCCAGAGGTTTCAGGGAGGTCCTACTCAGGGCTAGAGGCGCTGGGAGGCCGGCGCTGGTCTTCGAGTTTAAGAGGTGTAGTCCCCGGGGGTTCGTGGCCTACATGACTCCCTGGGAGTTCCACAGGATTTTCGAGAGAGCAGCCGACGCCTACTCAGTCCTAGTAGAGCCCTACTGGTTCTGCGGCAGCCTAGAGCTGCTACCGTGGTTCTCCAGGTTTAAGTCTGTGCTAGCGAAGGACCTCACAGCCTCTGAGGCCCAGCTAGAGGCCTACAGGTCCTGGGGGGCCTCAGCAGCACTCCTAATCCTCGACATGCTAGGCTGGAGGAGGCTAGAAGAATTATACGAGCACGCTAGAAGCCTAGGCTTAGACATTGTAATAGAGGTATCTAGAGGGGAGGACGCTGTAGAAGCCATGAACTCCTACCCCGAGAGCGTGGTGGGGGTTAACGCACGGGACCTAAAGAGCCTGAAGCTAGACTTCGAAGCAGCCCTGAGGGAGCTGGAGAAGGCCTCCGCCCACAAGCCCCAGAGGGGCCTGCTTATGGCGGAGAGCGGCATAGACTCCCCACTCAAAGCCGTGAAGGCTGTGAAGGTGGGAGCCGACGCCCTACTCATAGGCACTTGGGCTATGAAGAAGCCCCTAGAGGCGGCGAGGCTAAGAGAGGCGCTAGCCCATAGCCTAGAGGGGGTGTAACTGCTACGACTAGCCCCGGGGAGCGTGGGGAGGTCCTACGGGAGGCAGGCGTAGAGATCCTCTGGAACGATAGCCTGGGAGACAAGTCGTCCGCTCTCAAGTTGGTAGGACCCATACATAGAGGCTACGTGGACGAGCTGGAAAACCTATAGAGCCTACATAGTCCTGGTAGACGAGACCTCAGACTACATGACCTCCTAGAAGTTCTCAATGAGGCTATTCGAAGAGGCTTTATCAAACGCTGAGAGGCTACATAGGATTTACCCAGACACTCTCAGTCTCTAATTATAATTATCTCCTCTAGAAGGAGGGTATAATATAACACACGTTATTTTTCCAACTTACCTTAGGTATCTCTTATACTCCAGGTGCGAGCATAGTAGAGCATCCTTAACAAAAAGCTCTCCATCGAATAGTCATGCCTTTTGGAAAATCAATGCACAATTTACTTACAGCTACACACTCTAAGCCTCATGATACTAATGCCGCGCTCTATAATCCTTCTACGCGCATTTTCGGAGAACACGGCTCCAGAAGGGACTACGAGTATGCCCATTAATATTTTAACGTTACGCCCTGCTAGACTCTTCATATACTCCGTGAGCTGTTTTACATGCTCGTCATGTATATAACATTCGTTCTTAACCTCGATAATGATCCTCTCTATAACGTTGTCTTTCCTTCTCTCAACTAGAAAGTCTGGCCTATATGTCCTCTTATGAGGTTGTTGAATGACATTCCAACCCTTACTCTTAGGGAATCTTCTCCTTAAGTTAGATAGAACGTATGGATACATGGTAAATTCGCTGCAACTATCACTTTTAACCTTTTTAACCAAAAGGCCTTACCTCCAATCCCCTATATTCATAGTTGACACCCTAAAGTTTCAATCGATATTGATATACATAATCCTTTCATAATTTTCATTATCAAGTGAAACGGCTGACACAAGGATAAACATAGAAATTGGTTTAGGTAACGTCAGCTATTAATTATTATAATTAATAAACATTTTTAGAGATAGTAATCTAACTGAAATGATATCTAATTGAAAGGGAATACAGTGAAAACCATTAACTTTCATCACCTACTAATCATTATGACAATAAAGAGTAGAAACTACTTAACATCTAATTAGGATCACAATCTTAAAGTTCTCAAAGGAATTGAGCGCCAGGATTATGCTGATCTAGCGGGGGGCGTGGTGGTTGGCGGTTTTTGTAGATAGGGGGTATAGGACTGGGCTTGGCACGGGCTTCTATGATAGGGTGGGGGAGCTTGACGAGTTCGGGAGGCTCGTTGACAGCTATAAGCTCGTGGTCGTCTATGGGCCTCGTAACGCTGGTAAGAGCGAGCTTGTCAGGTACTGGGCCCGTAGGAGATCTAGGCGGAGGTTTGTAGCCTTCCAGGCTGACAGGCTGAGGGCGGCGAGGAGCCTTGAAGACCTGAAGGCCTACCTAGAGGCTCCGAAGGAGGGGCTCAAGAATCTCATATTATTCAGGCTTGAGAGGGCATCCCTCGAAAGGCTAAACGTGGGAGCTCTAGTCTACATAGCCTACCAAGTCGCCAGGTCCCTGGCGGGGGAGACCGTTGTTGTGGTGGACGAGTTCCACATGCTGCCGGACTACGAGGAGCCCAGGGAGGCAGTAAGGGATCTGGAGGCGCTTGCCCATTGGCTAGCCAAGGGGGGAGTTGAGGGCTTGAGGGCTGTGATGACTGTGAGCGACGGCTTCATAGCCACGGGTGAGGCCCACGCAAGGCTCTTCGGCTACAACGCTACGTTCATGCTGGTCGAGGAGATGAAGGAGGAGGGGTTCCGAGCCC
>WAKF01000023.1 GCA_015523465.1 Aeropyrum sp.
GTCGTAGAGGCGCATGAAGCTCATCGGCCCGCTACTCCTCCCGCTAGTACCCCTAACGTAGTCCCACCTGGGCCTGAGCTCGCTGAAGCTGAAGCCCTGACCCCCACCCCACTTGAACGTCATAGCCTGCACCACAGCCGCATCCATTATCGCATCCATGCTGTCATAGACTGGCGTCACATAGCAAGCGCTCAGGGTCCCCCGGGCGCCGTCCGCGAACATGTTGAAGAGCGTGGGGCTGTTGAACACGAACCTACCCTCAACAAGCATCCGGTAAAGCTCCCTGTAAGCCTCCCCCAGCCTCGGAGCAAAGCCCATAGCCACCCTAGCCATAACCATGCTCGGGGTCTCCATGAACCTCCCACGAGCATCCCTTACCATGTACCGGGCCATGAGAACCCTCAGAGCATTATAAGTGAAACCGAGGTCGTCCTCGCAGACATCCCGGGAGACGCAGCCAGGCAGAGAAGCCAGACCACCTCCGTTAAGAGCCCGAGGCCTATAGGCTGGAACTACCTCCCTATATATCTGGTCTAGGAGTAACTTCTTAGCTTCCAGTTCCGCCTCTGGCTTGAAAATGGACTCCCTGATAAGCTCCAGTTGCATCTCGTCACTGCTCTTCACTATTGGTCACCCTGAGCCCTAGGTGTATGATAGGCTTTCGTTTCATGAAAGTCTTAGCTGCAGCTCCCGCTCGCAATAATACCAGGCTCTTAGTAATACGTTATAGCAGGGTCTATGGTACAAGGCTGGCACCCTTAAAGCCCTGCTATTAAGGTATTATCATTCGTAATACCTGAGCCCCGCTACCTCCACCCCCCACAGTGAAAGTGGTAATGCTCTGCTAAATGTTAACTGGGGGTATATAAATTCTTGTGGTTTCCATCTCACGTGTCTATAGGGTAACCTGCTTGGACGTTGAGAAGGCTTATAAGAAGCTATCTCAAAGCCTCGAGAAGCTAACTAGCTACCTCGGGAGGAAGGCTAAGCTCCTTCTAGAGCCTCCGCAGATACCTTCGCCCCGCGAGTTTTATGAGGCGTGCTCTAGGTCCTACCGGTTCAACCTACCTTTAGAGTGTAGGGTACCCGACAAAGGCTTGAAGCCCTTAATATGTAAAGACAATATTGTATGTCCGGGCCTTGGAGAAGCTACGCTAGGCACAGGCAACCCTGTGGGGCTAAGAGGCGTGGCTAGGATAGTTGAGCTGCTTATGGATGCAGGGTTTAGCCCTGCAGCTAGGGGGTCTATGGACTTCGCGGGGCTAAGCACCACAGGATACAACCCTGTCTTAGGGCATACCATTAACCCTCTCAATGCTAGGTACACTACTGGTGGTAGTAGCGGGGGGCCTGCAGGCCTAGCCCTACAATCCCCTGGGAGCCTAGCCTTAGGGAGCGATGCGGGGGGCTCGGCGAGGATACCCGCAGCCTATACAGGCCTCTACGGGCTTAAGCTTAGGTCTTCCCCCCAGTTTACCAGGGGGTTTGCAACTATAACCCCCACCTTTGAGGCTGCAGGGCTAATCTCCTCTAGCCTCTTCCTAATACTAGAAGCGCTTAACTCTATAAAAGGCCTGGAGGGTAGGGTCTGGGCCGGCGTTAAGCTTGCAAGCATGCTTATGGAGGGGGGCGCTGAGGTCCTGCTAGTCAACCCCTTAGACCCTTCGAGATGCCGCTCCATAGCCGAGGAGAGTGTCTGCGACACATTCTATGCATGGCTGGATTGTGTTAGGAGAGTTCACGGGATTAGGGTGGTCGATGCGTCTATGGAGCTATTGTGGAGGCTAGAGTCTGCGAGAGCCGTCGCAACTCTATACGAAGCCTCTCGCAGGCTTCCAAGAACTTGCAGAGCCTGCCTAAAACGGGCGCCAGAGCCTCTGAAGAACCTTTTACTCCTAGGGTCTAGCTTTAGCCGTAGCCAGTACCTCTCGGCCCTCAAGGCTATAGGTTCTGGAAGGAGGACCTTCAGAGCCATATTAGGCAGCACAGTAGTAGTCCTCCCCACAGTGACCAGGGACTGTGTGGCGGTAGAGGAGGCTGAGAAGCATGCCTACTCTAGGAGGATGATAGCCTTCACCTCCATAGCTAACACGCTAAACATGACCTCAATAGCACTGCCCCAGAGAATAGCTAAGTACACGTGCGGGGCTCCCTACTCAGTAACGCTCTCAAGCTACAGTCTCGAAGCCCTTATATCAGCGGCTATAGTCCTATCAGCCGGGAGCAAGTGCTAGTCTCCAATGCCTACATGCAGTAATATAAAGAGGGCTAGTAGGAGAGCTAGAGCCCTCTGAGCGTGAATAAGCCTACCGAAGACCTTCAGGTCACGGCTCTTAGAATAGTACAATATCGACCCCGAAACAAGGAGCACAGCCGCCATAGCTGCAGCGGCCACCCCGAAAGGGCCTCCCTCCTCGCTCTCCCAGAGTAGATACCCGTGATATAATGCTGCAATCCCTCCTACCACGGATAACGCTATATGCGCTTGGAGAGCCGTGGAAAGACTGAGAGGCAGCTTAACCCCATTCCTAGAGCCCCAGAGGTAAAGGCGCTTGTAGCCAACATACCCCAACACCCCTATAAGGCCTAAGTATAGAGCTAGGCTACCCAACCCTTCACCAAGCTCATCAGCTTCCCTTTCATACTCTTCATACTCCTCCTCAACCGTCTCGCCATTAGCGAAGACAGCCATTACATTATAAGCGGAGCTCATCAACAACAACATTATTAAAACCTGAATACTCTTTAAGACGACTCTCAACACAAGCACCCAGCACAACTTTCAACAACCATATTATAAAAATGTCGTTCACAGCCTACACCATGAACTACTAAAAATACAAATTTATATAATGGTAGCCGTCCTACAAGATAAACATTCCCACATGGCAATTAGCAGGTTGATAAACTAATACCAAATAGCTTAACGTCTTAACGACTGCACGGTTAAACGCCTTTCCTATCAGTGCTACCACCTCTCTCACATTCTCTCAACTCTCTTTAAAACCTTCTCATAATCCTCACTACTGCTACACCAGCCTTTGTAGAAGCGGGCTATACATTTCAGCAGAGTTAGCCCGCGAGTCGTAGATAACTCTCCAAGCTCGCTCCCAAGCTTTCTCTACTCCCAAAGCTCCTCACGGCTTGCTAACCGCTTACCATCCTTAGAATACTCATAGGCTTTGACCGCTAAGGCTGCAGCACCTTACAGCTTCTCCACTACCCGACGAGCAGTACTCTTCCTAAGCTCCTCTAGAGCCTCTTCAAGGAAGCCCCCAGCAGCTTCTAGGTAGTCTAGAGCCTTATCATCGAGTCGAGAATCTGAGTAAGGAACCCCCATAAGACACCCTCAGCATGGCTTCTCGGCCCCCTACCTGGCCAGCCTAGAGATCCAGCCACGATTAACAAGTGCTTCAGCTAATCCACGATACCTCCGAGAGCAAGATACAAACTTAAGCTAATAAAAAGGAAGACGGCGACGAAAAGCACGAGCACCGATATAACCGACGATATAGAAACTCAGCCTACAAGCCACTTCATACACACACATCGATGAAACCCTACATAAAACTTAAAATACTATAGCGCGTACCGATTGACACGCTAAGCAATCTCACACTCACCCCCCCACCTTGACTTATAATTAAGAAGAGATAATTGACTAGACTTCTAAACCCCGCGTTCCAGCTATCCCCGTACGCAGGCAGATATAAGCCGTTAGCAAAGCAAATTTATCGTATTACGACTAATTATCGACAAGCTGATTGGTGGGCCCGCGGGGATTTGAACCCCGGACCTCCGCCGTTCGAGAACACATAGATATGCAAGAATACATAATAACGATATGCATGTAATCCAAAGAGAATAACAGCAAGAATATCCAAAATGGCATCATTGGCCATGAAATATTCATGGTTAACGCATGGATAACATAAGTTTCACTTTTTGAAAAGTTTTCTATATAATATGTCTCTAACGATTTCCAACGATTTGCCTTCTAATAATCTCTCAACAGCTTCGGTATCAATTGCTACATATCTTCCCGACTTGAACGACTCTCGTAGCATAGCCTTATCCTCTGTCCAGATAGGGAGTTCTAACTTGAGTGAGAGTGCTATAAAGGGTGTATCCTTTGGATCGAACTGGCTTGCTATGGAATATGCTTCCTGTAAAATATCTGCATATATTTCTCTAGGGACTATTCTAATCAATGAAAAAGCTAGTAAGACTTTATTCCAGAATTCTATGCGGGCACTCTTTTCGAGCTTCCTCATATGTTCTCGAAACTCTATTAAAACCTCCTCTGGAGAGAAGAGTTCGAGGTCTTGATGTTCGGCAATGATTTTATAGGCACGCGCCCTTTTACCAGCTACTATTATTGAAAATATAATATTGCTATCTATAATTAACGCTATATTAGACCCTTCTTCCTGTACTCTTCCTCTATTTTCCTCCATACCTCATCCCGAGTTCTCTCGAATTCTTCCAGAGCCCTCTCTAAATCAACCTCAATTCCCTCAGATAGAGACTCTATGACAAGTTTTCGGAATACTTTTCTCGATAGACCCTCAGCTACCCATCGTGCAACTTCGGGCTCCTTTACCTCATCAGGCACGACGATCTTTACGATACGAGGCAACCCAGCCCCCCAAGTAATCCGTGGAGCGCAATTCCCTTATACATTATGTTATCTCAAACTTGAGGAAAGTGCGTTCGCTCACCTAATAGGTGATTCGCCTCTAATAAAATTTTATTATTGTTAAAAATTCTAATATAACAATGACTGGTGGGCCCGCGGGGATTTGAACCCCGGACCTCCGCCGTGTGAGGGCGGCGTCCTAACCGGGCTAGACGACGGGCCCCCCTTTTCAGGGTAGTCTTTGTGGGGGAGGTATAAAGTGTTGCTTCGTCGTGGAGGTTTTCTGGGGTTTCAGGGCTTTTAGGTCATGTGTGTGTAGTCTCCCGGGATTCTTGGTGCTTGACCTGCCAGTTCTACTATTGGCTTCTCCAGCTCCCTGGCCATGTTTTCTAGGCTTTCCACGGCCTCCGAGGCGCTCCTATACTTCACCTCCATCCTCTCCCTCCTCATCTCCTCGAGGTTGAATGGCCTCACGTCTAGTCTGCCCTCTGTTACCTCCCTGGCCCCTATGAATACTGTTATGTAGGGTTTCGCCGTTGACTCGAGCCTCTTCACGTCGCCTGAGAGGCCTGTCTTGCTCGACTCCACCCTAGCTACCCTGAAGCCCCTCACGAGTAGGCCCTTTGCTAGTTCCTCTGCTAGCCTTTCTATCTCTCCGTCGACCTCCCTATCTCCGGTTAGTATCTTTATTATGGCGAACTGTATGGGGGCTAGTGTAAATGGTAGTCGGCCCCTCCTATGCTCCAGGTAGGCACCTAGGAACCTCTCTATAGAGCCTAGTAAGGCTCTGTGTATAATGTAAACCTCCTCGACCCCGTGTGACTCCCTGGTTAGCTGGTATAGCTTGAACCTTCTCGGGAGGTTGAAGTCGAACTGTATAGTCCCCATCTGCCACTCCTTCCTCACCCCGCCCTCTTCCACCACCATTATGAAGTCTAGCTTTGGCCCGTAGAAGGCGGCCTCCCCCTCAAGCTTAACAACCTCAATCCCATGTCTCTCCCTGATCATCCTGGCAGCTTCCTCGAGGGCCCCCTCGGCTCCAAGCCATTCCTGGAGGGTCCCCATGTACTCCTCTCCTATCCTACTCCTATCAGCCATGCTAAGCCTCACTCGGAACTCTTCGGGGCCCACTCTCATCCTGAATATGTTCTCGAGTACCATCTTCATCTCCTCGAACACCCTGTAGACGGTATCGACGACCTTATCACCCGGCGTTATTATGTGGGCGTCGTCCTGAGTGAACCCCCTAACCCTCAGCAGCCCATAGACGCTGCCACTGGGTTCGTACCTGTGCACCCTCCCCACTTCAAATACCTTGAAGGGTAGAGGCACCTTGGACCTATACTTGGCCACCTGGTTCATGAAGAGGAGTATGTGGTAGGGGCAGTTCATGGGCTTCACTGCGAACTCGTGATCCTCTATGTTGAATATGTACATGTTTTCCCTGTAGAAGTCTAGGTGTCCTGAGACTCTGAATAGCTCTGTGCTAGCTATTATTGGGGTTTCAGCAACGAAGTAGCCTCTACGGGCATGGAACTTGACTAGGATCTCGTAGAGCGAGTACCTGAGAGCACCTCCGCCAAGGCTAAATAAAGGTACCCCAGCCCCACTAAAAGTCCCATACTCCCTATTAAATATGGGTACCCGGGCGTCCGGCTTTACTGCTACGTCGAGCTCATACGCATAATCCATATGAGTCTTTTCCTGCGAAGCCACAGGCTACACACCCAGCCCCTCTAGTTGAAGCCAACCGGAGATATAACAGTTGATAGGGAGAAAGGACGGGTAGGACCTACCAGGCATTATTATGAAGTTTATGAAATTAAGGTTAAAAAGGAGGGAGCTAAGCCTCGGGCTCCATATAAGGCCTCCTCCACTCCTTTGGCGGTACTAGGGTCTCCTTTATGCTCCTAGGCGTCACCCACTTCAGCAGGTTCAAGAACCAGCCGGCCTTGTCGTTGGTACCGCTCCACCTGCTACCTCCGAAGGGCTGCCTGGCTACTATGGAGCCTGTAGGCTTATCGTTTATGTAGAAGTTGCCTGCCGCGTACCTTAACATCTTCTCGGCCTTTATAATGGCGTCCCTGTCTTTGGCAAATATGCTGCCTGTGAGGCCGTAGGGGGCGGCCTTGTCAACAATCCACAGGGTTTCTTCGTACTTGTCATCGTCGTACACGTAGACTGTTAGTACTGGGCCGAATATCTCCTCGGTCATAAGCTTGCCCTTGGGATTGTTAGTTAGTATCACAGTGGGCCACACGAACCAACCCTTACTGTCGTCGTACTTGCCACCATAGATTATCTGGTACTCTTCAGGGTGCTGCCTAGCATATTCTATGTAACTGATTATCTTCCTATACTGCTCCTCACTTATTATAGCTCCCATGAAGACTGAGAAGTCGTCAACGGGGCCAACCTTAATCTTGTCGAGCTCCGCCTTCATCATCTCCCAGAACCTGGGCCACATGCTCTTAGGTACGAATAGCCTTGAGGCGGCGCTACACTTTTGGCCCTGGTACTCGAAGGCGCCTCTGATGGTGGCTACTACCGCTTCTCTTATGTCGGCGCTGGGGTGGACCACTATGAAGTCCTTACCGCCCGTCTCGCCTACTATCCTCGGGAAGTTCCTATACTTATTCAGGTTTGCAGAGATCATCTTCCATAGTCTGACAAAGGTTGAGTAGCTCCCCGTGAAATGTAGGCCTGCGAAGTCTGGGTGGCTGAGTATTATGTTAGTATGCTTGTACTCGAATGGGACGAAGTTTATGACTCCCGGAGGGAGGCCAGCCTCCATGAGTATCTTCATTATCAGGTAGTTAGAGTAGATAACCCACCTTGATGGCTTCCATAAGACGACATTGCCCATAAGCGCTGGGGCTGATGGTAGGTTACCCCCTATACTGAAGAAGTTGAACGGCGGCACAGCTAGTATAAAGCCCTCGAGAGGCCTCCAGTCAACCCTATTAATCTCGCCCTCAGCCTGCTCCGGCTGCTGCTCGTAGATGAACCTTGCATAGTAAGCTCCGAACCGCCAAAAGTCTACAAGTTCCGCTAGGTCTATCTCAGCCTCCCACGGAGTCTTTGAGTGGTTCATCATTATGACGGCGTCGGCTTCAATCCTATAAGGCCCTGCTAGTAGGTCTGCAGCCTTAATGAACACTGCTACCCTATGATACCACTCAGTTTCGCTCCACTTAGTCCAAGCGTCAAGCGCCTTTTCAATAGCCTCCCTAATCTCCTCTTCTCCCGCCAGGTGTGCTATTGCCAAGACCCTATCTTTCTCGTGTGGAGCCCTAATCTCTATGGTGTCTCCGGTCTTAACTTCTTTACCCCCTATTATCAATGGTATCTCTACAGTCTTGTTCTTAATCTCCTCTAGCTTCTTCTTGAGAAGCTCCCTCTCCTTAGTGCCAGGCTCAAAGCCAAGGAACTTCTCGTTCTTTGGCTTAGGCACCCGCCATAAGGGCAACCCAGAACACCCCTAGGAGCCTGCTTCTCAGGTATTGTAGTGGGATGGAGCGGGTAATATAGGGTTTGACATTGTAGTTACTAGGCGGGCTCTGAGGAGCCTTTGAAGAGCTTCTACATAGCTTAGGTAACACCCCATTATATAGCCTAAGCCTACCGTCCCTCATCACCTAGGAGGGCCCTATCACCAATAAAGCTTTAACTGGGGTGGATGTAGTTGAGGCTAGCCTTTACTCTGCCACCTCCGCCTCGAGGAGTTGAAGGATTAAGTTTAAGTGATGCCGTTAACCTCTTTCTACATTATCTCGAGGCTTCTGGAGCCAACCCTAAAACTGTAAAGGTATATAGGGCCGCCTTGAGGAGTTTCGAGGAGTTTGCGGGGTCTGAGAGACCTGTAGGGTCCTTGGGTAGGGAAGATTATGTTGCATGGTCTGCCCTTATAAGCAGGAAGGTTGCTCGGGGCGAGGTTTCTAGGGCTACCGCCCACTACTATACGATTATGGTTAGGAAGTTCTTCAAGTGGCTAGGCTTGGGGGAGGATCTTTCAGCTTTACCCTTAGGTCCTAGGAGGTTTAAGGGTGTTCTCTCGTGGAGGGATGTGGAAGCTCTCTTAGCTGCTTCGAAGGACCTCTACGACGCGTTGATAGTGGCGTTGCTTGCAGAGACGGGTATGAGGGCTTCTGAGATGCTATCCCTAACGTTCGAGGACGTAGACCTCTCCCGGGGGGTTGCTAGGGTTAGGGGTAAGTATGGTAAGGAGAGGATTGTAGTGCTAGGGCCTATGTCGAGAATGCTTCTAGCAGAGGCTGCAGCCCTTTCGGGGGGTCGAGGTAGGGTTATTCCTCTCTCCTACAAGGCAGTCTATAAGAGGCTAAAGAAGCTAGCTGAGAGGGCGGGGGTAGATCCTAAGCGTGTGAGACCTCACGTTTTAAGGCATACTTTCGCTACGGAGGCGTTGAGGAGAGGCATGAGCTTGTCGGCTCTCCAGAAGATACTGGGTCATAGCAGCCTCAGGATAACCCAACTATATCTACACTTAAGCGACGAGGACGTCGTAAGAGAGTATAATAGGGCTTTCAGTGGCACGACGGCTCATAGCCTAGGAGGCGAGATTCCTAGCCCTCAGGCTCAGTCTCTTCAGCCTGCATTACCCCCTTATGGAGGCATTCCCCAGTATCAGCCTGCAAGCTTCTACCAGCACCCCTACCAGGCTCCGCCGCCGCATCAAGGCCCCTGGCAGCCTGCCAGGCTACGGAGAGAAGCTTATCAACCTCAGGCCCCTTAACCCCCCACTTAACCCCATCTGACTCGAACCTCACAGCTACTATGGATACATAGCCTTCCATTAAGGCTCTCGCATCACTACCTTTAGGCGCCTCCAAGTAGAACTTTCTCCTATCAAGCCTTGAGAGCTTAGCTACGAACCCCCTTATAGAAGCTTCTAACCATGGAACTCCCATGTAGAGGTTCGCTGCTGTAACGCCCTTCCAGGGTGGCTTAGGAGCGTTTATTATGACTAGGTTGTATGTGTCAGGCCTAGATGATGCAATAGCTGTTGCAAGCCGTGCTGCAAGCCTGGCAGCAGGCTCCATGCACTCTCTCGTATAGTCCCTTAGGTCATCTCCACAGTAGCTACTTACTGCTAGAGATGGAACCCCCCTTAGGGCTGCTTCTATACCCGCACCTATAGTGCCGCTGGAGAAGAAGTCATAGACTCCTATGTTAGGTCCATTGTTGATCCCTGACACTACCACGTCGAATTCTCTGCGGGAGAGTAGTGCTAACTCCGCACAGAGGGCGGGAGGAGCGTTTATAGCATAAGCCTTGACCCCGGATATTAGGGCTTCGTAGACGCTCACAGGCTTAACCTTACCCACGCACTTACTAGAGCCGCTCCAGTCACCTAAGGGTGCGTAGACTTCCACTTCGAAGCCTTCTAGCCTTAAGCTTTCCACCAATAACCTCAAGCCTAAGCTCCACACTCCATCATCGTTTGTAGCCAAGGCTCTTAACATGACGTCACCGCCTAATGGTGGTGGATGCCTTGAGATTATAATTTGTTAGCCTCACTTTAAACTCGTAAAGACCTCGGTGGCCGTGTTTTGAGGGTTGCTGTCGTAGGACTTGGTGTAGCGGGGCTTATGATCGCATGGACCCTTTCATCTAGAGGGTTTAGGGTCTATGCCATAGACGATGAATCCAGGCTATCTGCAACCCATGTATCAGCCGGGATTGTGACCCTTCTGATGCCGGAACCCTTTATTCACATGGCATTAAGGTCTCTCGAGGTTTATAGAGAAAATTTCAAGTCGTCGGCTGTAGAGGCTAACCTCTACTGGATACATAAGCGTGATACATGCAGTATTGGGATTGCAAGGACTCTGGATAAGCTTAGAGTTAACCTAGAGTTTTTGAGTGAAGGCAAAAGGGATTTCAGAGTACCGGAGGGCTTGGAGTTTAAGCTTGAAGAAGGGGAAGCATTAGCTAGGCTTAATACCGTGATCGTGGATACGGGCTCGTTGAGAGCTGAGGTTCTACGCAATGTCGAGGATTACATTGTTGGACGTGCTAAGGTGAAATGTGGAATTGTCTCTATAGGCAACGAAACAGTAAAGGCTGACTATATAATATTGTCTATGGGGCCGTGGACACCTCTTCCTAAGGATACAGCTATGATATATGCCTGTGAGACAGCGTTTCTAAAGGCTATAGTTAACGTAGAAGAAGCTTTAGCCCTCATAGACGACTCGCTAGACTTTTATGCCGTATTTAGAGGTGGTGAGGTTCAAGTCGGTAATGGGGGTTATAGGGCCTCTACTAGGCCCGAAGAACTTTACTCGCCGGACCCGGAGTCTATAGGGTTTGTTCTAGACTCTCTCGCACTAAGGGTTGCAGGTGCAAGCGCGTGGGAAGTTGATAGAGTTCTCTCAGTACCCTGTGTATCATGTCCTGACGCAGCCCCGGCTGTAGGACCTCTCCCTACTTGCCCTTCAACAATAGTAGCTACTGGGCTCAACGGGGCGGGGGTCTCTCTAGCCCCGGCTCTAGCTGAAATACTTGCCGACTACATTGAAGGCAGAAAGGAGATACCTTCGTTCTTGAGGCTAGATAGAAGGGTTAAGGACCTTGGAATAAGGCCTTCAGAACCCTTCAGGCTATGCCCTTCTACGTAGCTTATTAGCTAGGTCCTTCAGGATACAGAGCATCATTAAGAGGGGGTTGATACTTGGTATGCCCTTCATAGCCTTTTCGTATTCACCGCAGGTTACCTGGTTTAGATATCTTTCCTCTATATATCCTAATAGCCTATATGCAATGAAGAGAGTGGCTGTGGTTATTAGTAGGGGGGCCTTAATGAAGCTTAAGCCTAAGAAGAATAAAGTTACTGACGAATAGAGAGGATGCCTAACACATGAGTAAGGACCTTCAACAACTATTTTAATGTTACCCTTACATTCACCACGATCCCTCGTTTGGAATAGTGACACTACTTCCCATGGTAAAGTCTTTATAGTACGAGATAGCATTACATGGGGAGGAAATACCGTGTAAACACGAATAATTCCATATAGACCTAGAAGAGCTACCGTCAAGCCAGTAACAGTTATGAAAGGGTTAAATGGGCCTTCTGGAAGTTCCGTCATGCTCCATAACGTAAATGACAGGAATATGACAGTTGCTAGAAAGAGTAATATTAGTAGAGCCATTAAAAAAGCCTCTATGAAGGTCCTAAGCTCCGTCAACCGCTGTCACCCAGGGAAACCTCGCAAGGTGATGGTTAAAAATGGGGTCCTTTTAGTTCACGTCTAAACCTTATACCAAAACGTTAAAATTATATTTATATGGTTTACCTGTGGTATATATATCTAAACTTTAAAGCGTTCCGTTCAATTATTAAATATATTATAATAATGGGGTGATAGCGTGGCCGGGGCTGTGTTAGCTTTAGATAGTTTAAGGCTTCCCTTGAAAAGAAAGCTTTCTAGAAGTAATAACAAAGTGAAGATGGACACAGAATACTCTTATATAACACTACCCGTAGACAATAAGTCTGAGGACCCTCTTATAAAGGTGTTTAGTGAGAACCCGAGCATAGCACTTCTTGCCAGAGCTAAAATAGCTTGAAGTATAACATAGGCCCTTTTCCACTTCAAAATTGTAGGGTTACCAAGCTAACCCTATATCGTGTATAAGGTTTTTAGGGTCTGAGTTTACAGGTATCCTTCAGGCCTTAGAGAAGACTACAATCAAGGCTGACGCATGCTGGGTGATGTATGAGTGCAGGGCCAAAGCAAGATTACAGAACTTAGGAAGGAGGCCGACGAAATAGCTAAGCAGCTTGAAGACTTGAGAAGCGAGATAGTTAGGCTTAAGGAGGAAAGGAGAAGGCTTATAGATGAGGTTAAGGGCCTTAGACAGCAGAGAAGAGTTCTTATAGACGAGAAAAGGAAGCTTGTTGAAAGGCTTAAGACGCTTAGAGATGAGAGGAAGAGGGTTCTAGACGCCCTAGCTAGGCTTAAGGAGGAAAGGAAGAAAGCTAGGGAAGAGTTGATTATAAAGAGGGATCAGTTGAGGGTCCTTCAGAACTTGGTTGCTAAGGAGGGCGGTAGTAATATTGCTAAAGTGAGCGTTAAGAGACTTCAAAAGAGGATTGAGGAGCTAGAGATGATAATGCAGACGAGGCTTTTAGCGCCTGAGGAGGAAAGAAGGATTATTGATGAGATAGCTAGGCTTGAGGAGATCGTTGAGAGAGTTAAGAAGGCTAGGCAACAGGTCCTATCACTTATAGAACTCAAGGCTGAGGTGAAAGCCCTAATCCTTAGGAATAGAGAGTTGACGGAGAAGATTAACGAGCTTAGGGAGAAGGCTGGCAGGCTTAAGGCTGAGCTGGGAGAGGTTACAAGGGCCATAGAAGACTATAACTCCAAGATCAACGAACTAACAGTTAAGATAGATGAGCGCAGCAAGGCTATAGACGAGCTTACTGTTAAGATAGACGAACTACAGTCGAAGAGGAGGGAGCTAGAGAAGAAGTTAGCTGAGATAAAGTTTGCCATAGCTAAGGGAGTCGAATTAGAGGAGATTGAAAGGAAGAAGAAGGAGTTAACGGAGAAGATGAAGCGCGGGGAGCCTCTAACCCTGGAAGAGCTGAAGCTACTCTACGGCGTTTTAGATTAAGAAGAGTACTCATAGTGGATGTAAATAATATAGTCGCATATCTTTTACTAGACCCTCGTGAGAGCGAGTGGTAGCAAATCAAGGTTGAACTAATTGGGTGCTCGGCTGGGTAAGTTGTCGTCATAGCCTCGAGGGCTCAGGCCGGGAGTAATTCGTCACTGCCACCCTAGTGATTCTTAGGATTTAATGCGGGATTAAGAAGTTAATTCCCTAGGGTAACTGTAGCGGTTTAGGGGCACGGATGACGAGACTTGCCCCCACCTGATGTATGACGAGATTACCGCGGTCACGGACGTGCCTTCCCCCACACCATTTTAGCCGTAACACCTCTAGCTTGTGTATGGGTGAGTTTGGTCTTGGGGTGGACGGAGGATGTTTCTCTAGCCTTGAAGGTTCGGGGTTACCGTGTTTCGAGGGTTGTAGAGAGGTTTAGGAGTTTTGAGGGTTCTATCGTAGAGAGGATTAAGGTGGTAGGATTTAGTAGTGATGGTAGGGTTAAGATTAGCGTTGTGGGTTTAGAGGGAGGTTTAAAGGTTTCCATATTAGTTTCTGGCGGCATTGAGAGCTTACACGGCTTAGCTGAAGATGCTGAAGCTCTCGGAGGCATTGTAGACCTGGATGAGGATTCTGGGAGGCTTTATATAGTGTTTAAGAGTATTGATGTTGAGAGGGCGGGTGCTCTTATTGAGAGTTTGCTTTGATGGCGTGTTAATGCCTAGCATAGATTGGGTCTCAAGGATTAGGAAGGCTGTTCCAGGCTATGCATTGGCCTCCATTGAGGGGGCTCCTAGCTTTAATGATGTTAAGCTTGCTTGCGGCCCTTATACTAGCGGAGAGGGGCTTGAAGCGCCATACCTTGAGGCTCCTTCCAGGTTTCCTTTGAAACTGGAAAAAATAGATCCTAGAGACGTCGCGAAGGGGCTGCTCGAAGCTATTGACGGCGAAGACGCTAATGGCTTTTTTAACCCATTGTCATGGAGGACATTGACGCCTGTTGAAGCAGAGACTCGAGGTTGCATTGAGAGCGAGTGGGGTCCTTTAGCTCCTCCGGGCCTAGACCAACTAATAACTTATGAGCCTTTAAGGTGCTTCACAGCGACTCAGCCAGGTTCTCAAGGAAAGTTGGTGATAGGAGGGTTAGCCGAGTCTGAAGGCCGTTATACCAGGGTAGGGTTGTGGAGAGTCTACAAGCTAGCGGGTGGGTGGACGGGTTACGAGAGTGGCGGGTCTATATTGCTTGTACCAGGCTCTAGGGAGCTTGAGTTCAGGTTAAGAGCTGCAAAGGTTAAGGTGAGGCTACTTTATTTAAACTCGTTCGCGGAGCCTCTGTCATCATGTTATTTTAGAGAAGGCTTATTTGAAGCTACGGCTCTTACCTTATCGTTAGGCCCGCGCAGGCTAGCCCTTGCATCTAAGGAGCCTTTTACCCTCGAGCTTACGAGGGGGCTTATGAGAATAAATGCGAAGACTCCCCTAAGACTTCTTGCTGGAGGAAGCGATACAGCTTTTAGAGCTTTAGCTGAGAGCCTCGTTGAGTGGAAAGCCGTTGAAGGCCCCCGAACCCCTCTCAACTTCTATGGTGTATCGGCCCACGCTATAGTGGTTTACGCTGGAGGCGGTGAAATTAGATTCAAAGCTCTTACCTTAGAGGGCTCTGAAGGCGGGAGGGTCCACTTCAACCCGCCAGGGCCTACAGACTCCATAGAGGTTCTGGGACCGGGGGGTGAAATAACCGAGATGCCTGGAGGTCCTAGAGTTAGCGTCCCCTTGCCACCATGCTTCTGCGGATACATAAAAGTACGGTTACGTCCTAAGGCGAAGTTCAAGCTTAGAGCTAGGCTTGGGCGGAGTAGTATCTAGAGGCTTTCCGCCTCTCCAGCCTCTATAGGACCTCTCACTCTAAGCCTACCCTCAGCCGCCGCTTTCACATAGTTTATGAAGTCCTCTTCGTAGGGTACACCTACGAATACTAGTTGACCGTTAATTGCTATGCTAGGCACACTCATAACCCCATACTTATCGGCTATGTCAGTGTTCTCGTAGGCCTCGACGGCCTCAGATAGTATCACGGGGTTGCCTCCTACGTAGGCTTCGTATGCGAACATGTGGGATAGTAGGACGGCGTAGGGGCAATAGGGGCAACTGGGCGTTATTATAACCTCTATGTGGACCCTACCCTTTAGCCTCTTAAGCTCCTCCTTAGTAGAATCCTCGAGACCCGACTCTCTCTCACTCATCCTCATTATAACCTCCACTAGAGCCCTGATCTCCTCCCCCGCAGGTATTCCAGTCCACCTAGCATAACCCTCGATAAAGGATACTGTAGGAACCCTCTCAACCCTCTCCCTCTTAAAAGCCTCTAAAGCCCCCGGATCCTCCCTCCAGTACACATTGAGCTTGAAAAGCTTCCTGCCATCCCTAACAGGCGCCTCATCCTCTATCGCCTTCATCAACTCCAGCGTATCCTCGCAGGTATCACACCCCCTCCTAGACAGAAACAGACTAGCCTCTACAGGATGAATCATCTCAGCCAGCGTATCCCTAAGGTCCCTACGAAAATCTGGTGATAAGTCTAACTCGTAGAATCTCCTATGCACAGCCACCACCTCCCCATCTACAGCACTTCCCCAGCCTAACACTCTAACATAACCCTCCACAGGACTTAAACAATAATGCATACCCCCTCCCACTACAGTCCCAAATAACATACTCTAGGGGCAAGGCCCGAAACAATGCAGACTTAAGCACGTAAGCCCCCGTAGGGGTTAAAGGCACAGACAGCCTCACTACCCACACCGGGCCTGAGCGGCGGTCGTCTAGCCTGGACTAGGACGCCGGCCTGCCAAGCCGGAGGTCCCGGGTTCAAATCCCGGCCGCCGCACCACACTACTTATTCTAAGTTAAATCATATTGATCCTTGAGCATAGCCGTATGCATGGAAGGTTGGTTTAGCTTTTTATGACTTACAACCATGCGTAAGATACTATCTCCTCGCTTGTTATCATATCTTTCTTATCATGTAGTGTTGTGTTTTAACAATTAACCTAAATGTCCACTTGACATTTTATAAACGTTTGTCTTAGCTGGAGACATGATGCTCTTAGTGTTGGAGGCTTTAGCGTGTCAACAGCGATAAACAATCAATTTAACTTATTATATAATATTATATTATAATCATAATATAGATATGTTAACATAACATGATTAATGCTCACAAGATTAAGACTCGTCCTTACTCGCTCCACTACCTTCAATTTATCTCTATTTCTAACAGTTTTAATATTTATACGCCACACATTATACCTTATCGCTCACCATTATCATTTAAATGATGCTGACATTGTTAGTCCGTGATGGAGGTAGCTATCATGGCTGTTTCATATGCTGATAAGCTGAGAATACTGGCGTCCGCTATATTGTATTATATTATTATATATCTTTATATTTATTTAGGCTCTATTTTAGCGCTCAAGCTCGGGCCACCGCTTATCTCGAACCCAGTTTTCACGTTCATTTATATAGTCGCTGCCATTATATTATTCCTTCTCACTGCTTACATAATTCACCGATATGTCGGTGTATGCAGTGAAGCAGGGTTTATACGGTGTCTCGGGCTTACTACTAATGGTTTTCTTGAAAGTCTAGTCTTTTCTTCAGCTATTATAACCCTTGCCGCTGTAGTGCTTGGGATAGCCTCCTATATCCTCAATGGTACTAACCCCTTTAACGAGGCTGTTAAAGCTACCATTAGGTATGCGTATTATTCGTCGCCGGAGTGGTTTAACAGTGTACCTTTACGCCTTTTACCAGTAGTATCCCTTCTAGTCTGGTTTCTTGCAGGGATCATGTGGTTCACGTTTATCCAGGCCTTCCCTCTTAACCTCTTATCGCGTAGCTTTGGCCCATCATCTATTCCTCTAGTTTCATTATCATTTATATTATTATATGGAGCGCCTTTACTGACTGGTAATATAAAACTTGATGATATATTATTTCTTGGAATTACATATACATTAATACTGTATAAATATAATAATTCGTTAGGTCTAATAACGTGTTATGTATTGTTATATGAAATGCCTGTTAGGGCATCATTTCTAGTAGGATGGGGTTTAAATGCTTTAAAAGTAGTGATACTACTTCAGCTCTCGTGGGGTATCACATCAATCGTATTCTCACTATATATTATTATAAACAATATCATACATGCCGGGCGAGACCTCGAAAATCGTGAGGGTAATTAATTATCTAAATTGTAATAATATCAATCATTTATTCCCGCTAACATGTAGAAAGTGAACCCTGCTAATGAATCTACTATTTTAGCCTTCCTGTCCTTCCAACGTTATACTAGGCACTACAGGTATTTACATGGGGTGATAAAGCTCACATTCCCATGATTGCTAGGGGCTGGGAGGTTTTGTGTGGGAAGGCTTGGAGGGTGGGGCAGTTGGACTGGCGTACACAATTATAGGGTATGTTGACTCAGACTCTAACAACTGCAAGTATCCTATAGCCCTCATACTCCTCGACAACCTAAAACCCCATGAAATGGTGATTGAAGAGAGGGTCAAGATGCTCCAGGAAAGCCTTGTGAGGGAGGGCGTTCAAATAAGACCTATATTAGTAGACTATAAGACAATGGTCATATTAGATGGACATCATAGAGTTGAAGCTCTTAGAAGGCTTGGAGCTAGGAAGGTAGCTGCAGTACTGGTAGACTATGATAGTGACGAGTGTATCAAGGTGGGCACGTGGCGTGAGGGGTGGGTTGTTAGTAAGAACGAGGTGAGGGAGAGGGGGCTCAAGGGGAAGCTTTACCCGCCCAGGACCAGCAGGCACATGCCACGCTTCAAAGTGCCCGAGGTCAACGTGCCCCTAAATGATCTCTTAGGATAAGATTACTCTATCCAGTCCCCCGTCTCGATTTTTTCAGGGATGTACTTGAACGCGAAGAACCTTATACCCTTGCTAGCTATAGCCTCTATCTCCAGCTTAACCTTGCGCTTCAGGAATAATTCTATCTCCCTCTTCCACAGCCTATTCTTATAGATCCATGGATAGTTCTTTAGAAGCTCCTTGGCCCTCTTAATGTCTCTATCAGTAGCCTTTATTATGAACTTCTTCCTCTCAGCCTCGCTAAGATAAGGCTTTTTGGACCCGTAACCAAAGACGTCTGACATTTGCACTCCCAGGAACCTGGCTTTCGGTGTCGCTAGTCTTTCACTCTCGTAGCTGAGGTTTATGCTGCCAACCTTGTAGACAAAGTATATATACCAGCCATAGGGGTCGCTGTCTGTGATCACGTAGACTGGGAGTCCATGTTCGTCGTGGAGTCTTCTGACAAACCTTCTAGTAGCCCTATCTGGCTGTCCTGAGCCGGTGATGAGGATTGACTTGTATCTTCTCCAGAAGCCGGCCCTATGTAGCTGTTGGAACACTGCATCCTTCTCGACAACCAGCACGAACTCTGCATCCACGTCTAGTATCTCGATGAGGTCTGCAGTTGACTCTATAGCGTAGGCTCCATGCCCTAGCTTCGAAAGGTCTATAACGTCTCCCCCGCTTCTGATCCTCATATTACCTACGACTTTACCCTTCTCCTTACTCAATATCAACATGTCCTCCCTGAAGAGCCCGGTATAGACCTCAACATCCTGTATTACAGAGTCACTTTCCTTCTGCTCGTCCCAAGTGTTCTCCTCCCTTCTTCTCCCTCTCATATCCCTATAGACGATGGTGTGTTTACCCTTGTAGTATAAATCTCTAATAGTGGGGTACTCGTTCTCTATTAGTGACTGGTATATTATGGCAGCCATAAGAAGAGTCTGCATGAACCTCCTAGACTCCCCTAGGTCTAGGAACTCTCTCTCTAGAACTTCCTCTCCCAGCGATAGGATGCCCCTTTCAGGGTCGAATACAGTATTGGCTAACGTCCTCTTAGGTATTACTAGCTTTGGGGGCTTACCGTCAAGCACAGCCTTTATCAGCGGAGAGAATTTCTCGTGCATTATCCTAGCAGCTTTCAATCTAGCCTTAAGATCGACCTCATCTACGAAAGGCTCGTGGCCCCCACTCACGGCCCTCTACACCCCTTACTCGACTTCCACGCTATCCGCTATCTCCTTGACTATTCTCCTAACCTCTTCATCGTTCATACCAGCTATCTTAATCTTGCTAGCCACTATGTCTATAAGCTTCTCCTTAAAGGTAGCTACCTCCTCGGGCTTAGGAGGACTCCACTTTTCAGGCGGTTTTGATAGCATGGCTAGGCTCCAAGCAACCTCGGGTATATAGCGGGCTAGAGCTTCAGCTTTCCTCTTAGCCTCCTCTTCTCTAGTCTTCCGGGCAATGTAGACTTTAAGCTTCCTAGCTACTTCTTGCACAGCGTTCCTAATCTCACTCTCAAGCTCTGGTGTTTCGCTGATGCTCTCCTTCCCCAGCCCCTTATACGGCACCTTAGTGCTCGCTATGTGAACTAAGACTATCAAGGGAGCGGGGAAGTCAACGTTATAGTTCTTCCAGTTTATCGACTTCACCACCTTGTAAGAGACGTCCTCCCTCTCCTCGTAGAGTAACGGTATCTTATTGGCGTATCTCAGTAGAAGCGGTTCCTCCAGAGGCTTTATAGCCCCCCCATAAGCTATCCCCACCTCAACTATAAATGGGTGGCCCTTGTAGGACCTAGGAGGCCTTGTAATGGCCTCAACCCACTCGGGGGCGAACATCCTCTTTAAGCCCTCTCTTATAATCTCGGCTCCCAGGGGGCTGAGGTAATCGCTTTTAGGGGACCTGAATTTAAACTGTGATAGTGCTTCCACGAACTTAACAAGAAGTTCTTCATTATCCCTTTTCAGCAGCTCCTTAGGGTTCATGTCTGGGTCGAAGCCGTACTTCGATAGGAACTCTTCAGCGCTCTTTTCGCCTACACTTTGGAACTCAGTGATTAGCATTTCTTTGAGGGTTTTTGCAGGGGTGGCTCTAACAATCTCTCTCAGGTCCTCTAGGTTGACTCCGTGAGGATGGGGTTTAGCCTCTCTAGGGGGCTCGGGCATCTTCTTTGTAGTTCTAGGGTAATAGTATATTTCGCCGTCTGGGGTCTCGAATATTATCTCTGCGTAGGGCGCTATGATTGCGGTCCTCCTAACGTACTCTATTATCTTTGACTTAGCCCTTCTCCAGTCGCCCTCTATCCTAACAGAGACCCTAGTACCCTTCCACCCAACCTTCTTACCCCACTCACCAACCTCTAGGACCTGAGGCGTGTTCCTGCTAGTATCGATCCTTATCTTCATCATGTAAACATACTGGGATCCCTCGGTGGAGCTGTAGACTTCTATAGGAGACCCTGTCGTCTGCTGAGCGTAGAGGGTTACAGCCTTAACTCCGAGGCCGAACATTCCCCTAGTCTGCTTTATAACGTACTTGCTACTATACAACACCCTGCCGAATGCCTGGGGGAGGACGGTCCGGGGCACGCCTATACCGTTATCCTCTACCGTGACGACGTACCAAGGCCGGGCCCCGTTAGTACTCCCGGTCCTAGGAACTTCCCTTATTGATATATAGATCCACGGGAGGATTCTCTTCGTGTCTGTGGCGTCTAGCGAGTTTTCAACGAGCTCCCTCACAGTCTGATATAACGCTCTCGCAGGGTTCTGGAAGCCAGCGAACTCCCTATGCTTAGCTATCATCTCGGCTACAGTCCTACTCCTATACTTCTCGTCGGCCGCTGTTACAGCTCCTCTCCCCCTCCTCTTCCTAGCCAACCTCGAACGACACCCCCAAGTCAGGACGGGTACGTGGCGGCCTCACAGAGCCTAATAGAATTTTTTACGTTTAGGGTTAATAAAGGGGTTACATTATACCTCAAGCTTAATATGCCTAGACTTCGAGGGGGGGTAGGACCTTCCCAGTCTTTTTCAACTTTACAAGTCTATAGGCTATGAACGGTAACATAATTGTGGCATCGCCGTAGACTACCACTTTCCTAGCACGCGCCTTTATCTTACCCCACGAGATGGCCTCCCTTGGGTGAGCCCCGCTTAGGCTTCCATCATACTCCACTGCTGTGGTAATGTATACGGCCCAGTCAAGTCCCTCCCTAAACTGTGCCCACCATATTGCATGGTGTTTACTTATACCCCCACCCACTATAAGGGCTAGAGCTTCGCCTTTCCGGGGGAAGAATATGTCTGCTAACACCTCCATATCCTTGAAATAGTTGACTGTCAAGTTTACTCCAAGCCTCTTAGCCTCCATGAATAGAGCGGTGCCAAAAGCACCGTCAGGCCATCCAGGCACAAACACATATGCACCGCTTCTAACAGCCGCCCCCAGAATGGAATTTGGGTCCTCTTTCATCTCTTCCCCTGCAACCTTTAGCAACTCGTAAACTCCATAGCTTCCGGAGCCCAGCTTTGATACTAGCTGTCCTACAAATTTTTCTACGAGGGGGCCATAACCTTCTATAGGCACTAGCACGTTACCCAGCCTATGGAACCCCCTCTTATATACCTCTTCGTCGTCTAGCTCAAACCTTCCCTTATAGTATCTGGCTCCCATAAATTTAGCTATATCATGGTCTAAGGCTCCCGCTGTAGTTATAACTACGTTAAATATGCCCTCATCTAGAAGCTGAGCAAGAATCCCTCTAAGACCCGTAGCAACTAGGTTTCCAGTAAAAGTTAATACTCTCACCCTACTTCTAGGCACACCTTCCTCAAGGATTGAAATAGCTTCTACTAAATGACCTGCCATGAACCCATGTATCCTATGATAGCAGGAAATTAAGTCGTCAACGTCCATCTCAGGCTTCACTTTACATTCTTCAACATACTCGAGCACTTCATCCATAGTAGACCCCCTTAAGACCCTGAATCCAAGCCTTATATCTCTTTCCATAATCCAAGAAACTTCGACGAGAAGCACCTATACTCACATTTCGGTTGAGAGGCATGCAGGGTAAAGGGTATAGAAAAGGCCTCTCCCCCCTCATAGCATCTGTAATCCTCATAGCAATAACCATTGTAGGCGGACTACTAGTTTACCAGTACTTCCAAGTTAGTAGTGAATCCCTCATAGCTGCCGGCGAGACTGTCTTCCTGAGGGTCTCTTACACAGTATTAGATAATGGTAGTAAGTTAGTATACATAGAGGTTACAAACGGCTATAGAAAGCCTATCTCAGTACTGGATGTACAATACTACGACATTCAGGGAGGCGAAGTAGCTATGGGACTGCAACTAAACACTACCGTGAAGCCTGGAGGAAAGACGACAATAACTACTGTGGTGCCCGAAATCGCTACGGCCGTAGCCGTAGTCTATAGCATTGATGGCCAAGTCCTAGTTAGCGAGCCCGTTCAACTAGGCTAGGGGGAGAGGCTATGGCCTCCATACTAAGGTTTTTTAGAAAGAATCCTCCAAGCCAGATTCTACTTTCTAGAGATGCAAGCCATGAAGCTACTAAGGCTCCCCCCGATGAGTGGAGGATCCTCGCTCACTATTCAATAGGCCCCGTAAAGTACTATCTATACCGCGACGACATTGGCGGAGCTAGGCTTAGGTTCGTTGAGCCGGACCCCATAGATGAAAAGCTTTTACGTGATATGGCTGCTGGGCTAGTTCAACCTGAGACTCCCGAGGAAAAGTACTTTCTTGAGAAAGCGCTTAGCGGGTATGGGCCCCTCTATCCATTGGTAATAGATAGTCATGTAGAGGATATTGCTGTTGAAGGTCCCGGTAGAGACGTATCTGTTATACACAGGCTTATGGCGGATAGGTGGATTAGTGTTGACTTGAGGCTTAATGAGGATGAGGTCGACTCTTTAGCTATACAGCTATCTAGGAAGGCTGGAAAGGCTGTGAGCCTATCAGCTCCTATAGCTGAGGGTTTGACCGGTGAGGGGTTTAGGGTTGCAGTTTCCTTCTCCAGGCAAGTTTCAAGGTTTGGGAGTAGTTTTGTAGTGAGGAAGTATCCGGAGAAGCCTATAACCCTAGGGGATCTTATAGCCTCCAGAGTAATCTCGCCGCTAGCCGCTGCTTATCTCTGGATGCTGGTTGAAAGCCAACAGTTCATATTGATAGTAGGTTCTATGGGGGCCGGGAAGACGACGTTGCTTCAGTCCCTAGCGAGCCTCATACCCCCGTTCTATAGGGTCGTCACTATAGAGGATACGCCGGAACTAGTGTTACCCGTGCCTAGGTGGGACGCGTTAGTTACCAGGCCTAAAACCCCTGGAGAGCAGATCGAGGACATTGGCCTTGAGGAGCTTCTTAAATTTGCTCTAAGGAGGAGGGCTGAATACGTGATAGTGGGGGAGGTGAGGGGTAGGGAGGCCCGGCTTCTAGCCCAGGCTGCGGCTAGCGGTCACGGGTCTATGACAACAATGCACGCGGACTCGCCTGAAGGGGCTGTGTTGAGGCTTCAGCTAGAACCTATATCGTTACCTCCACTCTTCCTTACGCTTATAGGGTCTATAGTACATATTAAAAGGCTACCTGGTCCTGGCGGGAGGGCTAGGAGGAGGGTTTTCACTATAGCTGAGATACAAGGCGACGAGATAGTGTACATTTTTAAGTGGAATCCCCATGAAGATTCTTTCGAGCCCGATGTTGCAAGGGATGTTGTTGAGAGGAGCGAGAGTCTAGCTAGGGCTAGGGAGAGAATACCGGATGTTACGGGCAACCCGGTAGAGGAGCTTGAAGAGAGGGCTTCACTCTTAGAGAGGCTAGCTGGAGAACCGCCTGAGTCCTTCTTTAGAGGTATAACTAGGTTCTACGCTGAGAGGTACGGTAGCCCTTAGGTGGGGGTGGCTAATAGTGGGCATTAAGATTGCTAGGTACTCTAGGGCACGCCGAGGAGTTATTGGGAGGGTTGAATCTAGTATCGCTAGGAAGGTTATGCCGAGGCTTGTAGACCCTCTGGAGGTAGGAGTGACTCCGGCTAAGTATTTCAGGGCCGTTGCTCTAGCTGCTATGCTATTAACCCCTATAGTAGCGGGGCTTATCGTTGCCTCATTAGCCGGGTATGTGGGCTTGGGGCTCGCTATAGTGGCGGCATCGGTATGGATACTCCTAACGCTACTACCCAAGCTTTGGGCATGGACGTGGGGCTCTATGGTTGATAGGGAGGTGCCAGCTTTACTAGCATATCTACTACCTTACACCCCTACCACAAGCCATATAGCAGACTTGATCGCCGAAGCAGCTTCAGGAAGCGAGTTTAAGTGGGTTAGGTTCGAGGGTGAGAGGCTCAGGGCCGTTATGAGGATGGGCGTTGATCCGGAGAGGGCACTAAGCTTTCTAGCGTCCACCACTAGGTCTAGGACCTTAGCTTCCATCCTAGACGACTACCTCCATGCTCAGAAGCTGGGGGCTTCTAGGAGCCAGCTTACCCTGCTGCTACTCAGGAACTCCCTAGATGCTGTCAGGTCGAGCTGGGAGAGTTATCATAACATGGTGAGGGGGCTTGGGGAGTTAGGAGCTGCTCTAACAGTCTCCCTAGCCGCCGCAGTACCTATAGCTTACATGTCGTCTACTAGCATGGTAGGAGCTATACCCCTAATTATAGCCATCTCAGCCTTGGCTCTAGCTTTAATAGCACTAGCTTTAAGGCCTAGCCTGGGCGAGGGGAGGCCTCCAGCACCGGTGTTCGCAGTAGCTTACTCCGCGCCACTCATAGTTATGGCAGCCGTCCTCAACTTAGACCCTATTAAAGCTTTAGCTCTAGGCACTGTTCTAGCCTTAATAGTAGAGGTTCTAGCTGCCTGGCAGTCCTCGAGGGAAGCTAGAGCCCTCTTTATGCTGAAGAGAGCTGCAGATAACGCTAAGTATGGGCTAGACTACGAAGCACCCCTGCGAGAAGCTGAGCCTGTAGCAAGCCAGGTGGTAAAGGCTATACTGAGAGCTTCTAAGAGGGCCGGTAAGCTTGGTGTAGGGGAGGCGCTTGACACTACATACAGAATGATCGTTGAGGCTAGGGTTAAGGCTAGGGAACTTAAGGGCCCTGCCATCATGCTTGCTCTAGTATCTTCTGCAGCCCCCGCTCTAGCAGTCTATACCCTAAAGTTTATGGAGAAGACGCTGTCGTCGTCACAGCTATTAGGGCTCCCGGGAGCCGGTGACGTAGACTTCGCAATCAGGCTTCTGGTAGCGGTAGCCCCCCTCGTCACGCTACCTGCAGCCGTTATGCACAGACCCTGGATACCCAGCCTGCTTCCCGGCTTGCTAGCGTCGGCTTTAGCTTACATAGCCCAGTGGCTACCCACACCCTCTTTCTAACCTTTACTATCCCGTCTCGCCGGTCTCTATCTCCTCTATGTAGCCTATCAGGACTTCGGTGTACTCGCTCGTCTTGAGAGGTGTAACGCCGGGCATATGACGGGCTAGGTCCTGTGTGACCTTCCGGCTAGCTATAGCCCTCCTAATAGCCTCCTCCACGAGTTTTGCAGCCTCCCTCCAACCCATGAATTCCCCGATTAGTAGGGCCCCGCTTAGTATTTCGGCTGAAGGGTTTATTAGGTCCTTCCCGGCATACTTAGGAGCCGTGCCGTGCACCGGCTCGGCCACCGCCTTACCGTCACCCATGTTTAGGCCTGCAGCCATGCCGATACCGCCTACTAGGGCGCTAGCGGCATCGCTTATGTAATCGCCGTTTAGGTTAGGAGCCACTATCACCTCGTAGTCCCAGGGCCTCGTTATTATCTGTTGTAGCATGTTGTCCGCTATCCTATCGTTGACTAGTATCTTGCCCTCAGGCACCTTACCCCCATAAGCCTTGCTAACCTCTTCCTCGGTCACAACGTGCTCTCTAAACTCTTCTAGCGCCACCTCGTAAGCCCACTTCCTGAATGCCCCTTCAGTATACTTCATTATATTGCCCTTATGCATTATAGTAACTACTCTGTTACCGTTACGTATAGCCCACTCGAGGGCTCTCCTCATAAGCCTCTTCGTGGCAAATTCGCTGATCACCTTGATACCTATCCCAGCATCACTCCTAATCTCCACTCCCAACTCCTTAGCCAGGAAACTTCTCATCTTCTCGGCTTCGGGACTATCGTGAGGCCACTCTATCCCCGCGTATACGTCCTCAGTGTTTTCTCTGAATATCACGAAGTTAACCTTGTCAGCGTATTTATGGGGAGCCGGCTGTCCGTAGTACCTCACAGGCCTTATGTTAGCGTAGAGGTCTAGGACCTGTCTTATGGTGACATTTAAGCTCCTATACCCTGTGCCCACCGGAGTCTCGAGGGGCCCTTTAAGAGCTACCCTAACCTTCCTGAGACCCTCAAGCGTTGCTTCCGGTAGAAGCTCCCCACAGAGTTCCCTAGCCCTGCTACCAGCTACTAACTCCCACCATACTATTCTTCTAGAGCCCCCATAGGCTCGTTTTATAGCTGCATCCAGAACCTTTCTAGCGCTCTCTACGACCTCAGGTCCTACACCGTCTCCGACTATATAGGCTATAACCGGGTTATTGGGTACTATTAGCTTGCCATTCTTGTAATCGAGCAGCGAGCCCTCTGAAGGCGGTTTAACCTCGTCTATGCTGCAAGGGGGCCCTGCCAAGTACTATCCCCATAGTCATGTAGTCCGGGTGAAGGGTTTATAGTAGCGGTTTTTCTAGGCCTACTCCCATCCAAGTACCCTGGGTATATTAGATTCGAATGGCTTCTCTATGATCCCCCTTTCCGTTATGAAGGCCGTTATGAGGTCTGGCGGCGTCACGTCGAAGCTGGGATTATAGGCTTCGACACCCTCCATAGTTATTCTCACAAAGCCCTTTTCAGATAGAACTCCTAGAACCTCCTCTGGGCTTCTCTCCTCGATCACTATATCCTCGGGCTTGGAGCCCGGCTGGAAGGTACTACTTGGAGCTGCAACGTAGAAGGGCTTACCAGCCCTTGAGGCCGCCAATGCTACCATGTAGGTGCCTATCTTATTGGCTGTGTGGCCTGTAGACACTATCCTATCTGCTCCCACGATCACCTTATCAGCCATACCCCTCTCTAGTACTAGTCCTGCCGCAGAGTCCACTATAAGCTTGAAAGGTATTCCCTCCTTTTTGAGCTCCCACACGTTAAGCCTAGCTCCCTGGAGTACTGGTCGTGTCTCTGTGGTTATCACCATGATCCGTTTACCCTCTCTCCAAGCATACCTTATTACCCCCAGGGCTGTGCCAAAGCCTGCTGTAGCTAGCGATCCAGTGTTACAGTGCGTGAGTATCGTGTCACCATCTTCTATGAGCTTAGCGCCTTCCCTACCAATTGCTATGTTAGACTCTACGTCTTCAACGTAGATCCTCGTAGCCTCCGCTAGCGCAGCACCTACAGCAGCATCGACACCCCGCGACTCGTAGAACCTGTAGATCGCCCCGTAAACCCTGTCAAGCGCCCAGAACAGGTTGAAAGCTGTAGGCCTAGTAGATGCTAATAGCTTTCTAGCCTCACTTACAACTTCCATGAACTCTGAAGGCCTAGAGGAGGCCTCAAGTGCTGCTAGGGCTAGCCCGTAGGCAGCAGCAACGCCTATTGCTGGAGCACCCCTAATTTCCATCTCCACTATGGCTCTCGCAACCCTCCTATAATCCCTACTCCTTACATAAACCTCCCTGAATGGTATCTCTCTCGTATTTAACCATACAAACTCGCCCGCCTCGAAATCGAAGTATAGGGGTTTAACTCTCAGGAACTCTTCTATCTTATTTAGCGAAGCTTTTAGATCTCCAGGTAGGAGGTGGTAAAGGTTCAATCCTAGCGTCACCAAGAATTTCAATCGTGGTATGATAGGTCATAACTCTAGTGGGCCTTGCCAAGCCTCTCTATAACTAATTCAGCTATCATCCTGGGCCCTGCATAGAGCTTCATTTCCTCATTTATAATTTTATAAGCTTCGTTTCTAAACCCTTTAACCGCCATGTCTACAGCCTTAAGCGCTAGACAGTCTATATAACTAGCCTTACCATCAGCACAGAGCCTAGAAGCTTCGCTTCTATATCTCTCGTAGCCGTTCATATCACCCTTAAGCAAGTTTATAAAGGCGGCCGCTATGAACGTCGAACCCTTATAAGCCCCTAGAACCATGTTAGACATAGTCTCTCTAAGCTGTCTTTCAGCCCTTTCAAGATCTCCCTTATAAAGATAGTAGAATGTGAGGCTTAGAGACGCCATGTTAATAGCGGGCTTCAGCCCCAGCTTCTTTGAAGCCTCTATGACAGGCTTAGCTTTTTGAGGTACTAAGTCGATCTCCCCTCGAAGTCTGATGTCCTCCGTAGTAGCCGCCTCCGTAAGAATATAGGCTTCAACGTCGTCAGTCTCTATAACATGCTTTCTAAGCTCGTTATACAGGCTCTTAGCCTTAGCATCCATACCTATGAAATATAAAGCGATCCCAACATTAGCTATTATGTGTATCGCTAAGGGCCTCTTCCACTTCTTAGGAAGGCTCTGAAATTCTCTGTAAACCTCCAAAGCCTCCTTGGCGCCCTCGAAGTTACCCCGAAAAGCTTCGAAAGCGCATTTTATAGCGCTGAGTTTAACGTATATAGGCTTGTCTTTCCTCTTAAAGAAGTCTATCGGCTCCTTGATATTCTCTATGAAGTGCTTAGCATCCCCGTCGAGGGCGAGCTTCATGGTAACTAGCTCGGCTTTCAGCATCATGAAGTCCCTAAGGGAGGTCCTACACCTTAAAGCCGAGTCTATAGATGCTATGTACCTGGGAGGGTTATAGAAGGGCCATGTAAGGGTGTAGAGGAAGCGGTTTCTAATGGCTTTGGAGAGAACGTCTAAAATGCATTCTCGAGATGCTAACTCGAAGCCTCTAAACTTAGCTATAAACTCCTTAGAGTTTAGTAGGGCTTGTGAAAGCCTTCTAGCATAAGCCTCTCTCTTCTCGGGGCTTAAATTCCTAGAATACCTAATCAGGATGCCCCGAGGCGATACATACTCGCCCCTTATGTCAGCTAGTCCATAGTATGAAAGTCTCTTCAACGCCCTCCTACATTCGGTCCCTGCAATTCTACACGGTACACGGCTAGGTACGGGAGCCTTCGCTATAGAAAGCACTTCAGCTAACCTCACATAGTCTTGAGGCATTGATGCAAGTATGCCCTCGAGGTAAGCTTGCAACGCTGAGTCCGAGGCGTCTAAGAGGGGCATCCCCCTCCTCAAGTTCTCTGCGATCAGTTTTCCCAGCCCAGGTATCCCACCCCACCTCCTATAAACCTCTACTATCTTCGAGTCATCAGTTACTCCGTGCGACTTCATGAGGCTAGTGAAAGATTCTAAGTCGAGAGGGCCCAGCCTGAGTTCGGCTACTTTCCCCGGCATCCTGGAAACCTCTTCAAACCGTTCTCTCGAAATTATGAAGATCTTAGCACTCTCTATCGCCTCAGCTATTCCAAATATGAGAGACTTTAGATCCCGGCCTGCAAGGTGTATGTCGTCTATGATCAGCGTTAAACCTGTAGCCTCTATACCCCTAGCTAGGACCTCGGCTATACTTGACCCCCAATCGCCTCCAACACCTTCTTTATACCCTAATGCTGCCAGCACTAATCCCAGTTTTGTCGAGAAAGCAGATGCTGTGGTATCATCACTAACGCTATACCAATAAGCAGGTAAACCGTTGTTACGGATAAAATGCGATACTAAATGCGATTTTCCTATCCCGGGAGGACCATAAACATGTATAATAGGCTTGGAAGCCTCGCGAAAGAACTTAAGCTCATTACCCCTACCTACTAAGGGCCCATAGCGCGGTGGCTCGAACACGCTACTCACTTTGAACCTTAAGCTCTCTCCGCCTCCCAGCTCTACTTCAGCCCCGCCCTCGCTAAAAGAGACCTTGAACGACCTTACAGCTAGCTCGTAAACTTTTACGTTTTTATCCCCGACCCTAAGCCAGGTTCCTTTAACCAAACCTGCATCGCTAAGCCTACTCAGCCTCCTCGCGATATCTGTTTCATCTCTCCCTAGAACTCTAGATAACTCTCTAACATAGCTAGGCTTAACTGAAAGTATGGAAAGTATTTTAAGATTGACCTCGTTGGCTAGTAGCTTCATAACCTCAGATACCTTACTACCTCGCCCCACCGACGGCATACTCACCGCCACCGCGACGGGCCTAGAGGGACTAGAAAGCTTCAGGCAGCCCTTGTGAGGACTAGCCTGAAGCCCTCCAGTCCCATTCCCTCTTTTAGTTCATAGTTAAACTTATTAAGTCTTTTAATAACGCTAGGCTACAGCTTATCAAAACACCGTTAACATTACATAATAACGATTACCTTCTTTCACGCTTATTCCTAGAATTCCGAGTCTGATACATCCTATCCTTAGCGCACTCTATCTCTTCATCTAACGCGTTATTGAGGTAGCGAGTGTAGTTGCAGGGTAGGGGCATTCTTGGCTCTGTAAATGAGTAGGACCTAGGCCTTGATTGCTGCGATTCACGTCTCACTATCCTTAGCAATAACGGGGCTCCAACAAATAGCGTAATGAACGTTAACACGCCACCTACTCCCATGTAAAATACTTTCGAACCCGTTAGACCCTCCTTAACAGGGGTCTCATAAGTTATAACGCTTCTCTCACTATCGAATACCACGTTCTCAGCATTATTAGGTAGCTTAATCTCCACTATTTCTATACCACCACCTTCTTTACCGCGTGAAGCATATGTTAGAGCAGCCGAATCCTCTCTGAGAAGTACTGTAGAGGTTAAAGGAGGGCCTAGGGTACTAAGCTCGTTAAGCTGGATCTCCCATTTGCCTTCACCCCAGTATCTGGCAAAACCGGGAATACTATACTCTAGAATAATAGTGTTCTGCGCCTTATCAACATCTATTTTGAATCCCTCTAAGCTAGTACGATTTAAATTTGGTTTTAACGCCTCTATAACTTCAAGGGGGGAGATACTAGACGTCTCTAACAATGACATGATAGTCGAATTTATGCTTAACTCCTCTCTTACATATGCAGTTCCGTTCTCGTCCACCAGAACCTTAGCTACGCCCTCAACCCTGGCTTCTTTAAGGCTCTCAGGTACCGGGGAAATGGCATAAACTTCATATGCTTGACCGAAAATAATAAAAACCGTCGTTATTAATGCCAGAATAGCGAGTAACCTCCCCCCCATACCGCTAAGCCCCTCCGCCACTCTAGCTATTCTCGGCTCGAAGTCTAGCTTAAAACTCGGGTTTGAGATTCTAGCTCAAACCTTACCCGAGAAAAAGCATCGCAGTAGAGGAGCTTCAAGTACCACTTAATAATTTACCATTACAGTAACGTGTAAATAGTATTTTACTGTATGCTCTTTGAGGCTCTAGCCTCATAATACGTTATAATCCCTGTTCTATCAACTACTGCTATTATTGGTACGTGATTGTCTGCTGCTGCCTGTCTACCCCACTCTATTATCTTAGAAAGCCTTTCTACGTAACCCTCGCTTAGCACTAGGACCTCATGAACCTTTGAATTATGTTCGTAAAGCAGTGTCCTAGGTCTAAATCCTAACCTAGGCTTCCTACCCTTACGCCGCAAATCCCTATACACTGTAAACATGTCTAGATCTATGCTGAAGTCGTGGAGAAGCCTTAGTGTGCACCCCCAGCCCGTCCCGCATCCCTCGAGTAACAACCTCCCTCTAGAGAGCTGGTATGCCGTCTCGATGGGGTATAGCGTATTGTCTTCTAGATAGCCGGCCCTCTCTAAGCTCCTACAAAAGTCTTTATCTAAGCATGCAGTTACCACTACCTTACTGTTCTTTAAAGAAGCTATAGCCTGAAATTTCATAGCAACCCCCTTTCCCAACTTGTGATTACCTCTAAAATGTCGGATAGTCTCTTAACCCGGGCCTTAGCTACTCCGTCTAAGCTAGGGTCATCTCCATAGGCTATTGGCAGGCCTACAACCTTCATTGCACTCGCATCCCAACGGCTGTCTCCTACATAGGCTGAAGCCCTGAGACTAGCGCCTAACTCGTTAGCAATCCTATACACTACCCTTGACTTGTCAACGCCTACAAGCGGGACCCCTCCAGGCTTTAGGAATCCTTCTCTATCGAATTCCAGCTTATTAGCGGCCCAGGCATCAACTCCTAACTCAACTGCGACCCTCCTAACCAGCAGGTCTATCCCGCTACTTACTAGGGCTATCCTAATCCCTCTCTTTCTCAAAGCTCTGAATAAGGGTCTAGCCTCAGGGTTCACCTCTATCCTCGAGAGCAGGTCTATTATAACACTCCTATGAACCTTTCCTCCCGCAGCCTTGATCCACAACATTGTATCCCTTCTCATCCACTCAACATAGTCTATGGCTCCCTCCTCGAAGAGCCTCTTAACCTTCCTAGCCTCCTCAAGAACCCCAAAGCTCCTATGAAGGTACTCCCAGCTACTCTTAACATTAACTAAAACGCCGTCAACGTCGAAGAATACTAGCTGGAGCCTCCGGGCCATCTCCTTACGGCCCCCATAGCAATGTATATTACTACTGGGAGGGCTAAGGCGGCAGCGGCTAGAGTCAGCATGTAAAGGCTTAACTCGCCTCTCTCAGCAACTTCACCCTGAGGTGATGATGGAGCCCCAGGTATACCTGGGAAGGCTACGCCGGCCCCCGGGGCTTGTCCTTCACCTTGAGGCGCCTCTACTTCAGCCCTGCCACCGGCCCCAGGCGTTGTGTCAGTATAGATTGTAGTGGTCTCCGTAACAGTTATAGTCTGAGTGACTGTCTCGACTTCTCTAATAGTCACAGTTAAAGTCTCAATCCTTGTAACCGTCATTGTAATAGCTTCTTCGGAAGTAGTCTGCGGGAATGCTGAAAGATAGACTCCCGGACCCACGTATTTTATGAATGCTATGCTGCCTTCATGCTCAACAGGATCTAATTGGGCCTCGCCGTCGTCAGTGATAGCAATGAGCCTAGCCTCAGGTATGGTTATTAAACCTATAAACACGTCTTTAAGGTTACCCTCAATCCTAACTCCCACCCCAGGATATGGTAGTTCCCCGCTGCTTAGGATCTCTGCTAGAAGCCATCCGAAACCAAGATCGTCCCCCGTCTTAATGACAACGCCGCCTAGCTCCACCCTAAAGCCCGGAGCCCATAGCCCCTCGGCCAAGTAGACACTAAGAGCGCTCTCAGCAACTACACGTTCTAGAGCATGCGATACTAGAGGGGTTATGAACACACTTTCACTATCTCCATCGATCCTTGCAACACCTTTAATCGCCTCAATTTTCATGGTTTGAGCTTCTAGGACTACTCCCTCGCACGTGCCTTCAGAGGTCTCTATTAACTCTACTCCATCGTTAACCTTGAGGTTGTTAATACAAGCCATGTAAGCTATAGACGCTATGCTCAGGGGGTCCGATGTTATGGTGAGAGAAAGCGCCTGCTCTTTGGGGTCAAATGAGGCATCAATTATAGCTAAGTAAGAACTTATAATAGTGAACTTTGACACGGTATATAACGATATCTTGTCGGACTCGGAGTCTATGGTAATGTTAGTAGTGTATGACGTCTCATAATCTACTACTACAAATCTATTCATTACGTTGAAGCTTCCTAGGCCATCTAACCCTTGTAACTGAGCTTTTACAGTCACCGCAGGCTCAGGCTCATATACCAGGTTAACTTCCATAGATACTATACCCAACTCTCCCGCTTGCTCCTCCAGACCTCTAAGGAACGAGTAAATAGCTGAAGCGGCTATCAAGTCTAAACTATAGTTCCCTGTATCTGGCTTTAGAAAGCCTTCAATTACAAAGCCTTCTTCAGGGCATGACGTGTCAAAATAGATTATTATAGGTAGGTCCTCGCCTACCTGTGGTAGTCCCATAGTAGCTAAACCTGTTATCTCCCCTTCACAACCATCCTTCTCTAGGCCTTTTTCAAGCCTCCTATCCACAATACCCGAGATACCAAGCTTTCCCCCAGCTTCCTGACTTAAGATAGTTGCGTCGAACGCGTATGATTCCTCTATAACAGTTTCTCCGCCTATTGCCTCTCTTACCCCTTCTACAGTTAGTTCTAAGCTCTCTAGCCCAGATAGATTAGCTATGAGCCCCCCTCCATCAACCTCTATACTAGCCTCTATGAAAATAGTATTAGAGGCCGGGTCAACGTCAACATTGAAAGTAGGAAAGCTTAAATGTGGGCCTGGGTTTCCAGCGTCGCTAAACTGTAGGACCTCTGACATAGGCACGATTATAGTAACGGAGGCCTGCGGATATGGGGTTGCTGAGGTTGCTATTGCTTCAATGGAACCTCCGGCGAGAGAGACTACTATTAAAGCTGCGAAGGCTAAGACCTCTAGACGCAACTCTCCAACCCCAGCTTCTTAGACGCCTCTGGAAGAGTTATACTCACTATCTTCCCTTCACGAAGATTCACTATGACATCATCTCCTACGAGCATGCTCTCGTCTGGGTCACTTTTAGAGAATATTATGTGAAGTGTATCGCTCACCCTATCATACTCTACTAGGAGGAAAGATAGATCCTCGATACAGTAAGCCTTGTTGCCAAGACCCTTAGACTCCGCCATAACCCATACCCTCACAATAGTAGATTATCCGTGGAGACCACATGTAGTATTTGGTGGCTCTGGCTTGATCATAGGTGTTGTCAGCGACAGCCACGATAATAGGGGTAATGTGAGGGTTGCCGCTAAACTTTTAAGGAGTCTAGGAGTAGAATACTTAGTCCATCTGGGAGACGTCGTAGCCCCCTTCACTCTCAGGGACCTCCTAGAGAGCGTTAAGCCCAGACGCTTCACGCTAGTGTATGGTAACAACGACGGAGAGAAAGTTGGGCTCAGCCTTGAGGCTTCAAAGGCCGGAGGTAGAGCTCTAGACCAGCCGGTAGTTCTAAAACTTGACGGAAGGAGGATCTTAGCCCTTCACGGTTTTGGCGCTCCAGACGTTACTAGGGAAGTAGTTGAGAGCTTAGCAGAGTCTAGAAGGTGGGATGCAGTCCTTTACGGTCACACCCACGAAGCCGACTTCAGGTATATTAGGGGAGTCCTACTTTTAAATCCTGGCGACCTCAGCGGGCAGCTTGGTAAGCCCTCTATAGCTCTGCTAGACACATCTACTATGAGGGCGAGGCTGATCGACCTTGATGTTAAAGATTGAGAGGGTCGAAGTAGGACCTTTGAGGAACCTCCTAATAGAGCGTGCGTCCAAGTCTAGACACGAAGTTGTGGGCATATTATTAGGTGTTGTGAAGGAAGGCGTTGGAAGAATCTACGCAATATACCTCGTAGAGAACCTTAAGAAGTCTCCCGTAGCCTTCGAAGCTGATCCGTGGCAGGTAGTTCAATCCTATAAATCGTCGGAGAAGTATGGGATCGAAGTTATTGGTATATTCCACACTCACACTTCATGCCCAGCAAGCCCCAGCCCTAGAGATGTTGAAGGGATGAGGGCATGGCCGTATATATGGCTGATAGCTTGTCCTGAGGAGCTGAGAGCATGGCTTCCAGGGGCGCGGGAGCCTGTAGAAGTTAGTTTAACCTAGTTTTCTTAAGTTTATTTTCAATGCTTAGCTCCATTTACAGGCTTAAACCCGGTAGCTGGGCATCCATACTTTATGGCGAGCACATTTAGCCTATTACAAATGTCGCAGACAAGCCTCTGCATCTCAATATATCCTTCTTCTCCGGAACTCTCGGATACCCTAACAAGGACGTCTGCAAGCTTTCGGACGACTCTCTTCATGCTGGCATCGCTTAGAATAACATCAACAAACTTGTCCCCACGCTTCCCGCCAAGGTAGTATGATATGGCGGCTGGCGTGGTCCCAAGCACCTTGGCGGCAGCATACTTACTCATTCTCCTCTCTTCAACGAGGACCCTAGCAACAGCAGCCCTAATCGAGGGGAATATGTTCCTCGCAGCATACTCGCACGGCAGCTCATACCTAGGCGATATCACCACTAACGACCCCCCAACACTTCCATTAACCTTTAACAGGCGTTCATAGAAAATATACTTTTCTTACAACCGTTCATGCGAGCGCTCCTACAACGATATCCTTCAGGTTTAATAGCCACACAACAGCTTAAACGCGCCTTAACTACCCGCACACCAACCAATACAATTATGCTACGTCAAAACGGCTTTACCTCGTAGATGAATCTACTGATATTACAATGACTATAACACCTAAATCTAAATAGCCATGAGTCATAAGACTTAGTTAACTAGAACGCCATCATCTATTCCCCGCGTTCTTGTCTGAGGGTTTGACGTTCTCCGTATTACTGTTAGGGAGGCGGGACGCTGGGATTTCATATTATGGGAAGTCCGAGAAGCATATAAACCCTTTGCTATATATTATTACTGGGTGGAGTGCAGAGCCGAGGTGAGTGTTGATGAGCCAAGAGGGTAGGAGCTACAGGCTTGTACTCAGGAAGACCGCGAGGGGCCCTGTGATTCAGTTTAGAGTTAGTGCTCCGGAGATGCGCGAGTCAACGCTGATAAGGATGGGTGGGAAGAAGGCTAGCGAGATCTTTGACGAGATGGTTGGTGTGTTGAAGAAGCATGGGTTTATAACGGAGGAGGCTACTAGCGAGAATTACAGGGCTTATAGGCTTAAGCCTGAGATCGGGCCTGTCGTCGGCGGTTATCTCGTCTTAATTAGGAGGAGCAGGGATCCCAGCGCCTGGATACCCTTCTTTGAGGATATGGTGACCGAGGAGAAGTTTAAGGGAGCCCATGCTCTCCTAAGCCACGCTCTCAGTCTTAGCGAAGAGCTAAGCAAGATTAGCCCGCCTCCAGAGAGGGTTAGGATGCAGCTATCACCGAAGGTCCTTGACAGCGTGAGCGCAGGGTTCAAGGCTATAGTGAGAAAGCTGTGGGGTATTAGGAAGAAATAGCGAATAACTGTCTAGATCCTGCTAGCCCCCTTCTTTTTAACTATTCTAATATTTAATGAGAGGTTATTATCTCTTATACCTCCCCATTAATAGTGCGTAGCCTATCACCTTCCCCTCCATAGCTTTCATCACGTAGTCCGCGTCAGCCCCGTGAGGCAGACCTAGGGTCTCAATGTTTAGGGCGTGAAGGGCGAAATAGTACCTATGCTCCCCATGTAACCTGGGCGGGCATGGCCCACCGTAGCCCAGACCCCAGAAGTCATTCATCCCATGTATTCCTAACCCCTCAATCCTAGGCTCCATAGGCACGGCTTCTGGTATCTCTCTCCTATTAGCCGGTATATCGTAGAGTACCCAGTGGATGAATGTTCCTCTGGGGGCGTCGGGGTCGTACATTATCAAAGCAAAGCTTCGCGTACCTTCCGGCGGATCGCTCCATTTCAAGGGAGGATTAATGTCCCTTCCGTCACATGTATAGTTGGGCGGTATGTAGGAGCCGTGCTGGAATGCAGGGCTCTCAAGTTTGAATTCCGAGCCAGCTCTAATTACGTATTCCCTCTTCCGAGCCAATTCTAGTCTCCAGAATACACTTTTACCGGAAGCCGGGAAATCCCTATTGGACCCTTCAGGCATCAGCCCTAGGAAGTGGGGTGTTAGCACTGCTTCTGTTACTTTCATGTAATCCTGGGGTGAGGCTCGGGAATTACATGCTAAGTAGAAACTGGAAGCTCGTCTACGACTACATATGGGACCTCGTAGATGCCGGTAAAGTTTACCTAGCTGCTGTTGATAGCTGCAAGCCTGGGATAGTGTACTGGGGGTCTGAGGGAGACTTTAGGTGGTGTGATGTCAACCCGCGCTGGGATACCCTATACTCTAAAGACCCTTGGAGGCTGGAGGTCCTTGTCCGAGCCCTGGAAAAGGACTTAAAAGAGGCGTGGACTGTGTTTGGCTTAATAGCGTCTTACGTGGAGGTGAAGGCATATAGAGTGGCTTTGTCTAGAGCCTCTAAGGCTAGCGGTGTAAAGGTCCTACACCTAGGCCCTCCAAAGCCCACACCGCTGAGCCTCTCGTCTAGAGTCAACAGGGCTAGGCTTAGGAGGGCTTTGATAGAGCTTACCGGAGCCTCTGCCAGCTACGAGCCGCCGCCGCCCAGGGTGGGAAGGCCTCTACCAAGGGGCTAGGAGGGTTGACAGAGTAGCTCCTATAACGTAGAAGACTACAACTGCATCCAGGGGTGTGGGTTTGAGGGGTGGACGCGCTCCCCTACCCTGAGGAACCTTCCTATGGTGTAAGGCTTCTGCGAGTTGCAACGAGTACCTGTAGAGGTGAACTAGGACTGGAAGGGGGAGCCTGTAGGCTAGCCTAAACCCCCTAAGCCCCCTCCCTTGTAGAGATGCCCTAGCTTCAAGCGCTAGGACTGATGCTACCTGGGCTTGCCTAGCTACAAGTGATGGAAGTAGAGCCCAGTGGGGCGGCACGCCTATGTATCTTAGCCAGCGATACGAGTCTATAAAGCTTAGCAGTGAAAGGCTGCCGGAGGATGCTAATGCCATCACCGCTATCCTCCCTGCAGTTTCGATCCCATCGTGGAGACCATAGATTAGAGAGACTATTGCAAGGCTTGGTAGGGTTAGCCAGGCGAATAGTAGAGCCCCAGACTCTATGATGCCGGAGGCCGCTGAGACTGCTAATGCTAGGATGGAGGCTTCAGTGTACTTGTCTTGAGATAGCATTACTAGAGTCCATACTACTACCAGTAGCGCTACCGGGGGTGATAGCCTAGAGGCCATAGAGGCACCGGGCCTCACACCTGCCAACCCCCATATTAGAGAGTCCCTTGACCTCCGGAGCTCTCTCGGGAGCCCCATTATAGACTACTCTACCCCGCCTTAGACTAACTACACTCTCAGTTACTGCTAGAGTAAAGAGAGGGTCGTGAGTGGCCATGAGCACAGGCCTACCTAGAGATTCTATGAGTTTAATGAGCCACCTCTTCCAGTAGACATCTAACCCTGCTGTCGGCTCGTCTAGCACTATAGCATCAGGCTCCCACGCTACAGCGAGTATTATTGAAAGCCTTCTAGCTTCTCCGAGGCTCAGGGTAAAAGGGCTCCTCTCTGCAGTGTGCTCCAGCCCAGACTCCCTTAACAGCCTAAGTGCCTCGCTACGCCCACCAGCAACCTCTGCAACCTCCTCCACAACTTTGGGCCTATGGAACGACATGTAGGGATTCTGCCACGCAGCACCTATCCTCGAGGGCCTCTCGACATAGCCTTTACTAGGCCTTAGAGCGCCCGAAGCTACCATTAGAAGGGTGGTCTTACCGGAACCATTAGGCCCCAAGACTCCCATTACACCTTTAACGTGTAGACTTACATCCTCGAGCCTACCTTCTACAGATACCGATTCAAGCCTCCACCTAGTCTTCAAGGCATCTCGCCCTGCAATTCTCTAACCTATCGCCTATGGCTCCGAGAGGGTCCATCAGCTTTGAAGCATAGCCTAATACGTCCCTCGGAGCGCCTTCAACTACTATTCTCCCCCCGTCCATAACAACTATCTTAGAGGCTAGCCCTGCTACCAGGGAAATTCTATGCTCTGCCACTATTACAGCCTCAAAGCCCAACTTCTCTATCGACTCCCTCACTAGAGAAGCGCCTACCTCGTCCTGGTGCGCCAGCGGCTCGTCTAGTAGTATCATGGTAGCTCCCATAGCTAGAGCTGCCGCTATCGCAACCCTCTGCCTTTCTCCGGTGGAGAGGGAGGCGACGCTTCTCTCCAATAGGTCTTCAATACCCAAAGCTTCTGCAGCCCTTCTAGCAACCCTCACGGCTTCCCACGGAGACGCCCCCCCAGCTTCAGCAGCGTACTCTAGGTCCTCTCTCACTGTAGGCATTATTATGAAGCTGTCAAATTCCTGGGGAACCAGAACGGGTTTGCCTTCAACCCTCACGTAACCCTTAAGTATCCCCCCATAGATCTTTGGTACCGCGCCTGATATCACCCTAAGTAGCGTGCTCTTCCCGGAGCCTGTAGGACCTGTTACTATGCTTAAACCCTTGCCTAGCTCTAGGGTTATTCCGATCAGCGCCCACCCGCTAGAGCCGGGGTACTTGTAGCTTACGTTCCTGAGTTCTACTAAAGCTCCCATACTTCGTTGAACACCCCCTCGATAGTCTTTAGAGCCCACCTTTCTCTTTCCGAGATGCCACACCTATCGGTTATCCTAACACCCCTGTAAGCGTTGACCACTGCAACTTTAGCTTCCATTAGTGCCTCAACCATTAGCTTAGGATTGCCTGCGTGGAGGTGTATTGTAGCGTCGTTAATAAAGAGAGCTGGGAGAGGAGAATATATGTAAGACAGTAGAGCTTTGCTCGTCAGGCGCGAGTTGTGGAGCGCTAGTCTCCAGGCGCTTCTACAATCTCCCCCAGACTCTAGCCTAGGAGCCCTTAGGCCCCGGGGCCTCACGTACCTAGAGCCCGGCGGAGGCTGCATGGGGGTTCCAACACCGGCTGTCGCAGGGGCAAAGTCTAAAATGGCGATTGAAGCCGGCCCTGCTACGCCAGCTAAAAGCTTAGCAATTATGGATGTAAGCCTAGTCTTGCCCCTACCAGTCTCCCCTACTACAAGCACCCTAACGCTTGAGCTTGACAAGGCCCGAGGCCTCCAACACGCCTAACGCCACCATACCAAGCGTAGTACCTATAGCCGTGCTCGCTAGCCATACTAGCCATATAGGCGTTAAGGCTGCAATCCACTTCTCATAATCGCCCACTATCGGGGCGAAGACGAAGAGTGCCAACAGAAAGCCTATCACTGCAGTGCCGATTGGCTCCGCAAGGCCCGCAAGTATCGGGTTAAGACCCCTAGCCCTTAGCAACTTAGCAGCGAGGCCCACAAGAACCGCTCCGGGTATACCGCCTGGTATAGCATAGATCGTTCCTAGCCCCAGACTGATCCTAACGACCCCTATAACTGCAGCTAAACCTCCAGCCCATACGGGGCCTAGTAGCACGCCTGCAATCACGTTAACCATATGTTGCACAGGGAAGGCCTTAGTAGGGCCTATAGGTATGTAGATGCCTGCAAGGGCTACTGCCAAGCCTCCCAGCACCGCTGCTAATGCTAGCCGGCGCTCCAGAGACGCAGATTCCAGCGCCACCCGGCCCCCACCTCCTTTACTATTAAGAGTGGTAACTGAAGCCTGTAATACTTAAATCCCTACTACCTACTATGAAACTTTAGAAAGCAGTCTTTGTAGCTTAACAGGAAACCCTCTTTGACGCCGCCTTCCTAAGGCGATTCATTACAGCTAGCCCTATACCCCTCTCTGGTACCGGAGCGAATACGGCCACGTCTACATCCATCTTATCGAGGCTCCGGAGCAAGGCGAAGAGCCTTCGAGCAGCCACTTCAGGCCTCCCAACAGGTCCTAGGTCTATTACAGCTCTCCATCTAGTTGCAGGGGGAGAAAGCTTCATGGCTAAGTGTAGGACCTCGCTGGGGCCTCCTATAGCCACTTTAAGCCCCCTAGAGCTGAGGTTAACTGCAGCGCTTACCAAAGCCTTAGCTTGATCTTCTAGGCTAGAACTGGGACAATCAACTAGCACTACCGGAGTTTCCGGGGCGTAATGCCTATACTTCATCCCGGGCGCTAGCGGTCTTTCAGCCTCCATTAAGCCTCGGGCTTGAATGGGCACTTGAACTTTGACTCCCAGTATCTTCTCGACCTCATCTATGGGGTAGGGACCGGGACGTAGCAGGACCGGGGGGTCCCTGGTAAAGTCTATTATGGTTGACTCGACTCCCATGAAAGTCTCGCCAGCATCAAGTATCAAGTCAACTTTACAGTCTAGGTCCTCTACGACGTGCTCCGCTGTAGTAGGACTAGGCCTGCCACTCCTATTAGCGCTTGGCGCTGCTATGGGGGTCCCTGACGCTTCTATCAAGCCTAGAGCGACCGGGTGAGCGGGAGATCTAACTGCGACCGTATCTAACCCGCCCGTAACTATTTTAGGGACCTTGGGGTCACGTGGTACTACAATCGTTAAGGGGCCGGGCCATACTCTCTCCACTAGTCTCCAAGCCTCTTCGGGCACGCTAGAAGCTACCAGCCATAGGTCTTCCCGGGAGGCTACATGTATTATTAGCGGGTTGTCTGGGGGCCTACCCTTAACCTCAAATACCCTCTTAGCCGCTTCTGCGTTGAAGGCATCGGCCCCAAGCCCGTAGACGGTCTCAGTGGGGAACGCCACTAGGCCGCCACGCCTGATCACACTACCAGCCCTATCCAATACCCCTTTGTCAGGCTCCTCGGGGTCAACCTTAACAACGCATGGAGGAGGGGCTCTGTTAGGGGTGGATCCGGTCATCTGCATCTCCCGCATCCCTATTGGAGTCATTCTTCACCGCCCCATGATAGAAAGTGTATGGTAGAGCTTAAACAGAGTCACTAAGCGGTAGCTTAAGATGATCTGGAGGCCCTGGGAGGGTTTTAAGGTTGTACAAGCGTCATTACTATGAGGGGCTTTCCTGTGGCGGCTCAAAATCGGGCGCTTCTCCTTGTAGGCGTTATAGCAGCTTTCATACTCATTGCCTTAGCTCTCTTCTTCTTAGGAGGCGGAAGTGAATCCGGGGAAGTTGGAACCCAAGCTGAAACCCCACCCACGCCCCAAACCACGCCTCAACCTACTGCAGGTGAAACTGTAACTGAGGCTATAACAACTACAACCGAGACTCCAGAAACACGGACAACCGTTACAACACCCGAGGAAAAAGAGATTAAGAGGGAGCCTGTAATACTGAGGGTCTTGACTAGGCACCCCGGGGAGATCCAACGGGCTACCGTTGAGGCGTTCCTTCAGAGTGAGGTGGCTAAAAAGTATAATATCGTTGATATCAAGTTCTACTCGGTCCCGCCGGTAGCCTGGATTTCAGCCATAAAGTCTCGGGGCGACTTTGACGTTGCTTGGGGTGGAGGTCCTACCCTATTTGACCAGCTATATCTGGAGGGGCTTCTAGCCCCTCTTACCTCGGAGGAAGCTCTAGACGCAGCCTCCCAAATTCCGGATAAGTTTGCCGGGGTCGCTATGAAGAGGGTTGGTGACGACGGAAAGATATACTGGGTCGCAGCCAGCATAGCTAGCTTCGGCTTCACAGTAAACCATAAGGTTCTGAAAGAGTACAATCTACCAATACCAAAGAGGTGGGCCGACTTAGCCTCGCCTCTTTACGGAAAACCCTTGGTCGAGGAGAACAGGCCTATAGTAGCTATAGCGGACCCCACGAAATCCACCAGCAACACAAGGATGTACGAAATAATCCTTCAGGCGTATGGATGGGAAGAGGGGTGGAAGGTCCTTACAGGCATGGCCGCTAACAGCCTAATAGAGCAGGGAAGTGCTGATGTTAGAGACGACGTGATAGTGGGTAAGGTAGCAGTAGGGATAACGATAGACTTCTACGGCTACACAGCTATGAGGGCTAACCCTGATACAGAATACATTATACCCGAGGGAGAGACTGTGGTAAACGGCGACCCCATAGCGCTACTAGTCACCAGCAAGAACCCAGACGCTGCTCAGGCTTTCATCGCGTGGGTGTTAACTGAGGGACAGAAGATATGGTTTAGGGAGGATGTTAACAGGCTGCCTGCAAACCCCAACGCATTCAACCTCCCCGAGGGTAGGGAGAGACAGGATCTTAAGGCCGTATGGGAGTCTCTACGAAACGCTAAGACACTAGACTTCGACGACAACCTCGCACTTCAGGTCGAAGTGGCAATGCAGCTATACTTCAACGCTACCCTCGTGCAACTAGATAACCTCCTTAAGGAAGTGTGGAAAGCTCTCGTCTCAAAGTACCTTTCAGGGGAGATTAGCGATGACGAGTTTAAGGCCTATTTGAGCAGGCTGGGAGAGCCCTTGGAATACGTAGACCCCGTAACTGGAGAGAAGGTTAAGTTTACTATGGAAGATGCTAAGAGGGTTACTGAGGTGTTGAGAGAGAACCCAAGGTTAAGAGACGCTTATATAGCTGCTTGGAGGAAAGCTGCAGTCGAGAAGTATGAATCGCTCTTAGCAGAGCTAGGTGGCTAGAAAAGTGTCTCGAAACTCTCTGGCTAGGATAGAGGTTTTTGAAACCTCGGTTAAAGCGCTACCACTAGTATTCTTCACAACTCTTCTGATCCTGCCATTAGCGTCTCTCCTCTATGCTCCCTTCACAGTTACTCTAGAACGAGGCGTTGACGTGTTAGAAGGACTCTCATCCTACCCGTTTATTAATAGAAGGCCTCTAGGCGAGTTTATAGTATACTCCACAGGCGAGCCACCCAAGCTTATATTATCTTTTAAGGACTATGGAGTCATACCTAACACTATCATAGCAGCCCTGATAGTAACGGCTCTAGCAACCATCATAGGAACAGCAGTTGCATTAATCCTAGCCCGCTATACTTTCCCTGGAAGAGATGCTATGAGGATAGCCTCTATGATACCCCTACTATACACTCCCTTCGTAAACGCATTCGTAGCCTACAAGCTCTTCGGCCAAGGCGGCATACTAGCTGAAGTCACGGGCGAGGTCCTAGGCGTTTCTATCTCGATGCAAGGACTTGCAGGGATGATCATGGCCCAGGTCTTCATGTTTTGGCCTATAGTCTACATCAACGCCTTCGCCAGCATGATCCAGATAGACCCCTCTGTAGAGGAGCAAGCAGAGAATCTAGGGGCGCGAGGATGGACCCTCTACAAGACTGTTACAATACCCCTAGCTCTCCCCGGAATAGCCTCTGGAGCGGCTCTCGTATTCATATTTAGCATGGAGGACCTAGCCGCCCCACTAGCCTTCGACGTTGACAACGTAGTTTCAATATGGATTGTGAGGGAGATACTAGCCGCCACTGACATTTCACAGGTTAGCACAGAGACCCTAATACTAGCTCTCATGCTAGCCGTCTCTGCTTCAGCATGGTTTATAGCAGTAAGAAGGTATATTAGCCTAAGACAGTATGCCACAGCAGAAAAGGGAGGATGGAAGGGTAGGAGGCTTAGAAGGCCGAGCCCGCTACTCCTCGTAATAATATACCTCCTAATACTACCTTGGATTATCGTCAGCGCTTCACACCAGATAGGAGTCCTTGTATACGCCTTCAGCGAGGATTGGAGTGGCCTACTACCCCGAGGCTTCACTCTGAGTAACTTTTCTGAGGTGCTCTCCGACGAGAGGGTTGTAAGATCTTTCAGAAACAGCTTTCTCTACGCCTCGACGGCGTCCCTCATAATAGCTTTGATCGCTGTTACCTCGGCCTACGCTGTGGAGAGGATTGGGGGGAGGTTGTCAACAGTTATAGACGTACTAGCTACTATACCATTAGCCATGCCGGGCTTAGCGGTCGCACTGGGAATACTGGCACTCTTCGGCTTCACAGTGGCAAAAGGCACACCCTTAGACCCCTTCACAAACCCGGGGCTCTACCTAGTTCTAGCGTACGCCGTGAGGAAAAGCCCCTTCACTACTAGGGCTGCCTTTGCAGGGCTCAAGCACGTCCATAAGAGCCTCGAGGAAGCAGCGATGAGCTTAGGAGCTAGAAGGCCTAAAGTCGTAAAGGACATCACACTCCCGCTAATAGCCATAAACGTTGCTGGAGGATTGCTTATAAGCTTCGTCTACAGCGTGACAGAGGTGAGCACTAGTATAACCTTAGGCGGTCTTAACGAGGATCAGAGCCCTGTCACCTACATAGTCTACGACTACCTGACTGGAGGTTACGGTGGAGGCATGTTCATTCACTTGGCAGCAGCAATAGTCGCGATGCTTATGGCGTTGCAGGTGGCTGCAATCACATTTGTAAACTTAGCCTTGAAACAACGGTATGCATTCATAGGAGTGTGAGGGTAGGACCTTGACCAAGGTGGCTTTAGACAACGTTGTCAAACGCTTTGGAAGGTTCACAGCTCTAGACCATGTAAGCTTTACCGTAGAGAGCGGCGAGATCTTCACGCTACTAGGTCCTAGTGGCTGCGGAAAAACAACAACGCTAAGAGTCATCGCTGGCTTCGAAAATCCAGACGAGGGTAAAGTCTACTTCGATGGCGAAGACGTGACGCCGCTGAAGCCGTATGAGAGGGGTACTGCTATGGTGTTCCAAAACTACGCTTTATGGCCCCACATGAAGGTTTACGATAACGTGGCTTACGGACTCAAGATAAGAAAGCTCTCGCCCGAAGAGATTAGAAGGAGGGTCAAATGGGCCCTAGAGCTGGTGGGGCTCTCAGGGCTCGAAGATAGGTATCCCCACCAACTCAGCGGAGGGCAACAACAGAGGGTAGCCCTTGCCAGAGCCCTTGTAGTAGAGCCTCGAGTACTACTTTTAGATGAGCCCTTAAGCAACTTAGACGCCCACCTAAGGCTTAGAATGAGGGAAGAGCTGGTTAGCCTTCAGAAGAGGCTTGGCATAACCACTATATACGTAACCCACGACCAAGAAGAGGCTCTTAGCATTAGCGATCGGATAGCCGTAATGAATAAGGGTAAGATAGAGCAAGTAGGCACGCCCGAAGAAATCTATAATAAGCCTACGACTCTGTTCACTGCCACCTTTATAGGTAGGGTTACTGTGATCGAGGGCGTTATAACCAAGGTCATAGATAACGCGCTCGTAGAGCTAAAAGGCGGAGATGTAATCCTGAGGGGCTTCATAGCATCTGGCACCCCGAGGCCGGGAGCTAGAGCTAAAGCTGTGGTAAAGATGGAGAACATACATTACCCTCCGGAACCTGGCGAGGCTAATAGAATCACTGGTAGGGTCGTAGTATCAATGTATCTTGGATGGAGAGTTCATGTAACTGTTGAGACTAGAGAAGGGGTTAGGGCCTCAGCCCTAGTTTCTCCCAGGAACGCCCCGAAACGGGGCGACATAATAGAGCTATCTATAAGTCCCGAAGACACCCTCATATTCGTTGCCGACTAGACTTTCAGCTCTGCATCAAGCCTATCCCATAGTATATTGACTACGGCTGGAGCTAGCCACCGAGGGGTAGGCACCACTAGCTTACCTAAACAATCACCCACTCCACCCGCATCATCGTAGAATGCTACTCTAGTCAAGCCTGCAGATTCAAACCCTTCCGCTACACGGACTCCCGTGGAAACACATAAACCCTTCAAGGAGAGCCTAATCTCCTCCTCTACCCATGCCCCGAGCCTTGCGCCCCGCAACACTGCTTTAACCCAACCCTCTAGAGCATCAGCATCAGGCCATAGCCTCCTTACCCTAGACCCTAGCGCTACTAGCCAAACCCCTTCCCATTCCAGGTAGACTGCCGCTAGGGCTTCCCGCCTCACCCCATGTGATACTAGAAGTGACGATGACACTATCCGCCCAGCTTCCAAGGGGTTAGATGCTGAGGCTATATGAACCCTACCTGCCAAAGGCATCCATGCCCAGCCTCTTAAGAAGCCTTCTATCCCTCCGCAACCTCTTAACCATCGCCTTAAGCCCCTTATAATAAGCTAGTAGCTCCCTTACATCCTCCACACTAGTACCGCTTCCAAGGGCGATCCTCCTCATACGCCTCCTATCAATGATCTCTGGGTTCTCAAGTTCCTCGTAAGTCATACTCTCTATTATAGCCAGCCACTTCCTAACCTTCTCCTCGCCCAAGCTAACAGCCTCTTCGCTAACCCTAGGCATCAGCGAGAATCCGGGGATCATCTGTAGGACCTTGCTTAGCGGTCCTAGCCTCCTAACGGCCTTAAGCTGTCTGTAAACAATCCTCATGTCAACCTTACCCTTGAGCAGTTCCTCGGCAGCCTCCTCCAGCTCCTCCGCCACCATAGCAGTCTTAACTCTTTCAAGGAGCCCCTCAATGTCTCCCATGCCTAGTATGCGTGCAACGAACCTCTTAGGGCTGAAAGGCTCTAGCTCCTCCAACTTCTCTCCAGTTCCAATAAACTTTATCCTCGCCCCTGTAGCTGCTGCAGCGCTAAGAGCCCCACCGCCCCTAGCAGTACCATCCATCTTAGATATTATGATTGACGAGAGAGGCGTGGCCTTGTGGAATTTCTCTGCGAGAGGCCCTGCCCGTTGCCCCATAGAAGCGTCTATTACCATGACTACCTCGTCCGGCTTCACCTTCTCAGCCATAGCCTTCATCTCATCCAACAGCCTCTCCTCCTCACCCATTCCATGCCTCCCCGCAGTATCTATTATCACTATCTCGGCTCCCCGGGAGACGAGTTCCTTAACCCCAACTACAGCTATCTTAACGGGATCACCCTCCTTGCCACCGTAGAACATGGCTCCGGCGAGCTCAGCTAGTCTCTTAAGCTGCTCGTAAGCTCCCGGCCTGTAGGTGTCTGTGGATATAAGCCCCACTTTAAAGCCCCTCCTAGCGTAGTAGAGCGCCAGCTTGCCCGCAGTAGTAGTCTTTCCCGAGCCTTGGACTCCCACAAGCATTATTATCCAGGGCGTCTTTCTGGGTAGGACCTCCGGCTCCCTGTCACCGCCGAATAGCTTTGTTAGTTCCTCGTAGACTATCTTAACTAGCCATTCTCTCCTTGATACTCCCGGCGGAGGCTTCTCCTTTAAACCTCTCTCCTTGACCCTCCTACTAACCTCGAGTACTAGCCTCACGTTGACGTCGGCTTTGAGAAGCTCTCTCTGAAGTTCTCTAACGAATTCATCTACGGCTTTCTCGTAGACTCCACCGCCGTGTAAAAGCTTTGACACAGCCCTTCTAACGCCTTCAAGCAAATCGTATACCCCCGCTTATAGTGTAGGACCTCTATGCCTAAACCGTTTATCTCCACCCTGAAGACGCTATCTTCCTTCTAGCGTAGAGGGCTCCCAACAAGAATAGTATCAACACGACTTCTACAGGGTAGAACGTCATGCCGCTTTCAAAGCCCTCAGCTTCCGCCCTAGACGCGACAGTAGCCAGGGTGAGCCTCACGGGAACTATTAAAGCTGCTAGGGCTGCCAAATAAGCTATGGAAAGGCCTACCACCGTAACTCTGTCTTTAGCGCCAGTCACCCCAGCTAGTAGCGCTGGCGCAGCTAGGGCTCCCAGCGTTATGAGGTAGTGCGAAGGCACGCCTATAGTAGCATACATCGTCACACCATACCTCTCTGCAGCCTCGAGTAAAGAGAGGGAGAAACGTCCTTCCCACGCAGCTACCGGGAGCAAAGATACCACTACTGCAAATGCTATAGAGAATGCGGGGGGCAACCAGGGTTTCGATACATAACCTGCTAAAGCAGCCAGGATAGCTGCTCCAAGCCATATTACGATGAGGACCAGGCTTAACAAGATGCTCGTCATCCTAAACTCTGTAGTTACAGGGGGCTCACCGCTATTCTCAATAACCTCCACAGGCGTCACGAAAACCCAAGGTATCGCGCCAGCGGATAAAGGAGCAGTTAGATATGATAGCCCTTTAGTAGCCGGTCTCCAATAATACGATTCGCCTCCTTCTCCACTGGGAACCCTGCCTGAGACCACGTCGGCCACAAGCTCAGGTAGCCATGTAGGGCTTAGGTAGTGGTCACCATTTGGCACTATAGTGAACCCGTATCTTGCACCTTGAGCCTTTAGAATCTCGGAAGTGACTAAGAGCGCTTCTAGGGGGAAGTACTCGTCGTGGCTGGGCATCACTATCCATACGACCTTGCCTTTGACCTCACCAAACCTCAAGTAGTTTAATGGGTCTAGAGACGCTATAGCGTCTAGCGTTTGAGCGTCGTCAAGACCTTTCTGCGGGTCGCCCAGGAAGTTAGCTAGACCTCCAGAAGCTATCATACACGTTATGCAGCCGGTAGCATAGATAGACACAGCCCTCCCTACCTGGGGGTGAAGGGAAGCTACTACTAAGGCCGTCATGCCTCCTAAAGATACCCCCACGACACTAATATTATCAGCGCCAAGCGCCCTTAGAGCCTCGACAGACCTAAGACCGCTGAGGTACACATAGTATAAGAAGAAGCCCTCAGGGCTTGAAAACGACTTAGCTAGATCCTTCCAGCTCTCGCCACCCGGTATACATGAATCTCCGTGACCCGCAAGATCTGGAATTGCCACGTTAAGTCCCATCCCCACCAGCGTAGCTGTCACCTTACCTCCTTCACCCTTAACCCAGAAACTGCCATCACCGCCAAGCCCGTGAAATAGTAAGACCCACCCGCCGCCACCTACCTCCATGACATCAATGTAAATCCTGCAGGCGGGATCATCTGGTGTCAAAGAGAAACTATACCTATTAGCCTCTACGATTCTCCCGGCAATGCTAACTTGGTAAACGCTTTCAAGCCTCAGATTAAGGTCGCCAGAATACCCTGGAAATGATGCTGGCTCCATAGGAGGTGTCTCGGGGTAGGCTTGAACCGCAGGGGAGAGTATAACCATGACCTGGAGCGCGGCTAGCATAGCAAAGAACGTAGAAAGTGCTCTATAAAGTCTGGGGCTCAACTTAATCGATACCATTATAAGTCCTTCACCTCCAGGAGCTCTCACCCATTAAGCTCCCATGCACAATCCATTAACGCCTGTTCTAGCCTATTTCAACTTTGCCTCGGCAATTGTAATAGCTCTCCCATTTAAGCTTGAATTGCACAATGCAAGGAATGCCATGAGTGCCTTTCAAGTTGAGTTATATCCCTTGGCTCCCCAAGCTTACGGATTCGGGGTTTAGTATAATGTCTGGGGAGCAGACATTTAAGTATATAGTTAGGATCGCGGGCGTGGATATTAAAGGAGATCTTAAGCTGCCTCACGGCCTGGCAATGATTAAAGGTATAGGCTATAATACTGCAATAGCCGTCATAAGAAGCTTAGGATTAGACCCCGATATGAAGGTGGGGTATTTAAGTGAAGAGCAAATTAAGCGGCTAGACGAAATACTTAGAGATATAACTAAGCTAGGCCTTCCTTCATGGCTATATAATAGGAGGAAGGATTATGAAACGGGAAAGGATATGCATGTCGTGGGGAACGAGTTAATATACTATGCTAGGAGGGATATTGAAAGGGAGATTAAGATAGGATCCTGGAGGGGCTTAAGGCACAAGCTAGGTTATAAGGTGAGAGGGCAAAGGACAAGAACGACGGGAAGGCTGGGCATGACTATAGGAGTAACAAAGAAGAAGAGGGCTGGAAAGTAGCGCTACTGCGGGGGTAGTGGCTTATGGGAGATCCTAAGAAGCCTAGGAAGAAGTGGGAGGGTCCTAAGCACCCTTGGATTAAGGAGAGGCTTGAACGTGAGAGAGAGATCCTAGGTAGGTATGGGCTCAGGAATAAGAAGGAGCTTTGGAAGGCGGAGACTCTAGCTAGAAGGCTCAGGCATAGGGCTAGAGCCCTTCTAGGCCTACCCCCAGAGGCTAGGAGGGAGGCTGCTAAGGTACTAGTCGAGAAACTCTATAAGATGGGTATAATAGATAATCCTAACGTCGATGTGGACGCTATTCTAGGCATAACTGCTGAAGACATATTAGAGAGGAGGCTCCAGACCATAGTCTATAGGAAGGGCCTAGCCCGCACCATATACCAGGCTAGACAGCTCATAGCTCATGGTCACATAGCCATTGGAGGTAGGAGGGTTACCAGCCCAGGTTACCTCGTATCCAGGGAAGAAGAGAACCTTGTAGATTATGCCCCTGGAAGCCCATTTAAGGAGCGGGCTCAGAAGGAAGAGGCTAGCGGGTAGGGGGGTGAGGTGGTATGGCTTTCCAGGTTAGGGAGCTTAAGTGGGGCGTTGCACATATTTATAGTAGCTTTAACAATACCCACGTTCACATAACCGATTTGACGGGTGCTGAGACTGTAGCTAGGGTTACTGGGGGCATGGTTGTCAAGGCTGATAGGGAGAAGCCAAGTCCCTATGCGGCAATGATAGCTGCTAGTAGGGCGGCGCAGAAGGCTATGGAGAGGGGTATAGCGGCTATACACATTAAAGTTAGAGCCCCTGGGGGTCACGGGCCTAAGACGCCAGGACCTGGGGCTCAGGCTGCAATAAGGGCTTTAGCTAGGGCCGGCTTCATTATAGGTAGGATTGAGGATGTAACCCCCATACCGCACGATACCACTAGGAGGCCGGGAGGTAGGAGAGGTAGGAGGGTCTGAAGCCCGTTGGGAAGGACCCTAGAGGTAGCGGAGATCAACGAAAAAAGGATAGTATTGAGGACCGGTGGGTTTAGCGTAGCCTTCATAAATGCTCTTAGAAGACTTGCTCTTAGCGACGTCCCCACTATGGCTGTAGACTTCGTTTATATATATGATAATACTTCTCCCGTCTATGATGAAATGGTAGCTCACAGGCTCGGCCTCCTAGTCTTAAAGAGCGATGAGGTCCTCGGTAAATACCGTCCTCCAGAGGACTGTGCCGGGAAGGAGCCAAGCGAGGTTGAGGGCTGTTATACTACTATTAGGCTGGAAGCGTCTACAGGTGAAAGGGAAAGCCGTTACGTTACTGCAAAGGAGCTCGACATCGAGGACCCGGACTTGGAACCCGCTTACCCGGAAACCCCTATATTATATCTTGGTCCTAGCCAGAACATATCACTAATAGCATATGCTAGGTTAGGGAGGGGTAGGGAACATTCCAAGTGGAGCCCAGCATCCATTTCGGCACTAAGATATACTCCCATCGTAGAGTACGACTCCTCCAAGGCCTCTGAAGAGTGCCTTAAATGCCTAGAGCACTATCCACAGGTGAGGGAAGCGTTATCTCGTGGAGGTAAAGGTGCACTCGTTCTTGAAGGGGTGAAGAGGACCTCGGCTCTAAAGTATTGCGCTGAGACCGCCTGTGAAGGAGCCTTAATTGTTAGATACGATAGTAATCGCCTAGAACTAGAGGTCGAAAGCACTGGAGCCCTAAAGCCCGAAAGGATAATCCTCGAGGCCTCGAGGATCCTGGATGAGAAAGTTAAGAGGTTCGCTGAGGCAGTGTCAAGTGCGGGTGTGGAGGAGGTATGAGGAGGACTGGGCCTACTAACACACTGTTAAGAACGCTTATATCTCAGTTAAGGAAGGCCTCCAGGACATACAAGGCGCCTGTTTGGAGGGCGGTAGCTGAATTGCTCGAAAGGCCTCGTAGGAGGAGGGTTGAGGTTAACCTGAGCAAAATTAATAGGTACGCTCGCGAGGGGGAGATGATAATAGTTCCGGGTAAGGTCCTGGGCGCTGGGAAGCTCGATAAGAAAGTTACTATAGCCGCCTATTCGTTTAGTCGTAGCGCCATCGAGAAGATAAAGCTTTCCGGCTCGAGGGCCATGACGATACTAGACGCTCTGAGAGAAAACCCCCGGGGGAGGAAGACTAGGATAATAGCTTAGGGGGAGGTGCTCTAAGGTGGCTAGCCGAGAGATAGTGATTGACGCTTCAGGTCAAGTTATGGGTAGGCTGGCTAGCATAGTAGCAAAGCTATTATTGCTTGGGTGGAGGGTTCACGTTGTCAACGCGGAGAAGATGGTGCTGAGCGGAGACCCCACTATGGTTGTGCAAGCTTATAAGAGGACCGTGCTCGGGGTTAGAAGCCACCATAGCCATAAGTGGAGACCTAAGAGGCCTAGAAGTCCTCAAAGGCTCTTCAAGTATGCCGTTAAGGGTATGCTACCCAAAGGTAATAATAGGGGGCGTGAAGCCCTATCTCGTTTAAGAGTTTACGTGGGGGTACCTAGGGAGCTTGAAGGGAAGCCTACAGTAAGGTTCCCCGACGCCGACGCCTCCCGGCTTGGTAGGAGTTTTGTCGAGCTAGGTAGAGTTGCTATGGAGCTTGGTTGGAGGGGGGTTGGTGAGAGGTGAGTGGTGAAGCCCAGAGTGTAGGTCAAGAAAGCCAGGTCCTCGGGAAGATAGTTGTGTCTACTGGTAAAAGGAAGCGAGCTATAGCTAGAGCTGTAATAAAGCCTGGCAAGGGGAGGGTATGGATAAACGGGGTTCCCATAGAGATCTACCCTATAGAGATGGCTAGGCTTAAGATGATGGAGCCCCTGCTTCTAGCGGGGGAGGCTATCAGGGGCCTTGTAGATATTAGGGTTAAGGTTGAAGGAGGCGGGGTGATGGCTCAGGCCGATGCAGTTAGAATGGCGATAGCCAGGGGCCTAGTAGAGTATTTTAAGTGCGAGGAAGGCGATGACGAGCTGTGTAAGAGGATGGACAAGATAAGCAACGACCTAAAACAAGCATTCGAGGAGTATGACAGAACCATGCTGGCAGGCGACCCGAGGAGGACGGAGCCAGAGAAGTACATGAGATATAGCGCAAGGAGGAGATGGCAGAAGAGCTATAGGTGAGACCCCATGCTGCCGCCTGTCAGATGCTTCACCTGTGGAGCACCACTAGGACACTTATGGCCTCTATACGCTGAGAGAGTTAGGAAGGGTGAGGATCCGGGAAAGGTCCTAGACGAGCTAGGCGTGACCAGGTACTGCTGTAGGAGAATGCTCCTTACTAGCGTGGTTTACGTGGAGGAGATTGCTAAGTATAGATTCATTAAGCCTCTCGGGGAGTAGCGTAGCCTTCGGGTGGCGGTGGCGTGAGCAGCGTGGTATCGCCTAGGGAGACGTTAGTGCCTCCCGAGCTGTATAGGAAGGCGGGGGTCATAATAGGAACTCAGATATGCACTAAGTACATGAAACAGTTCGTTCATAGGATGACGGCTGAGGGATACTATCAGATTGACTATGCTAAGACTGATGAGAGGCTCAGGATCGCGGCTGATTTCCTCTCTAGGTTCAACCCCGAGAAGATAGCTGTAGTGAGTGTCAGAGTGTATGGGCAAAAACCTGTAAAGAGTATGTGCGAGTATGTGGGCTGCATTCCGGTTCTGGGGAGGGTTATTCCTGGTACCTTCACTAACCCGCACTTCGAATACTATATAGAGCCCGACGTCATAATGGTTACGGACCCTAGAACCGACAAGCAGGCTCTAGACGAAGCTAGCAAGATTGGCGTGCCTGTAGTGGCTATAGCGGATACAGACAATAAAGTCGAAAATGTAGACCTAGTTATACCGGCTAATAACAGGGGGCGTAGAAGCCTCGCCCTGATATATTGGATACTTACTAGAGAAATACTTAGGAAGTGGGGTAAGCTAGGACCTAACGAAGACCTTCCTGTGGGCTATGAAGAGTTCATGGCGAAAAAGATCGTTAGATAACAATCTTCTTATCAACCCCGAACCCGGAACTAGCTTTGCGGGGGTAGGGGTGAAGGTTAGGCTTCCAGCCCACGCAGGAACCTTTTATCCTGCTACTAGGGATGACGTGGTTAAAGCTATAGAAGACTCGTTTAAGCACCCTGTAGGTCCTGGGAGGCTCCCTGAAAGGGGCGGCGGCTCTAAACCATTACCTATAGCATACGTAGCGCCCCACGCAGGCTACATGTATAGCGGGCCTGTAGCAGCCCACGTCTACTACGATCTATCCACCCGATATAGGCCTGAGACTGTAATCATCGTGGGCCCAAACCATACGGGGCTAGGCTTAGCGGCTAGCGTGTGGAGCGAAGGCTACTGGCGCACCCCTCTAGGCGATGTGGAGGTCGATTCAGAGGCTGCTAAAGAACTAGCTAAGCGAACCGCCCTCATAGCCCCCGACGAGGAGGCCCATATCTACGAGCACAGCGTAGAAGTCCAAATACCGTTTCTCCAATACGTGCTGGGAGAAGACTTCAAGATCGTGCCTGTAGTTGTGCTACACCAGACTCTAGACGCTAGTTTGAGGATCGCCAGGGCTTACATATCGATGCGAGAGGAATTGTATGGCGATAAAATATTATTGTTGGCTACGAGCGACTTAAACCACTACGAACCCTATGACGTGACTGTCGAGAAGGACCTTAAGGTCTTAGAGGCGGCTGAGACAGGCGATCCCGAGTCTCTATGGAATACCATAGAGAGGCTAAGAGTTTCAGCCTGCGGCCCTACACCCCTCACAGCCGCTGTAGCTTCTGGCAAAATAGCTGGAGGTAGAGTGAAGGTGTTAAAATACGCCAACTCGGGGGATGTTACGGGAGAGAAGGCGTGGGTTGTGGGCTACCCAGCCGTGTTGGTGGATAGGAGTTGAGGATTAAGGCACCCATACCATCTCTCCTACTAGGCACCCCCATACCAGGCTCCGAAAACCCCTACTTAGCGGCGCCCGCCTGGGAATTGGAGGCCCTCATAGACCTTTCTAGCGAGTGCTTGGTTGACGGCATAAGCGATACGTTTTTAAGCGATGCTGTTAGAGAGTTCTCATATAGGCTTTTCAGGGGGCTAGAGCTAGATGATGAATGTATAAGGCTTAGATTACACTCAATGCTCCCCCCTTATAGGCTCGGAGTCTACGCTTCCCTAACCTCAGTAATAGTCTATGGGGCTGCCAGACTCTACGGAGAAAAACTCTCGACACTAGAGGTCCTGGAGTTGGCCAGGCTAGCTGAGGTTCTAGAAGGCGATTCAAGCTTTCATGCAGCCTTAGAGGCTCTCCGCTACGCCACGCTGGAGGGTAGTGTAGCCGTCTATAGAAATGAGGAAGAGCACTCAAAACTCCCTAGCAAAGCAGTTAGAGTTAACGTATTGAGGATCAAAGACGCTCAGGCTAGAGTCTCGAAGGATAGTGTAGGCAGCGATGTCTACGGAGCCATCATCCACCTAATGGGGGTTACTGTGCTAGAGGCCGCGATAAGACTTAGAGAGGGGATGGAATTGAAGGATACAATACTCTCTCTTAAACCTGTCCACGACGCCGTAACCCTAGCAGTGTGGGGGCTCGCGCCCTCAAAGGAAAACTGCCTATGGACCCTTGATTTGCCAGGATCCTTTGCAGAGGCCTGCATTGAGTAGGCTCGGGGTGCGGAGGGTTGAGTGCCTGTAGGACCTCCGTAGTAAAACTCGGAGGCGGTGCCATAACATTTAAAGACAGGCCGTTCACGTTAGATTGGCCTTCTCTCTCCCTCGCTTCCAGTCAGCTAGCAGAGTATAGGAAGCAGGGTGGGGTTCTAGTTGCTATTGTTCATGGAGGGGGGAGTTTTGGACATTACGTGGCTAGTAAAATAGTTGAGGCGAGAGCTAGTACCACTGTCATGGTATCAAAGATTCAGGAAGCAATGGATATCCTCTCCACACTAGTAACCTCAGCTCTCAGAGGATATGGGATTCCAGTCACGCTTCACCACCCAAGGAGCATCTGTATAGAGCCCTCTCGCTGTGACCTCACTATATTGAAACGTGACGTCGAGCAAGGCCTAGTTCCGGTAACTCACGGGGACGCACTAATGAAGGAGGATAAGGCTATAATTATTAGTGGGGACTGGCTTGCGGCCGAAATAGCAGTTAGGGAGGGAGTCGATTGCTTAATCTATGCTACCAGGGTTGGAGGGGTTTATGGAAGAGGCGGCAATATATTGAGATCTCTATCTTCCGAGGGAGAAGTAATATATGTAGGGAGTGAAGGTAGGGATGTTACTGGTGGCATAAAGATTAAGGTTAGGGAGGCTTTGAGGGCTAGTAGGGAGGGCGTTAGAAGAGTCTTGATAACAGGTGTCTCGGATATATTGCCTGTGCTTTTGGGCGATGATAGGGGCACGCTAGTGGTGGCTAGAGAATGACCTCTGAGACTTCCTCCAGGAAGCTTGAGCATCTTAAGATGGTAGTGACGTCTAAGGTGGAGGCAGCAGAGTCCACTCTACTAGAATATGTGAGGATCGTGCATAACCCCCTTCCCGACTTAGACTTAGACGAGATAGACTTGGAGGTAGACTTCTGCGGTGGCAAGCTCAAGGCACCCTTAATCATAACAGGCATGACGGGAGGCCACCCAGATGTAGCATGGATCAACAGAGACCTGGCATCGCTAGCCGAAGAGCTGGGAATAGCTATGGGTGTGGGTAGTCAGAGGGCGGCTATTGAAGATAGAAGGCTTGAAGAGACTTTTAGGATAGCTAGGAAGGCCGCTCCAAACGCATTTCTCATAGCCAACTTAGGGGCGCCTCAACTCTCCAAAGGGTATGGGCTCGAGGAGGTCGTGAGGGCCATAGAGATGATAGACGCTGACGCCATAGCAATCCACTTTAACCCGGCTCAGGAAGCATTTCAAGACGAGGGAGACCCTTACTTCTCCCACGTCATAACTAAGATCGTGGAGGCCGTTGAGAGAGCTGGGAAACCTCTAATAGCTAAGGAGGTGGGCACAGGGCTTAGCAGAGAGTTTGTCGCCCAGCTAAGGAGCTTGGGAGTCAGATGCTTTGACGTAGCCGGACTGGGGGGTACTAATTGGGTGAAGGTGGAGGTCCTGCGATCGAAGGCTAAACACGGAGCCCCTCTCAAGCCTGCAGGCCCCCTAGCGGATTACTGGGGGAACCCTACAGCTTTAGCTATCATCGAGGCTAGAGAGGCTGCGAGGGACGCCTATATAGTGGGGAGCGGAGGGGTTAGGAACGGGCTTGAAGCTGCCAAGGCCATAGCATTGGGAGCCGATGCGGCTGGTCTTGCCCTCCCAGCGGCTAGGAGCCTCTTATCAGGGGGTAAGGAGTCTGTAAAGAAGCTACTCGAATCCATAATATACCAGATCAAGGTCGCAGTATTCCTTACGGGAGAGAAGCGGGTAAGAGGGCTCTGGAGGGCCCCAATAGTGGTATGGGGGAGACTTAGAGAAGAAGTCCAAAACAGGGGAATAGACATAGACTACTACATAAGAGTTACAAGGCTAGAAGCCCTAATGTACAAAGAAGTCAAGTAAACATGGGGCCTATGCTAGCCCAGATTAAACACTACCATACCGCTCACGAAATAAAATAGGGCTGATACCTTGGTTAAGAGTAAGAGAACTAGGACTAGTGCCTTCGGCTCACCTGGAAGGGTTAGTCACGATTCCAGCCCCTTTTACTCTCGGAAGCTGTATAAGGAGACTCCGTTCCCTAAGCCTCGACCCGAGGACCTGAAGGAGAACCCGGTACCTCCGGAACTCCTTGATAAGGTGGTGCTTGGAGATGCTCGTGAGGTCCTTCGGAGGCTCCCTGACAACTGCGTGCATCTTGTAGTCACCTCCCCGCCATACAATGTTGGTAAGGAGTATGACGAAGACTTGACGTTGGGGGAGTACCTAGACTTCATTGAGGGGGTTATGAGGGAGGTTTACAGGGTCCTTGTGTGGGGTGGGCGTGTGTGCTTCAACGTAGCCAATCTTGGGAGGAAGCCGTATATACCGCTACACGCCTACCTGATAGAGCGTTTTGAGGAGATAGGCTTCCTATTCAGGGGGGAGATTATATGGGATAAGGGGGAGGCGGTCTCGGGCTCCAGCACGGCCTGGGGCACGTGGATGAGCCCCGTAAACCCTATACTCAGGGACCAGCACGAGTACATCATAGTGCTGAGTAAGGGCGACTATAGAAGGAGGCCCCCCAAGGGCGGCAGGGCCACCATAACCAGGGAGGAGTTCCTAGAGTACACCCGGAGCGTGTGGAGGTTCCCGCCTGAGAGTGCAAGGAGGGTAGGACACCCCGCCCCCTTCCCGGTAGAGCTGCCCTACAGGTGCATACAACTCTATACCTTCCAAGGCGACGTAGTACTAGACCCCTTCGCAGGCTCAGGCACAACGTGCTTAGCCGCAAAGCAAACGGGAAGACACTACATATGTATAGAGGTGGATGAGAGATATGCAGAACTAGCTAGAAAAAGGCTTGAAAACAGCGAGTTTAACTCTCACTCCTAAATGCGAGGCTTAGGACCTGCCGGTCCTCCTACCTTCCATCCTTAGCCTTAGTACATCTGCCGTTTTCAGGCTACCCAGGATTATTGCTGCTGGGGCTTCCACCTCCATAGTTGCTCTTCCATGCTCTCTGTGACTAAGCGTTAGCCTCTGAGGCCTTGTTAGAACTATTATATGGCTTGACGTGTCTAGCGCTAACGCTTCCAGAAGAGCTAGTGCACTGTTTGGGGATAGCCTACGGTTCCCCTGTAGAGTGACCTTACTTAACTCCTCGCCGTCTAGCTTCTCTACGGCATCTAGCCCCCTAGCAAGGGTATGAAGTAATACTGCTTCAGGCGCTTCTACCACCACCCCTTCCTCAGCCACTATTACATGGTCTCCTACTCGAGCCTCAATCTTCCCAGGCTGTAGCAATGCATCTGATATATGAGACCCTTCAGCCGCAATGCCGGCTGCAAGGTTTAAGAGGCCTTGGACCGATAGTATAATGGGCCTTCCAGGGCTAGAAAGGGGCACGTTGAGGTCTAAGAGCCCTACAGCTTCCCTTAACGCTATTAAAGCGCATTCAAAAGACCCTCTCAGCAGCTTCCATGACGATAACCTGCATCTCTTTACAGCGTCTAGTGGAACATTCCTTCTACGCCTCCCTGCGTCCCACCCAAAATCCACTATTACCCTTAAGGGAGCCCAGGAAGACTCGCGGTGTCCTGCAAAGCGTGTTGCTCTGACTAGGTTAGAGCGTGCTACGATGCTAGGGGGTATAAAGGCCCCCTTATTCTCCTCTAGCCATGCCCTAACCGCCCCTACTATATTACTCTCCCCAGTCTTCTCGACGCTCTCTTCTAGGTTTGCTATGAGATTTCTTACAGCCTCCAATGCCTTATTAACACTGTCTCCAACAGCACTCTGGAAGGCCTTGTAGGACCTAGCAGCCTCAATAGCGTCAATCACCTTTCCAAATACAGCGGCGTACTCGGCCACCACATCGCCTTGAAGCCTCACTCTGACACCCTCACTTGGCTGCCAGGCCCAGGGCTCCCAGCGGTGGAAATGGAACCCCATAGCCAGCCTAACTAGGTCTTCGCTCAGGCCCCCGTCAACTAAGGATAATATTGATGCTTGAGGTGCTGGTAGAGCATGGATAAAGGCCTTACCCGAGTCATAGTCTAGCCCAGCAACTAGCCCAAACACGCTAGAATGACAGCTAAGATGTACCTTAAATATAGAAGACGGATCTATACTCAATACTAAATTCCTATCACGCCTCTCAAACGTGGTAGCAATACTCCAAAAGACTTCTATAAAACATAAGGACCCCACTTTACGGTCTATTATTACAAGATAGTCGCCAACCCACTCCATACGCGTGTCTCCGCCTCTCACGAAAGCTGCGAGCCTATCTAGATGGCCTGGCAGCAGGTTAAGCTTGGCCTCTAAAGCCCTTCTTTCCCGCTCGTCTCTGGGGAGGACGGCCTTGCCTCTCACATAGTCTTTAATAAAGTTCTCAAGATCCGCTAGAGGGTCTAGGTTTACACTCTTCATTGAGGTGTACCCCTACTTACAAGGCCTAGCCTACTACATCCTTAGCAGCATAGCGAGACCGTTCTTACTAGTCAGCTAACGCCCTAGCCCCTAGGCTGGTTAGCGGAGAGACCTCTATCCTCACCTTATAGATAAGTTTACCTTCTTCACGTAGCTGAATGGGAGCTTCGCGTTGGTCGGAAACTTGGATTGTAATCTGCCTACTCACACTCATTCACCTCCAAGTCTAAGCTAAAAGCTAGTAATACCAAAAATTTATTCGGTATTCATGCCGAGTTAATAGAATTTCTCTTCTATATGATAATTTTAAGGGTAGTTTTAGAGTGTAACCATAGGTGTTTTAAGCTTTCTATAGGCTCCCGAGGCATGATTGTGGGTGGGGTGTTAAGTGGTGGTTAAGGTTATTCTCGTTGAGGGACTTAATAGAGGAAAATTCCCCTTTTCCAACTGCATCGTAGTAGAGAGCGAAAGCGTTAGGGTTTTAATTGATACCGGGTGCTATCCTAACTTGCCTGAAGGTAGTTTTGATGCAATAGTCTATACGCATTTTCACCCAGACCATATTAGGGGGTTTGAGGCAGTTGCTAGTAAGGCTCGTAAGGTCTTTGCACCACGCGGCGAAGAGCCCTATCGTAGTCTGAGAGACCTCGCTGTGCGGTTTGCTCCAGGCATTGTAGATGAGTGGCTATCTATGGCCGAATACATAGGGCTCTCAAGGGTTCCCGAGGTAGACGAGTACTATGAGCCCGGAGAGGACCTTTGCCTTAAGAATGCATGCTTCAAAACTTACCCGGCAAGGGGCCACCTTCTAACCCACACCCTCATAGAAGTCGAGGGACACTTACACCTAGTCGACATAGACTTGACAGGCTTTGGTCCCTGGTACGCTAACCCGGAGTCAAATCCCTCCCTGTTCCTAGACGATATAGAGATGGCTTCAAGGGTAGAAGCTAGGACCTACACTACAGCCCATAAACCCGGAGCTATGGCTAGGGAGGAAGCCACCTTAATGTTAGCACGCTATGCCGAACGCCTTATAGAACATGCAGAAGCAATATACAAACTTTTAAGAGAGGGGCCATCGAGACCGGAGGACCTAGCTGGGAAGGGCGCCATATATAGGAGGTACATTCCGGGCTTTGAGAAGGTAATGAGGTACTTCGAGGCTATGATGGTGGAAAAACTATTACCGCTTTTATCCCTCTGGGGGTGCGCTAAGAGGGTTAAAGATGGGTGGGTTAGGAGGGAGTGCAACCTAAAGCTTGTCAGGGAGAAGGTAAAACATAGGATATTATCCCACATTTAACCTTAATCCCACAGGCTCATGTAACGACGTCCCCTTCAATGCTTTTATAAGCGGGAGGACATGATTTGGTATGGTATCGTGCATCCTGCCAGGGTGATTTATCGTGTCTGAGGCCTTACCCTTCGAGGAGGTATATTGGCCTGATAAGGAGCGCTACTTAGAATATTATAAAAAGAGTGTTTATGACATAGAGAGGTTCTGGGATGAGAGAGCTAGGGAGCTGATATGGCTTAAGTACTGGGATAGAGTGCTAGACGACAGTAACCCTCCCTTCTATAGGTGGTTTGTGGGGGGAGTCACTAACATAAACATCAACGCCCTCGACAAGTGGTATGGCACTAGCGTTGAGAACAAGGTGGCCTACTACTGGGTAGGAGAGCCCGGGGATAGGAGGGCTGTAACCTATGGTGACCTCTATAGGGAGGTTAACAGGCTAGCATGGGCTCTTAGGGAGCTAGTGGGCGTTAAGCCTGGGGAGGGCGTTACAATCTACCTACCCATGATTCCAGAACTTCCAATATCTATGCTAGCGGTCACTCGGATCGGTGCCTTCCACAGCGTAGTGTTCTCCGGCTTTAGCGCTGCAGCCCTAGCTGAAAGGATAGTTGACGCTAAATCTAGGATTTTGATAACTGCGGATGGCTTCTATAGGAGAGGTAGAATAATAGAGTTAAAGAAGATAGCTGATGAAGCAGTAAGGCTCGCAGCAGAGAGAGGCGTTAAAGTGGAAAAAGTAATAGTTGTGCGGCGAGCTAGAGTAGAGGTTCCGTGGAGTGAGGGACGTGACCTATGGTATCATGAGCTACTGAATGAAGCTCCTCCTAAAGCCTATGTTAAGCCTGAGCCTCGTCAGGCTACAGACGTCCTATTCATACTCTATACTAGTGGTACTACTGGAAAGCCCAAAGGTATAATGCACAGTGTCGGCGGTTACATGACCTACGTCTACAACGTCTTCAAGTGGAATTGGGACCCGAGACCCGACGACATATTTTGGACTGCAGCCGACATTGGCTGGATAACTGGGCATACATACATAGTTTACGGCCCTCTAATGCATGGTATGACTCAGATAATGTACGAAGGCGCTCCAGACTATCCTAACCCCGGGAGGATATGGAGCCTAGTCGAAGAGTACGGTGTCACAACGTTCTACACTAGCCCTACAATGTTGAGATTACTAATGAAATACGGCGATAAGTGGCTTGAAGGAAGGGACTTCTCTAGGCTGCGGCTTCTAGGCACAGTAGGAGAACCCATAAACCCTGAAGTATGGAAGTGGTACTATACGAAGGTTGGGAGGGAGAGAGCACCTATAGTAGATACTTGGTGGCAGACTGAGACGGGCGCTGCAATGATAAGCCCAGCGCCAGGGATAGCCTTAGTCCCGTTGAAGCCGGGTAGCGCCACTTACCCTCTCCCAGGCATAGTTGCTGACGTACTCAGGGATGATGGGAGGCCTGCAGAGCCTGGAGAGAAGGGGTTGCTCGTTATAAAGAAGCCTTGGCCGGGCATGCTTATGGGTATCTGGGGCGACCCGAAGAGGTACATTAAGACGTACTGGGAGCGCTTTAGCAAGCCCGAAGAGGGCGTGTGGATTTACTACCCTGCAGACTACGCGGTGAAGGATAAGGACGGCTACTTCTGGCTCCTTGGCAGGGCCGACGAAGTGATGAATGTCGCAGGCCACAGGCTAGGCACTATAGAGCTTGAAGACGCTGTGCTAATGCACCCGGCTGTAAGCGAGGCTGCAGTTGTAGGATTCCCGGACCCCGTTAAGGGCGAGGTCCCCGTAGCTCTAGTGGTACTTAAAGAGGGTTATGAGCCCAGTCCTAAGCTAGAAGAGGAGATAAAGGCTAAGGTTCGCGAAGTAATAGGGCCCATAGCCGTCCCTAAGAGAGTGTTGTTCGTGAACAAGCTTCCCAAGACTAGGAGCGGCAAGATAATGAGAAGGATAATACTAAGGCTAGCTAGAGGCCAAGACCCAGGCGACGTGACAACACTAGAGGACCCTGCTAGCGTAGACGAGGTAAAGAAGGCCCTAGAGAACTTAAAGAGCTAGAGACCACCCATTTAAAATAAAATACCCATAAAATACCTACATCTCCTCTACTTTTTAAGTTGGGAAAGCCTTAGAGACCCTCTTTCTATATTGGCTCCCACTCAACTTCAACATCCCCCTTCGACTCTCTATAGTATATAGTTGGTAGTCCGTGAATCCTCAACCTTCTCCTTAACTCTCTATCACTTGTAGCCACATAGACCATAGCGCCTTCACCTTTAAGCCTAAGAGCTGCAGCCTCTAACGAGTCATCTGCATCTTTCAAACCGGTCTTGACTATGGAGACGCCTATCTTCTCCGTGAGATACAGCGCAGCCCTAGCTCTCCTAGCTTTTAGCCCTCGGGATTCTCCGGCGAGGGCTTTGAGCTCGTCTATTACAGCGTCTGTAGTAACTAGCTCTAGCCCAGGACCTCCAGCAGCCTCTACTATAGCATCCAGTGTAATAAGCCCCGAGACTATATAGATCAGCGTGTTCGAGTCTAGAATCACTACCCTCCTCTTAGCCATACCCCTTCCTACTCCCTCACCACACCCCAGCCTATAAGCCTCCACCTACCCATAACCCTTCTGCTTATAGCAACCCTAGCTCCCTCCCAAGCCACTACAGGGCCTCTAAGAGCTATCTCCATCTCATCCTTGAGAACTCTAGTAGCTACACCTAGCCTTACAGCAGTTCCTACAGATACCATTAGGGGCTCTCCTTTCTTTACAGGCTCGACCCTAGCCTCTTCCCTCATACCCACAACCTTCTCTAGCAGGTTATACTCTATCCTGAGGGTATCGAATGTGGGTGGAAGCTGCTCTGGTTTTCCAACGACATTCCCCACAAGGTTGTCGCCCTTAGTGAGGGACGGGTCTAGCTTGGTGCCAACAGCTACTAATCCTCCAGGCCTTGCTTCCTCCACATCTATATTACCGAATCTGAGGCTCACTACTTCCGTGCGGATCGGCTCGTACTCTATCTTAACCCCCCTCCTCCTCACAGGAACCCCAGGCTTGATCTCTATTTCATCGCCAACTCTCAAGACGCCCTGCAGGATCCCGCCACCCACAACACCGCCCACAAGCTTCTCTGGGGGAGTCCCAGGCTTGTTTACGTCGAAACTCCTACTAACCAGCATTAAAGGCGGCTTACTGAGATCCCTTTCAGGTGTTGGAATGAACTTCTCTATAGCCGCTAGCACGGCATCCACGTTAGCCCTTTTAAGGGCGCTCACAGGAATTATAGGTGCTCCCTCAGCTATTGTGCCCTCAATAAACTTCTTGATCTCTTTGTAGCTCTCCCTAGCCCTCTCCGGAGTTACAACGTCAACTTTATTCTGCACGATCACAATATTCCTTATCCCAAGGATCTCCAGTGCTACAAGGTGCTCCCGCGTCTGAGGTTGAGGGCAAGGCTCATTAGCTGCTATCACCATTATAGCTCCATCCATGAGCGCCGCGCCGCTCAGCATAGTAACCATCAGGGTTTCATGGCCGGGAGCGTCTACAAATGAGAGCCTTCTTCTAAGCCTTGCACTCGCCTTAGGATCGCACTCGCACACCGGCTCGGGGCTAAACCTATCAGGGAAGGAACAGCCCTCGCACTCCCACACCTCTCCGTCAGCATAGCCAAGCTTGATTGTCATGCCCCTTTTAATCTCCTCGCTATGCCTCATAGTCCACACTCCAGTAAGAGCTTGGACTAACGTCGTCTTCCCATGATCTACGTGGCCCACAACCCCTATGTTAACCTCGGGCTGCCTTCTCTCCTCCCCACTCAACACTCTAACCCGGCTAACGTGGAAGGTCCTGGAGGCTTAAAGGTCTCCCTTAAGGGGATACGTGACGCTTAAGTAGCGTCGGAATAGGTGACTGCTGAATAAGATGACGAACAAACTGGATTTAGTAGTCGTTAAAACCCTTTATGGACTCGCTAATGTGTGCAAGGTTTTGTTGTTGTACGTTATCTTTGCTCTTCGTCGCCGTAGTATATGACTACGTTTAGCTGGGCTAATGCAGTCTTACGCCTTTCACCCCTCGGGTCGGGCACCATTCTGCCTCTCACACTCTTCCTACGCCTCTCACCCTTCTCCCTGGGATGGAAGCCCGGAGGTCCGGAGAGGAGTATCTTAACCCTACCCGAGCCCGGGACGCCAGGATGCATTGGTATTCCTGTAGCATCTGTGCCCCCGCGAATCTTGAACTTGAGACCCGGCCACCCTATTATGGACCCGTCGAACACGTCTCCTATCTCGAGGCCTGCAAGCTTTATGTGAACATCCTCCGGAACCGCTATCTGCCACGCTTTTGCCCTAAAGGCCTCCGCCTCAGCCTCTAGCTCCCCCACAGCCTCCCCTAAGAGTTCCATGTTAACTTCAACTTCATAATCTCCCAGGCCGTCCTTAACCTCAACTTTAAACGGCACATTAACCTTCTTACCCCCCTCACCCCTAAACCTCAAAGTCATTACGCCAACTTCACCTAGATTCAACTCTTCATAGAGTCTTTTACTAATTCTAGCTATGGGGAGCTTCCTACGTTCCTGGTCCTTCCCCTTCCTCATTTCATCAGTATACTCTATATCTTCTACACCCTTGACCTTAACCTTAACAACTTTATCGCTCGCCCTAGGGTCCGAGATTACTATTCTTAGTGGAGGCCTCTCCTCAGGCATATCCCACACCCCGGACCCCTACCGGGATCCAGGCCCGGGGATAGACCGGTCTGTAAGAGCTATTAAACGCTAACCAGCCTTAACTTCTTCGACCGGCCACTTTAGGAGAGCTACTCTCAGATGAAGTCTACGGTCCTCCCCTACTATATTAGAGTGCCCGCCTTAAACACTCTTATGACGGGTGTGCGATGTGAACGGTGAAGGCTCTAAAGGCTCTGAGGGGAGAAGGCTTAGACAGCCTATTGTAGTAGTATTAGGCCACGTTGACCACGGAAAGACCACACTACTAGATAAAATCAGGAAGACTGCTGTAGCCGCTAAGGAAGCAGGGGGGATAACACAGCATATCGGAGCTAGCATAGTGCCCGCCGACGTGATCGAGAAGATAGCAGAGCCGCTCAAAAAATTCATAAATATTAAACTCGTTATCCCCGGGCTACTCTTCATAGATACACCTGGCCACGAACTCTTCTCCAACCTTAGAAGGAGAGGTGGTAGCGTAGCCGACTTCGCCATACTCGTAGTAGACATTATGGAGGGATTTAAGCCTCAGACCTACGAGGCCATCGAACTTTTAAAAGAGAGAAGAGTCCCCTTCCTAGTCGCCGCTAACAAGATAGACAGGATACCATTCTGGGAGTCTAAGCCTGACACGCCATTCCTCTTCTCTTATAGAGCCCAGAGCCCTAAGGCTAGGGAAGAGTTTGAGAGAAGGGTATACGAGCTAGTGGGCAAACTCTACGAGGTCGGATTTCCGGCCGACCTTTTCTTCAGGATAAAGGATTTCCGGCGGAAAGTCGCTATAGTTCCCGTCTCGGCAAAGACGGGTGAAGGGATCCCGGATCTCCTAGCAGTACTTGCAGGCCTAACACAATCCTACCTCAGGAAAAGGCTAGTCTATGCTGAGGGCCCTGCAAGGGGCGTTGTACTTGAAGTTAAGGAGCAGCCAGGCCTGGGTACTGTAGTAGACGCTGTAATTTACGATGGAGTCCTAAATAAGGGTGATATCATAGTAGTCGGGGGTAAGGAGGGGCCCATAGTTACTACCGTTAGAGCACTACTCATGCCGGCCCCACTCCAGGATATTAGAAGCAGAGAGGCTAGGTTCATCCAGGTAGACAGCGTCTACGCTGCTGCCGGGGTGAGAATAGCAGCTCCACACCTAGACGAGGTCCTAGCTGGCTCCCCCCTCTACGTTGCCAGGAACGAGGAAGAAGCTAAGAAGCTGGGGGAGGAAGTTGAGAGAGAGATCAGCAAGTTAAGGTTTAGGACCGATAATGTGGGTGTAGTAGTCAAGGCTGATACACTAGGCACCTTAGAAGCTCTAGTAGCCGCTCTCGAGAGGAGAGGGGTTCCGGTTAGGATTGCTGATATAGGGCCTGTTACTAGAAACGATATCCTAGACGCTGAGGTCACCAGGAAGATAAACAAGTACCTGGGAATAGTATTGGCTTTCAACGTCAAAGTCCTCCCTGAAGCTGAAGAAGAGGCTTCCCGAGCTGGGGTTAAAGTGTTTGTTAACAATGTCATTTACAAGCTTATAGAAGACTATGAAGAATGGGTTGAAAAGGAGAAGGAGAAGGAGAGGGTCGAGGCCCTAAACAAGCTAGTGAGGCCCGGCAAGGTTAGGATACTTCCAGGCTACGTGTTTAGAAGAAGCAATCCTGCTATAGTCGGAGTGGAGGTCTTAGGCGGCGTAATAAGGCCTGGCTACCCCCTAATGACAGAGGATGGTAGGGAAGTAGGAAGGATAATGGCTATTAGGGAAAGAGATAGGAGCCTTGAAGAGGCTAGGCTCGGAGATGCGGTAGCAATATCAATACATGGTAGGGTGCTAGTGGGGAGGCATATAAACGAGGGAGACATACTATATACAAATGTCCCTGCAATCCACGCAGAGAAGATACTTACTGACTATAGAGACCTTATATCAAAAGACGAGCTAGAAGTGCTAAAGGAGATAATAGAGATCAAGAAGAAGTCGGATGAAAATTATAGAAGGCTAGCCATAAAACTAAAATTCGCCCGAAAGCTCTTCTAAACTCAATATAATTGGCATAGTAACATGGGCTAAGCATGCAGCCATCCAATATTTGATTATATATTATTATAATCATATTAAAATGTAAGCCTGCATCATAACTAATTTCATGGTTGAACTGATAAGTTAAGTGGCTACTGTATGCGGAGTACACGAGGCCTTCGTTACTATTAATTTAATTCGTAACAAAGTTTCCAGTGGTTTTTAATAAAACATGTCAATACTTAAAACTTGATATTGCAATATAGCGAATAGCGAGATGCCGTTTATCATGTATCCCGTGTTGGTGTAAAGGTTAACATTAAAAAGCAGTGTGGCTGCCTACCATTCAACTATTTCCTCTTCATTAAAGATCACCTTGAACTCTCTCTCGAAACTTTCTTTCGAGTCGCTTGCGTGTACTATGTTCATCATGATATCTAGGCTGAAGTCTCCCCTAATAGTGCCTGGAGCCGCTTTCCGGCCATCCGTAGCTCCTATCATGAGCCTAGCAACTTCTATTGCCGAGTCGCCCTCTATAACCATAGCTACTACAGGTCCGCTAGTTATAAATTCTACTAGCTCGTTGAAGAAATGCTTGCCTTTGTGAACACTGTAGAACTCCTCTGCCATCTCCCTAGACATCCTTATCATTTTCAATGCTACTATCTTGAATCCCTTCCTCTCGAATCTAGCTATAACCTCCCCTATGAGCCCCCTTTTGACGCCATCTGGTTTTACCACTATAAGGGTTCTCTCTATAGCCATGACTAAATCACCTCTAAACCTTTCATCCTTCAAACCCTTTATCCTAGAAGTCGGGCGTCTATACAGGGTCTCATCATAACGGTATTATCTTCCTTCCAGCCCAGGATCTAGCTATCATGTCTAAGGCGAATAGAACTAACATAACCGCTATTAGAGCCATTAGAGCCTTATAAGCTATGCCCAGCCTAGCCACTAGCCCGCCTGTAGCTGCTAGGAGTGCAAGCCATACGTAGTCCATCCACACATGGCTAACATACATTATAACTAGCCCTCGTCCACCATTACGGCTCGCCTCTGTCACTAAGGGGTAGCCGACGCTAACCCACCATAATAGGAAGTAGGGGTTAAACGCTGTAAGAGCGATGCCAACAGCTATAGCGTGAAGGGGCGAGATTATCTTGATCCCTTCACTTGAAACATCGAATCCAGCCAGTGCTACCTGAGCTGTTAGGTATGCAAAATACACTATAAAGATCGCCGCTATAGTGGCAAGAATCCTCTCAAACCTCTCTATGTAGGACCTCACCCACCTAGCCCCCAGCCAGAGAACAGCTACATAGGGTAGCTCGAATAAGGTATGGCCTATGGCTATGTAAACACCTCCTATGAACCCTAGAGTAGCACCAGCAACTATGGCTGAGAGCGAGAGAGGCCCTGGAGATAGGGCTCCACTAGGAGTAACAGCCACAGTCTTAACTACAAGCCCCCTAAAACCCCGCCAATCGCCCAATAAAACCACACCGCCATGAACAGGATACCTAACAAGGGGAAAAATAGAGCGTTCCGCCCTCAAGCTATACTGCTCAATCTTTTTAACTACAAATACTAGAGAATCCTAAGCCGACCCTAAGCTATAGTCCTAGACCGGTAAACACTTTTTATAATAGTATAAGGTGGTGCTACCTATGAGACTTGCAATCTAGCGGTCGAACTTGTAGCCTAGCAGTCGTTAAGGTGGTGTTACAATTGCTTAGCGGTGTAAAGACTAGGGCTTGCATGCATATTTAAGCCCTGTAAGTAAAGGAAATTGTAGCCGCTGAGCGGGATAGCTACTATATGGTAGCGATCATCAACTACTTTAAGAGTCCTTTGAGAATGTGTCAATGTAAAGCAACAGATCAGCGCCCTCGAGTAAAGGAGTAGTTATATGCAATGCAACAACTACTAGACTCTTCTGAAATCCAAGGACACATTTTAATTCAGGCTACCTTTTAAGTTTTTCAAGAAGCCTGCGTAACTCTTCACAGGATTTTCCTACATCTACAGATACGCACAAATTTATTCTCTGTAATAACAAGCTCTCTAGCAGGTCCTAGGACCTGGAGGTTCTAATACAATCCCA
>WAKF01000024.1 GCA_015523465.1 Aeropyrum sp.
CAATAATATTGATTGCAGTACCATTCATAGATAGGGCTAGCAGCAAGCACCCGCTAGACAGGCCTAAGACCACGCTACTCGGCATACTAATGCTCACCTACTTCGTCCAACTTACGTTCTGGGCCCTCGTCGAGGCTGGCAAGCCTTTCGGCCTAAACGAGGCGCTCACAGTCTTCGCACCGCCCTTCTTCGCAGCTACAGGGGGCTTGTACCTGCTTAGGAGGATATGGACGGGCCGCCCTGTAGACACTCCAATTCTACTAGCCGTCGCTGCTTACATAGCTGGGGGCTCCATACTCCCAATATTAATAGCTGCTGCCAGGGGGCTGCCGGGCCTCGAAGAGGAGATGGCGTCTGCTCTGGTAGGCTTCGCCTTCACTGTAGCCTTGATTGGGTGGGTGGCTAGCAAGATGAAGGTTGAGGAGCCGCCGAGGACTGTAGAGAATAGTGACCCTGACGAATCAATCCCCGGCTACCTACTGGTGATAGGCGTGGTGGAGCTAGCTATAGTCGTGCTTTCAGTCATAGTGCTAGTAGCGATCGCAGTCACAGACCCCGTAGCCTTCGCCATAGAAGCGACGATGTTCACGGGCCTCCTACTCCTAGCTGCGGGAGGTCTAGCCCACCTAGTATTCAGGGCTCTAGTAGCCGATAAGCTCCCCAAGGCTGACTTCTTCACAGAAGTTAAACCACACATAATCCCCCTGCTCGCAGCCGCCATAGTACTACTCTTAGTCTAAGTCTAATCTTGGCCTAAGCGGATTTCCACGCTTCCCTTAACCCCACTTGTTTTACGGGATCACCTTTCCCCCTTAATTCCCGCTTGGACGATAACGGGCTGTATCCGGAGCCGGATAAAGTTTATTAGTGAGCGTCTGCGGCTCTCTACTGTGGGGGTTAGGAAGGGGAGCTGGAGTGGGGAGTGTAATGTTGGTGGTAAGGTACGCTAGTGACATGGAGAGGAAGAGGCTGGAGTACCTGCTCTCGAGGTTCGCGGGTAGGCTGCGATCAGAGAGGATCCAGGGGGCTGTAGTGCTCGTTGAGGGTAGTGATGAGGTTATTGGAGAGCTCCTGAGGGGCCTCTATGCTAGGATACCCAGGGAGAGGATTAGGGTTTATAAGGTTGAGGGTGTTGAGTATGAGATGGAGCCTATAAAGAAGTCTACTAGGATGGCGTTGAGGATCGACAAGGAAGCTGTTTGGGGCGCTGTGGAGCTTCTTGCCAGAAAGCTCCGGGGAGTCCTGGTCTCTAGCGCCTCCGATGAGAGGGTTTACAGGCTCTATGTGAAGGGTGAAGTTGTCGACGCGCGCTTCCGCGTCTACAGTAGCGGTAACACTACCATCGTGGAGCTAGAAGTTGAGGGTTTCGGAAGCCAAGTGGAGGAGGTTTTCTCCGAGCTTAGGAGGGAGCTTTCCTACCTAGCGGGGTGATGGTGTGTGGCGTGTACGGCGGAGGAGGTTGAGAGGAGGCTTAAGCTGGCGAGGGCCATCGTAGGCTCGGACCTGGAGGACCTGCAGAGGATGCATCACGAGTCGGAGAGGCTTGAATGGTGGAACAGGCTATACAGCCTCTCACAATGGTTCTTCGAGGAGTGTTATGCGGACCTGGATAGGGAGGTTGCTAGGACCTACAGCGGCCTGATAAGGCTAGCTCAGCTAATGATAGCGGCCACCTTTAGGAGGGAGGGTAGTTACCCTGACATCGTCTCGAGGTTTAGGGAGGAGGAGTACGAGGTTATAGAGGCCTTCGAGGCATTCAAGATATTTGACAACCTCTCGGTCGATGAGATAGTCGAGTTCATTGAAAGAAGAGAAGGTAAGGTATACGAGCTAGTCAAGATGTACTATGAGAAGCAGTTTGACGTGCTCGAGAGGAGCTGGGCTCCCCTGATAGGAGCCTTAGCCCACGCCATAGCAATGCGCTACGCCGAGAGGAGAAGGAAGATCGAGGACGCCGTAGTAGCCTATATGAGGAGAAGAGGCCTGAGCGGCTTCATACTCGAGATCGAGGACGCCGTTAAGAGGCTTAGGGAGGCCGAAGAGCTTAGGGCCCAGGGTGGCGGGGCCCTACGAGAGGCTGAAGAAGCCATAGCGAGGGTTGAGGAGGCCCTCTCCAGGGGCGATGTAAGGGAGGCTGAGAGAAGGGCTAGCGTTATGGAGGAGGTAGAGGCTAGGATAAGGGAGCTTGAGGAGAGGCTAGAGGACCTCTCTATGAGGATAACCGAGAACGTTAGAGGCCAGTTAGCGGAGGCTCTTAGGGCTGAGGCGGAGGCTCTCCGTGCGGAGCTTGAAAGGCTTAGGAGGGAGAGGGAGAGGCTTGAGGAGGCTAGAGCCGCTGTAGAGCTAGAGCTTGAGAGGCTTAGAGCTGATGCAGGGGCTGGCGGGGAGGGTAGGCTGGCTACTAGTGAGGATGTGGCGGCGCTTATACCCATGCTTGAGAAGGTTAGGCTGAGGCTCGACGAAGGCTTCCGCCTCTACGACCCCCTGAGACGCTCAGAGCTTAAGCCCGGCTCGTGGAGGGTTGAGAGGGTTGAGAGCCCCCTGGGTGACTTCATGGTTAGGGGCTACAGGCTAGTGAGGCTAGAAGGCATAATATTCAAGAAGCCTAGGACTGTAGTGGAGGTCCTAGCAGTCTACCCCAGGGAGTTGAGCCTTGAGAAGAGCGTTTCAAAGAGGCCTGTAGGGCTCCAGGTTGTGGCTGACTTGCTGGAGGAGAGGGTTGTGAGGGAGTACTACACGGTGCTCATACTAGTTAGCCCGACGAGCTTCGACAAGCAGGCCCTGAGTATGGTTGAAGGTGGCAGGCTCCCTCCGCTAGCTAGCCGGAGGGTAACACTCTACCTAGTAGACTCCGGGGCTATGAGGGTATACTATAACAGGGGCGACGAGGCGGCGAAGAGGAACCGGAGCCTCGCCGAGCCCCTGCTTATGGAGGAGGCTGTGGAGAAGGTCCTGCAGTGGCTCTCTAGCGATGAGGCTAGGCGGGAGGCTTTGAAGGCTAGCCCGGTAAAGCCATTCCTCCTAGCAGGCGACGTTGCCGAGAGGCTAGGGGTTGATAGGAACGCTGTGAAGGCGGCTTTCGAGAGAGCCTCGGAGAAGGGGCTGGGGAGTGTGGTTGAGAGCAGGGGTGAGGTGGCGTTCGTCTATGGGGTGAGGAGTGGTGGCGCCTGAAGGCTCTATAGACTTTAAGGAGGTGGCATGGAAGCTATACGAGAAGCTGACACCAAACATAGGCTTGGCTATCGCAGGCCCTACAGGCGCCCTAGCAGCCTCAACGCTAGTAGTAGCTACGTGGCTGTTGGCAAAGCTTAGGAGGTCTATGGGTGCTAAGGCCGGCGAGTTTAACGACGAGGAGGAGCTAGTGAGGGTCTACATGGAGTTGAGGGAGGCTGAGAGGTCCTACAGGGAAGCTAGAGAAGCAGGGGCCCCGGAGGAGGTTGTCAAGGCTCTGGAGCACAAGGTTAGATGGCTTAGGGAGGAGTACGAGCTCATACAAGTAAGGATAGCCGCCAAGGAGGCCCTAGAAGCTATAGCAGGCCGGGAGGCTGTAGAAAGGCTAGAAGACGCTGTTAGGAGGCTTGAGAGGGGGGAGGAGAAGGCTATGGGCGAGGTTCATGATGTGTTGAGGGAAGTAGAGGACCTATGGAGAAGGAGGGAGCTGGAGGCGGTTATGTTGAAAAGATTAATCTCTAGAGATAAGACGTTCTAGGGGGGTGAGTGGGCGTGGTAAGGATACCCAACCCATTCAGGCGGAAGCCCTGGATAGAGACTGTTAGCAAGGAGGAGCTTCAGAGGGAGCTGGTGAGGGTCGAGAGCCATATGCAGGTGCTTAGCAGGGAGATCCAGAGGCTTGAGGAGGAGAAGAAGAAGCTCTTCAGGGAGGGGATTGGTAAGAGCACTATAGAGAAGATGCTGCTGGCAGAGAAGATCAGGGACCTCGACGCCGAGGTCAAGGTTAAACTGAGGGAGTATAACAGGCTGCTGAAGCATAGGAGGGCCCTAGCAAACCTGATAAGGCTGAAGGAATGGGAGGGGAGGCTGAAGGAGAGGGGTGTATGGGAGAAGCTAGCCTCTACGGAGCCTGACAGGCTTATAGAGATGCTGAGCAGGGTCAAGTTCGAGGAGGCACAACTAGACAAGAATATTGAGAAGATAAACGAGATACTAGGGGAGACGCAGGAAGCGATAGAGGTGACCGGAGAGACTAAGCAGATCCTAGAGCTGTGGGAGAAGGTTGAGCAGGGAGAGATAGCGCCCGAAGAGGTAGAGGAGAAGCTAGAGTCCAAGGTAGAGGCTGCCAGGGAGGAAGAGAAGCTGGAGGAGAAGGCGTAAACCCCATTGCATCGTTTTTTAAATCGTACCCTAGCCCCAGGGGCGGAGATACTACTCTGGGAGGGCGTTATAATGGCTTGGGATAACGTAGCGTGGTGAGGCTGCATGCCTGTAGACACGTCTGCATTCATACTAGAAGAGCTTAAAAGGCTGAGGAAGAGACTAGACTCCGCCATATCTAGCGGGGACTACTTGGAGGCTTCGAGGATCGCTAAGAGGATGGCTTACCTGCTTAGGGAGCTCGCGAAGCAGAGGCCCTGGAGTATGACTGAGTATCTAGACATGGCTGCGAGGTATGAGAGGCTTGCCGCGAGCCTCTCTCGAGGCCCCCACGACGTTACCCCCAGGGCTATGAGTGGGGGTGGCGGGCGTCGGGGTAGGACCTCGCCCGAGCGTGTGGGTGGTGCTGAGGCTTCGCTAGACGAGACTTTCGAGAGGGAGGCTGAGGCCCTCGAGACCGAGCCCACTGCTACGTGGGATGACGTGGCGGGGCTGGAGGAGGCTAAGCGTAGCCTCGCCGAGGCGCTATTCTATAGTATGGCTAAGCCCTCCAGGCCTGTGGAGTTTGAGCCTCCCCGGAGGTTCTTGCTCTTCGGCCCTCCAGGCACAGGCAAGACTCTCCTAGGCATGGCGGCTGCGAGGAGCCTCGGAGCTAGGTTCTACTATGTCAGCGTCGACCGGGTACTCTCGAGGTACGTGGGCGACTCGCCCAGGATGCTAGCTGCAGTCTTCAGAGTGGCCCGGAGGAAGGCCCCCTCCATAATATTCTTCGACGAGGTGGAGGTCCTAGCTCGGAGGAGGGGCGGCGATGAGCCTGCTACTGGCGTGGTCCAAACTTTCCTCACGGAGCTTGACGGGGTTAGGAAGGCTAGGGAGCCAGTGATAGTCATGGCAGCAACCAACAGGCCCTGGGACCTAGACGAGGCCATTGTGTCCCGGTTCGAGAGGCGGATCTACGTGCCGCTCCCCGACAGAGAGGCACGGAAGGCCATACTCGAGATACACACTGTTAAGAGGGGCTTCCAGCTCAAGGGGATCACGCTCGACGAGATAGCTGAGGCTACTGAGGGCTACAGCGGGAGGGACCTTAGGAACCTTGCTCAGAGGGCTATAATGAGGATGCTTAGGAGGGCCAACCCGATGGCAGCCGAGATGGCTGCTCGAGCCGCTATGGGTAGAGGGGCCTTGACATTCAAAGTTGAGCCGCTCACTCGAGAGGACTTCATGGAAGCCCTCAGGGAGGTTAAGCCCGCCGTGAGACCTGAAGACGTAAAGAGGTACTTGGAGTGGGCTAGGACCTACGGTGAAGGCTATTGACCAGGGTAACCTTGCTCTGGTGTGGCCCTAACGGCGATGTTAGGAAGGCCACGTTCGAAGCCCGCCCCTTCTACATAGGCAGGCACCCAAACCCCACTAGTGACCTAAATCCTCTCAGCGTCTACGTCGTAGACGCTAAAACCCGGGAGGTCCTAGCCGCCATCGGAGGGGAGTACCCCACAGTCAGCAGGCTCCACGCCCTAGTCGAGGTGCGCGGTGATAAGATTATAGTGAGGGATCACGGGCCCTACGGGGGGAGGTCTAAGAACGGCACTTTCATAAACGGCCGCCCAATCCCCCCGGGGGGCTGGCTTGAGGCTAGAGGCTGGAGTGTAGTGGGACTAGCGTCAACGGGCCCTAGGATCCTAATTGTGGTTGAGGGCTCGAAGGTCCCCTTCCACGCTATGGAGCTTGAAGAGCTTATTGACGTGCCAGAATGCCTCAAAGGTAAGGCTCGCGATATAGTGCTAGAAGCCCAGCTCGAGCCCGAAAAGCCCGCCAAGTCCTTGGCACGGGGGGTTGAGGAGTGCTATGTCCTAGCAATAGCTGGATGGAGGCTCAAGGACCTGGTGACAGCACAGGTAGATGCGGGGGAGCTAGCGGCACGGGCTAAAAAACTATTAGAGATAGTTAGGGGTAACGAGTGGCTCTTTAAGCAGATTCTAAAAGCCGATGTGGAAAGCTTCAAAGCGGCCCTCACTATAGTTAAGGAACACGGCTACGCGGGGTTACGAAGCGTCTCAACAACACTCAGAACCTTCGAGGCAATCCTGAGGGAGGCTAGTGAAGCGAGATGCAGTAGGTACCTCGAAGAAGTCGTGTAAAGAGAACACTTATTAAACAGATATTGTTCCAACGTTCACTGGTAGAAGAAGTGTATTGCACAGCTTTTTAAGCTATGACGAAGTTGTTGTGACTAGCTATTTAAAGCTAGAATTCTCAGACAGCATATAATTTTACTATAATTAATTAGAATTAAAAATTATAATTAGGTTGAAAGTAGCCTGGTTCTTCTTAGCTCTCTACTTATGGCATCTACAAAGTAGTCGGGAAATCTATTGGCATAGGTGTTGTAGACTCTATTATCAATTAAGCCTCCGGCACGGTTGAATGCTAGTTCGCCTAAGAAGTTACCGTGAGCATCGTAAACCTTAACCTCGATGTATGAGCCGGAGGTTGTCATGACATCTCGAATCCTAAGCCGTATATCCTTTAAGAGTGGATCGTAAGTCACATTATCACCTATTTATATTAAAAGTCGATACTCTTATATATATGTTGCTATATAAGATGTAAGGGGGAGCTCGATGAGTTTGCATAAAAACTTTCTCTCTAACTGTAGCGTTTTATTAAAGCTTGAGAGCGATATTTTTAGCCGATTAGGCGGTGAAAAATGTATATTGATGCTAATTGTTTATGGGGGTGTCCTCGAGAATGGCTGTAGGAGTGATAGCGATATCGACTTATTAATGGTTACGCGTGACAACTGTGACGTAGATGAAGGCGCTGTGAACGAGATAGTAGAACGCTATAGACGAGAGGGGGTAGTTCTCTCGCTCAATATTATAACCCTCTCGGACTTATTGAAAGCTATTAATTATGGGGACACATTAGCATTAAAAGCTACCATTACAGGCTTTCCAATTATAGGGCATGATATCTTCCACTCTATCAGAAAATTTGCAAGTAACCTTCATCATTCACTTCAGCTCAACGATAACCTGCTCCGGGAAAAAGTTATTACCTTAATAAATGAAGCAGAAGCGCTACTTAGTCTCGCTCATAGAGATTTGTACTCTGCATGTGGAAGAGTAAAAACGGCCCTCGGCTATATATTAGCGATAAAGACAGGCAGCTATGACCCGGATAGCGCTTCAAAAATTATAGCCAATGAAGATGTAAGTAAGGCTTATATGAGTATCTCCAACTTATGCAAGTCAATATTGAATGGTTCAATCCCGTTAAGAAATATAATACAACATATTAAAGATGTAATAAGTATTATAGAGAATGAGTTAAAGACTTAAACGTTTCACGTAATACTATAAAAATAATGGATAATAGTGACTAGCTTTTATATAAGTTTTATTTAAAACTGCTCATACCTGTAGGAATAAATAATATATTATAATATATAATATTAGCGTATTATATAGTTATGGATGGCAAGGGGGGTCTCAGTTAATTATTCTTAGCCTCTCGGCCCAGCCGAGTTAATATTATGGGGGGTCTGGTATGGCTTGGCTGGAAGCCGCCATCCTTGGCAGCGTGCTGGTGGGAGTTATAGCGAGCATTGTAGGCTACCTGGAGTACCGGAAGGCGCTTAGCGGCGGTAGCCTAGTATGTAGGGCTGACGGCAAGCCAGGGGGTTGTAAGAGCGTCTACCTAATTCCACAGGCTATGGTGGCTGGCAGAGTCCACCTCTCGGAAGTGGCCCCCCTATACTTCACAGCACTCCTAGTCGCGGCTGTCATGCACGTAGTCCTCTCTAACCCTTGGCCACTCCTATTACTCTCCCTAGCCGGAGCAGTACTAGTCCCCTACCTAGTCTACCTCGAGGTGAAGGTAGCCAGAGCCATATGCATATGGTGTACTATAATGCACGCCTCGATCATACTAACGCTAGCATTGACCCTTGGAAGTCTCTTCACGATGCAAGCGTAATACAGGACCCCTCGACAAAACCGTTATAAAACCTTGGAGACTCGCGGAAAACTTTATCATACCTCACTCCCTTTCAATTCCATCTGTGGGGTTTGAGGGTGGAGCCCCGCGAGGTTGTTGAAAAGGAGGTTTGCAAGCTGCTAGAAGAAATGGGGAGTATAAAGAAGGCTGCCGAAGCCTTGGGCCTAAAATACCATGAAGCCTACAGGATAGCAGTGGTGCACTGCGGCTACAAGCCCCGGAGGAAGGAGAGGGTCAGCCAGGAGCTCAAGAAGGCGGTATGCGAGATGCTCCTAAACGGCCTGAAGGTTGCCGAGGTGGCCAGGAAGCTTGGGGTAGGCGTAGGCACGGTGGAGAGGATCAAGGAGGAGTACTGCGGCATGGCCAAGAAGAGGAGCTGGAAGAGGACCGGAGAGGAGGAGAGACTGGAGATATGTAAGAAGCTATCTGAATGCTGGGGCACAAGGGGCTGCCAAAAGAACGTGGCGAGGACCTACGGGAAGAGCGAGGCAACAATAAGCAGGATAGCAAGATGGTGCAAAGAAAAAGGAGTACTCTCCTAACACTCCAACTACACCCCCCGATAAACACTCCAATACACTAACCTGTCAATCCACTTGGCGACCGCCAGCCATGAAATTTTAAGCCCCACTAGCAGTCTAGGGAAGGTAATAGCCTCAAGCCTCACCCTCAAGGAGATATTTACAATGGCCTATATCCTCAGCTAAGGCTCCCACGAGCAATTTCATTCACCCCCTCCTCAAGGGACGCTCAAAGCAGGTGTAACACATTCCCAGGACCTACCGGACCCCATCGCCCTCGAAGGCGTAACGACGTCATGAATCTTAGCATCAGCATCTCGGCGAAGCCCATACAGCTACTTGAAGCAGTAGTTGCATAGCCGGGACTCACGTATCATGTGATTAACGCATGGGTTAACGGTACTTGCTAGAGATCCTAGCACCCTGCAGACCAGGCCGCTGCAAGTCCTCCCCCTTCTAAAGCCCTCTAAAGCCTTAAGAACATCCTTACTCTTAAGGAGCCTCCTAGCGTCAGGGTGCCTCAACTCGGGGGAGAGAGACTTATCGATACTCGAAGCCACGGATTCAGGCCCTCCTCTAAACCCTACAATGAAGACTACAGCACAGCTCTTCCCTCCACGTAGCAAGTAGTATCTAGTCATCAAGTTTCCACCCTCCCCACACTCGACACTCCCACTTTCGTTAGCCAGGTTCTCCGTCTCGCTTAGGAACGCCTGGAGGTAACGATCAGCCCCCGCCTCCTCCTCGAAATCGATAACTAGCATCTGAATCAGGATGCGCTCCTTAGCCTCTCCTCGCCTAAACTTCGTTAGGTCCTTCCAGGCCTCCTTCACAGCCTCCGTCATGCCGTCAAGGCTACGTACCACCAGTCTAGGTTTTAGGCCCTTTAAGCACGGAGCCTCCAGTAACTCGCCTAACAGTATCTTCCCGATAGCAGTGTTCAAGTACTTCTCACAGTACATCTTGACCGTGATTGAGGAGCGCTCTTCCTTCAAGCTTTAAAAAAACACCCCGCTGCATTGCTATTAGCTCATTCCCTACGACTCCCTTCCCACTTTCATTAGGACCCCGTTCTCCTCGAGATCCTTAATCTCCGACGCTGTGGGTGGCTTCTCCGTCAGGTATTCGAGAGTTTCTATCATGTCTGCGAGGGCCTCCATCGACACCTTGTAGATCTGTGTGGGTCCGCCCCTCTCCCTGTAGAGGTAGTAGACAACCGCCTTCACCCCCTTCTCGTCAGCCTCCTCCCAGAAGGCCTGAGCCAGCCTGCCGCTGTGGGTTGTTATGGCTACGAGGTTCCCCCTAGCGAGGCTATCCATCACAGCCTCCTTAAGCCCAGTGAAGGCTAGGGGGTATACGTGGGCTTCGGGCTCCTCCAGCACTATCAGGGGTCTGATAGCCAGGGTGCCCTCCCACGTCTCGAACCCGACTTGAAGGGTGTATGGGGTGTTGCTATACAGCGCTGTCAGAGTGTAGAGGAGCCTCGCCACAGTATCGCTCACGCTCGAGTACCCAACCTCCCTATCCCCGTCGAAGAAGGCCAGGCGCCCGTCGCTGAGAGGCTCCACCCTAATGTTAGTGTACCCCTCAACAAGCTCCTTAACCCTCACCCTCACGTCGCCCCTAGTGTAGAGTAGGAATCCAAGGTTGGAAGCGTCCTCCAGAAGGTAGAAGGGGAACCTAGCTGTTGTGGCTCCCCTCGAGATGAACCCAGCCGCAACAGCCCTGTCAAACCCATAGAGGCGGGGGAGCGGGATCCAGAGGCTACGCCCATTGTACCCGCCCGTCACGTCAATTATATTAGACTCACCTAAAGGCCACCCTGAAACCTTCAGCTTAGTCTCTTCCTCCCTGCTTTTCTTAGGGGCTTGCATTAGAGCAGCGAAGAGGTTAAGTAGAACCGCTAATTCTCTATTCTGAGTAGCCAGTTCTTCAAGCTGGAGCGGTAGCCTTAGGCCCTCGTCCCGCCTAAGGGGAACGGAACCGCTAACACGCAGATAAACTTTATCATCGATCTTAACTTCAAGGCTAGCCTCTAAAGCGAGCGGGTCAAGGCCGCTACAGTACCCTATCACATCGACGGAGATGCCATCTGCTCCAAACCTTATCCAAGCTCTTCTCGGGGCTCCCGTAAGCCTACTCAGCACGTCGTCGCAGGTTGAAGCCCTAACTAGCATGCCAAGGGGCTTAGCTGGCTGCACTTGCTCTGTTGCCGAGAGCCTTTTTAGCGCGGGTTTCTCAAGAATCTCTCCCACCATGTAGCCTAGGAGCGTCAGCGCCTCTGCTAGGTTCGTCTTGCCCGAAGCTGGGGGGCCCATTAGTATGGTTAGCTCTCCAAGCTCCACTGCAACTTCCATGAGGGTCTTAAACCCTTTCACCCTCAGCGAATACATGGCCTCCCCCATACACAGGAAACCGTTCCAAGACTTAATCCTTAACCCCTCACAACACACGCAGGGGGAGACTCGCGAGGCCTTGCAGATCCCTTCAGCGCCACGTAAGTAACATTATGGGCTTAAACGTGACTTGACGCGTAGAGTAGTATAGTGGTAGAGAAACTAATAAGAGTTAAATGTAGCTGAGAGGATACGTTAGAAGCAAGGTAGGCAGTCAACAAGTCAGTACATTAGAGGGTACATATACTAGTAAACCTACAGGGACACAGTGCATGACTAACTACACTCCTTCAATTCCCTCCGGAAGTAATACTATACTCTTTAGCCCAGCAGCGACAGGGCGCCTTTGAGCTATCTCCTAGAGGCTCAGTTATACTCTCTAGATAACTCTTAATAACACCATGATGGAGAATAGGTAGCGGAGGCGAGGGTAAAGGTATTACTTGTGGGCGGCTTTAACCTTTAAGGCACCATGTGGAAGATATATCCTCGGTAGCCATGCCAAGGAGGCATGCCGGCTAGGTGTAGCATCTTGGTTTATATGTGATAGGTTAATTTATAAGTACAATATTAGTGATAAAACAAATATTATTAGATAGCATAACCTCATATCATATAATATTATTATTACTAAAATTCTATGAATAGTGTTATCTAGCTATAAGTGACTATTATATAAAGTATTATTTATAAATAGTTTATAATAGTATCAATTATGTGGATAGTATTATATTATTATTAAGTGTCTGTGCCTGACTGACGACTCCTTTCTCCCACCATCTCCTTGAACTTACTTGGCGTCACTATGATCCCTTCAACTTCATAGCCATTCTCCTCTAGGAACTGGGCGAACTCAAGGTCTATCGTTAAGAATGGGATCCCAAGGAGCTTGGCTGTAGAGTAGTTGAGGGCGTCTATGTAATCCCTATGCCCTCTATAATAGATCTCCGATGCCTCCACGTAAGCCTCTGGCGGAGGGTTCACAGCCCTGTAGGTCCTCTTAATAGCTTCCAGGCCTAAGGCTACCCTTTCCATGCCGCCTGGCGGCACTACACGGAGGACCTTCCACATAGCCTCCACTACCGCTATCTCGAGATAGAGCACTTCAACACGCCTTAAGAGGGGTATCGAGTCAATAACTTCCTCTTCAACCTCAACTCCCAGTGCTGGGAGTAGGAAGGAGGTGTCGACTAGGACCTTAGGCCTCCTTGCCTCTCTTTTCTTGCTCTTCAATACTAGTCTCCTCTAACTCCCTCAAAGTCACCTTAGCCAGCTTCTCTCCGTGTAGTGACAAGTAGATGGCGTCTGGCAGCGGCCTCACTATCATGTAGCCACTCTTAACCTCTATCAAAAGCCGTGACCCCTCGTCTATCCCGAGAGCCTCAGCCACTCTCTTAGGGATCACAAGGGTCCTCTTCCTGCCAACCCTCACCTCGACCGTCAGA
>WAKF01000025.1 GCA_015523465.1 Aeropyrum sp.
CTGCGTAGAGCCATGTCGCCCCCGCTAGGGCGTCCCTAACACTCTTATCCAATACACTCCTACCTTAAACCACACGTATCCAGCCGTGAGGCCTTAAAACCATAAGCCCCCTGACTCCCGGTCATCTATTTAACTCTCCGGCTCTAAATAGTAAGTCTACTACAGGTAGGCTCTAGGTTGAGAAGGCTTATAGGGCTCCTCTCCATAGCGGGTGCCCTAGCTATAGTCGTCATAGCCCTTTCGCCCTACGTGCTAGACCTTGCACCCAGCGCTGTGATGCAGCTACTCTACAACCCCCAAGTATCCATACAAGTCTACCCCGACGGCTCAGCAGCCACTACCATAAGACTTTCAGGCCTTGCAGTGAAGGACCTACCACAGTTCCACGCTGAAGCCAAGGTGTGGGAGGAGAGGCTAAGTCTCACCCTCACAGTCAATACGTGTATAGTAAAGGTTGACATGGCCGGGTTTAGAGGGGCTATCGGGGCCGCCGGGAGCCTGATTGTTACAGGTAAAGGTGATAAGGCTGAGGGTTGGGGATTATTCCAGACTACAGCCTCCCCCATAGAAGCCCGCCTAGAAGTATATGATGCGCAAGCAGAGTTCACGGGCGGAGATGGAGTAAAGATTGAAGCACGTTTAAAGCTCAGAGCCGGAGATGGGGGAGAAGCGTTCGTAGACTATGCATTCAGGGTTTTGGAGGACCTGTTGAGGAAGGCTGCCAGCTACTTGGAAGTGGAGGATTTCACCCTCGATAGGGTAAGCGAGGCGAGAGGAACCGTTGAAGCCCTCATCTCCCTCACAATACCCCCTAGAATATACAACGGGGAGGAAACCCCCCTCACCAGCATTAAGCTAGAAGTACTACAGGAACCAAGCCCCTGCAGAGTTGAGGTTAGACTTGAAGCTGAAGGGGACATGGAGAAGGCTATCCCAGCTCTACTCGAGCTTATCGACGAGAATAGGCTTGGCGTGGAGGGTAAGAGGCTAGTAGCCCTGGCTGAAGGGTACCTATCGAAGCTCGAGATGGTGGAGGGGGCTAGAGCTGAAGCATCTTTCGACGGTGAGACGCTAGAGGTCAAGCTGCCGGCAGCGAAGGCTCCAGGCGGAAGTAGTACTGTGGAGGTGGTAGCCGGCATGCTCACGACCCTAGGGCTCCCCCCTGAAACCCCCGTTTACATAGAGACGCCCGAAGGAGGAAGGCTAGAGAGTCTAGGCTCCATAACCTCTAAGCCTAAAAGCGCCTAGCCTCTAAGCTTAATCAAGTTAATTACAGCCCTGTAGAGCCTATCCACACTCTCCTCCACACTCTCCCTCTCAGTATCGATTACCAAATCCGGGCTGTCCGGCGGCTCGTAAGGGTCGCTCACGCCCGTGAAGTGCTTTATCTCGCCCTTAAGCGCTTTCTTGTAGAGACCCTTAGGGTCCCTCCTCATAACCTCCTCGAGACTAGCCTTCACATATACCTCCACGAATGGGACTTCCTCCTCAACTATCTCTCTAACCATTCTCCTAGCATCCCTGTAAGGCGATACAAAGCTACAGAGTACTACGACCCCATTCCTTGCTAGTAGCCTAGCTATCCAGGCTATCCTCTTCAAATGCCTTATCCTCTCTTCCCTTGTAAACCCAGAGCCCTCGCTAACAGTAGCTCTAGCCCAGTCTCCATCCAGGACTTCAACCTTAAAGCCCTCGCTTCTAAGCCTCTCAGCAACGCCTTCAGCTATCGTAGTCTTACCGGAACCGGGGAGCCCGGTAAGCCAGACCACAAGCCCCCTCTCTAGGCACCGAGCCTCCAAAAACCGCTCACCCTCGGGTACCCGCTTACGGAGTATAGGGTAGGACCTACCAGGGTTAGTTAGAGGTAGCCTAGACTCCTTAACCTCTCCTTAACCTTTTCCTCATCCTCAGGCGATATTGCTACACCTTCTCCCGTCTCAGCCGCTATAGCCTCTTCTAGGAGGAACTCCACTAGCTCCTCAACGCTCTTAAAGCCCCCGTTTTCCTCTATGAACTTTTTAGCCTTCTCGTAGAGGTCCTTGGAGATCTCTATTGAGACCTTATCCCCCGACATCCCTTTCCCACCTCCTCCCATACTAGCTATTACCCCCCTATTTATGCCTTCCTAGTCGCCTCTACGCGATATAGACATGAGTGGTAGAGTAAACCTCTGGATGGGACCTATGCTGTAGCGGGCTTGCTACTCTATGAAGGGGTTCCCGTGGCCTAGTACGACCTCGGCTACCTCAGGTCTCATCATGTACTCTGGAGGCCTTTCCCCCCTCCTTAGCATCTCTCTTATCCTAGTCCCACTTATCTTAACCCTGTGTTCTGGGCCGTGTGGGCATATCTTCTCGTTGACCATCCCTCCACACTTTCTGCAATAGAATGCCTCCCTGACGAAGAGCGGCGTTATCCCTAGGTCCGGGAACTGCTTGAATATCTCCCACGCTTCGTAGGGGCCGTAGTAGTCTCCTACGCCTGCGTGGTCCCTTCCTACTATGAAGTGTGTTGCCCCGAAGTTCTTCCTCACTATTGCGTGGTGTACCGCCTCCCTGGGCCCAGCGTAAAACATGTTCATCCTGAGGACTGAGAGAACGACAACATTCTTAGGGTAGTAGTGCTCTATCAACGCCTTATAAGCCTCAACGATGACCTCATCCCTATAGTCACCCTTCTTCTTCCACCCAGAAAGAGGTTGAACTAGCAACCCGTCAGTGAAGGTTAGAGCCGCCTTTTGCACGTACTCGTGTCCCAGGTGGGGGACGTTCCTGGTCTGGAACGCCACTACCCTCCTCCAACCCCTCTCCTTGAAAAGTATCCTAGTCTCCAGGGGCCAGAGAGTGTACTTTTCCAAGGGGTTTGGAGGCGAGTCTATAAGCTCCAGCCTACCCCCCACGAGCAGGTCCTTCCGCCTATACGTAGCCTCCACTCCAGGATGACCCGGGTCCCTGGTCTTAAACACTTTCTCAGCATGAACTCTCTTATCCCACCCGTACACATCCTCCACAGTAACTATAGCCAGGGGTCTACCATTATACTTGAGTAGGAGGTCATCGCCCACAGACACCCCTCTTAGCTCCTCCTTCGAGGCGTCTAGTATCACCGGTATCGTCCATGGGAGGTCGTTGGGTAGCCTCATCCTGTCAAGCACGCTCAGATATTCGTCCTCAACCATGAAGCCCTCTAGAGGGCTAAAGGCTCCCCTGGCTATGTCCTCGGCGTCGATAGCCCTCTCAAGCCCCACCTCCAAGCTAGGCATCTCACGGGCCTCTGAGAGTAGCCTCTCCCTTCTCCTACCCTCCAGTACCCTCAGCACAAGCCTCCCGCCGTGAGGCCTGGAAACCAACCTCTGGCTCCCCCTAGTCTAAGGTCTCAGAGGGCTAAGGATGTTTCGGGGGTATGGAATCCCTAACTTATAACCCTGATAGCACTAATGCGGCTGCAAGCTCGTACACGCCCTTAACAGCAGATACGGCTATAACTAGGAGGACTAGAGCCCTGATCCTCTCCTCCCCGAGCTTCCCAGCGATTGAGGGGGCTGCCAGGGCTCCTATACATGCACCCACAGCCAGCGCCAGAGTAGCCTGGAGGTCCATGAACCCCTGGGCTGAGTAGGCTAAAGCTGCTGCTGCGAAGACAGGCGGCTTCACTATGGGGAGAGAGGCTAAAGCAGCCTCAAGCCTAACCCCCGAGAGTCTTTGCACAGCCACGACCACCGGGCTGAAACCTCCCCCTGCCACAGCCTTACCTAGCCCCGCTAGGAAGCCACCCGCCACCAGAGCCGCGACCATTACCTGCTTAGAGAGCTGGGAGGAAGCTCTACCCTGTGATCTCGAACCTCTAGCATAAACTAAAGCTAGAGCGGCGAGGGCTACCGTGTAGACTGTTAGCGCCGAAGCCTCGCTGAGCCCCCTCACAGCCATGAAGCCAGCCATTATGCCAGCTACAGCCGAGAGGGCTAGAAGAACAATAAGACTTAGGCCTGGTAGCCCCGTCCCCCGCGCGCTCCAGGCGGCGAGGGCGATGGGAGAGGAAGCTAGCTGAGCCCCCAAGGCTGAGGCAACCGCAACCCTAGGATCCACCCCCAACAAGTAGACTAATAGCGGCGTGGCTACGAGGCCAAAGCCCACGCCAGCCCCGTAGTCGGCCGAGGCAGCCAGAATACCCACAGCCAGATGGAAGGCCATGCAGCCAGCTCCACACTCCAAAGCCAACCTAAACCCCTACCATCACAGCCCGAAGCTCACAAGCACCCTTTAAAGCTAACCGCCACACTCAAACCCATAACCTCTGGGAGGTATAAAGGAGATGCACTCATAACCTCATATTGAGTCCGGGTATCACCCTAGATAACGTAGCCATTACTAATCCCCCGGCTTGTCTAAGTCCTGCCTCGTAGCGATACTCTCCAACTCAACAAGCCCCGCCTCACCCATACCCCCCAATAAAGACTATAAACACTGTTAGCGTGAGGCCGACTAAAGGAGTTACCACCCCTCACCACTATAGTACTATTAACATATTATATACGTTTTACTTAATTATTACTTCATTAGAGCCCTTATCCTCCTCAGCTCCCTTCTGAAGGGGTCTAGTATGAGGCCAAAGATCTCTAGTGTCACCGTGCCCAGTAGGTTCTCGTCCTCACTCTCCCCCAGGACTACTGGTGAGTGCCTCTCCCCGTAGCCTGGCAGGCCTATGACTGCTTCGGAGATACCCCTCCTTATCGTGGTCCCATCGGCTAGTATGAACTCCATCTCGTCTATAGGCTCGAGTCCTAGCCTCTCCCACACACTCTTCTTCAACACAGTATATGTCGCACCAGAATCTACGAGAAACCTAACGTCCACTCTCTTCCCGCCCTTCCTCACATACCCGTCAACATAAACTAGGCCCAAACCCGAGCCCCCACACAGCCCTCAAGTCCCAGGCTCCGCTAAAGCTTCGCCTGGTCCCCCAGGGGACTAGCTCTTCTCCAACCACTTAGGCCTCTATTTAGCCTCCTAGTAGCCTTAGTATTATCGCTGCTAGTAGCGTCGCTATTACTAAGTCTATTTAGCACTATTTAATATATCACCATTAAAATTCTTGGCTGTATAGTTTAACCTCTTCACTACTCACCAATTCTCCTACCCCTCTCCTTCATTACTATCATCTATTTTCACGAACCCAGCGTTCACTGGCTTCTTAAACAAGGCCTCCCCCCATTGTCAAGTATAAATGGGGAGTAGGACCTATCGCAAAATGCGGGAAATGTGGGCTAAGAGCGTGTGTTGAGGGTTGGGTGTCTATGTCGATTGTCATAAGAGAGCCTTCCATTCAGTGAAAAGTGGCAGAGTACCGGGATTGCGGGGCGTGGTGGTTAGGGAGGTTGCAGTAGGGTTTAGGAGGCTTAGCATAGACCCTAGAGAGTGCAAGATAGACTGCAGCTCCCCCACTACACGGAAGCTCATGGAGAGGCCTGGTTTGAGAGAGCCGCTGGAGGCTATGTGTAGGTATAGGCTAGCCGATAAATGGTGGTATCGTGGAGTGTGCCAGAGGGAGGTCGCCGGCAGGTATGGCTTTGGGAGGGCCAACCTGGTCAGGTTCGATGACATGATTATATTGATGGAGGATGGTGGCGTGCGGGTTGTCGAGGTCAAGCCCAGCCTTGACTACGAGGCCCTAGGCCAAGCCCTAACCTATAAACTCCTCTTCTGGGAGGACCACCCAGAGCTAGGGGAGCCCAAAGCCGCCATAATAGTCTGCAGCGGGGGGACCCGATGATTGAGGCGGCCTGCGAGAAGCTAGGGGTAAATGTGATAAAGCTCAAGGAGCTGGAGCCCCCGGCTTCAAGATAAAGACCCTTACACACCGTTACCCGCCCTTCCTAAAAGAACGGAGGGCATCATACTAAAAACAGGGCCAAGAACCCTGGTATAGCGTAGAAGACCCCTCGAGTGGAATGCCGCCTTGGTAGCGGCTAGTGGTGTCTGACTTAAGCCTCATTAAGAGTCCCCTGAATGGTATGTATAACAGCCCTTCAGAGCCCTATTAGATCCTAAACAGGCGTCTGACGGGAGTTCGTTCTAGACCCTCTGGACTACAACGTCCCTTAAACATGAGCTTCATTCCCTGGAAGTTAATACTCTTAAAGCACCATTCACTCTATACGCTTCCATAGGGAGTTCTGAGTTGGCTTCTGGCCTCACAGCTAGTGATATTGTCAGGCTTTTTGAGGAGGATGTTAAGGCTCGGAGGAGGCTTGCAGAGCTTCTGGTTATGGACGAGGATGTAAGGCTTGCATTGATAAACGCCGTGTTGAGGGATGTAGCTACAAAACACGACCTAGAGAGGCTAAGGGCTGAGTTCCGGGCTGAGATAGGGAGGCTAGAGTCAAGGATCGACAAGCTGGAAGAGAGGCTCGGAGGCGTTGAGAGAGAGCTCTCAGCCCTCAGGGAGAGGATGACGAGAGTAGAGGGAGCACTAACACAGATAGCAGAAAGGATAGGAGACCTAGACAAGCGGATCGACTCTCTAGACAAGCGCATAGACGGCCTGGATAAGCGCATAGACGCGCTAGACAAGCGGATCGACCTGCTAGAAAAATCCATGAGCTCCAGGTTAGCTGAGGTAGATAAGAGGATGGATGAGCTGTCTAAGAGGATGGACTATATAGCGAGGATGACCACGATACTAACAGTATCAGTGATAGCAACGCTAGTAACAGCAATAATACTAAGACTCCTGGGAGGCTAAAAGGAGCGTGGCAGGTTAGATAAGGGCTGGGCTTAGGCTAGCGGAAAAGCTGCTAGAAGACCGTAGGGCTCGGAAAGTGAGAGGGGCACCTTTATCTTATTTCTGCTCTATCCCCATAGCTTAGCTTGTATGGTGGCGCGTGTTGGAGGTGCCTGAGTATAGGGTTCGGGATCCCGGGCTGGCGAGTAGGGGCCGGGTTTCTATTGAGTGGGCTGAGATGCACATGCCCGTCCTCATGAGGCTTAGGAGGATGTATTCTAGCGAGAAGCCTTTGGAGGGTGTAAGGGTTGGGGCTTGCCTCCACGTTACCAAGGAGACCGCAGTGCTGGTTAGGACCCTGAGGGAGTGGGGGGCTGAGGTCTACCTAGCCGCGAGCAACCCTCTCTCCACCCAGGACGACGTGGCTGCAGCCCTCGCTGCTGAGGGTGTGCACGTTTATGCATGGAGGGGTATGAGTGGGGAGGAGTACTGGTGGGCGATTAGGACTGTAGCGTCGGCTAGGCCCCAGATAGTTATTGACGATGGAGGAGACCTCCATGCAACACTCCATAGAGATATGGTTGAAGTTGCTAAGAGCGTTGTGGGGGGTACTGAGGAGACTACGACAGGGGTTATAAGGCTTAGGGCACTCGAGAGGGAGGGTAGGCTGATGTACCCCGTATTCGCCGTGAACGACGCTCTAACCAAGTTCCTCTTCGACAATAGGTATGGGACTGGGCAGAGCACTGTGGATGGGATACTAAGGGCTACTAACATTCTCATAGCGGGTAAAGTGGCTGTTGTGGCCGGCTACGGCTGGGTGGGTAGGGGTGTAGCTTTGAGGCTTAGGGGTATGGGTGCTAGGGTGATTGTGACCGAGGTTGACCCGATAAGAGCTTTGGAGGCCGTTATGGACGGCTTCACGGTGATGAGCATGGAGGAGGCGGCACGGGTGGGCGATATATTTGTTACTGCTACTGGCAACATAAATGTGATCAACTCCAGACACTTCAAGGCAATGAAGGACGGGGCTATTCTAGCCAACGCAGGCCACTTCAACGTGGAGGTTAACGTTAGAGAGCTTGAAGAGATGGCTGTGGAGAAGAGGGTTGTAAGGCCCAACGTCACAGAGTATAGGCTCCCCGACGGTAGAAGGCTCTACCTTCTAGCCGAGGGTAGGCTAGTAAACCTGGTGGCCGCTGAGGGTCACCCGAGCGAAGTGATGGATATGAGCTTCGCAAACCAGGCCCTAGCAGTCCTGAGGCTATCTAGGGAGGGCAAGAAGCTAGAGCCCAGAGTCTACAGGGTGCCGAGGGAGCAGGACGAGATGGTTGCCAGACTCAAGCTAGAGAGCATGGGAATTAAGATAGACGAGCTCACGGAAGAGCAGAAGAAGTACCTGGAAAGCTGGGCTTACTAGAGGGGCGTGGCTCGCGGCAAAACTCTATAAACCCTCCCGGAAGCCTGAGAGTAATAACGGCGGGCCCGTAGCTCAGCCAGGTAGAGCGCCCGGCTCATACCCGGGCGCAGCATTAACCCGGTGGGACACCGGGTGGTCGGGGGTTCAAATCCCCCCGGGCCCACCAAAACATTAACCCCCCACACCCACAATCCTCTAAAGGGCGATGAAGAAGGTGGAGCGACGCTGAGAAGGTGACGAACGACACTCCACAGAGCCCCGATTCCTTCAAGAAAGAGACATGAGGGGAGCGCTAGGTCCTAGGCTATCGCCTAACGCCAAGACATTATAGGGAGGGTAGGACCTAGGCTCTAGCCCTCTCCTCCCTGAGCCTCTCCTCGAGCTTCTTGGAGTGGCGCGCCATTTCCCGCAGGATCGTGGTCTTGGTTACGATCCCCAGTAGCCTTCCCTCCTCGTCTACCACCGGAACTCCATTTACTTTTTCCCTCTCCATCACTTCAATAACCTTCATTATATCGTCGTCCGGCTTTACCGCCTCACTAACCTCAACCATTAGGTCCTGGGCTAGGAATGGCGCTACCACGACGAACCTCCCTTTCCTAGCTCCACCCTTCACCAACTTCCTAACCCATATCAACCTCCTACTCTTCCTCGCCACCCTGGCATCCTCGTAGGCTACAAACGGTATCCTGTTAACACTAACAACACCATAGACCCTAGAGCCATCGTAGACTGCGAGGGCGTCGAGGGCTAGCATCTTCATCTTGTTTATAGTGTGGGCCATCGAATGGTGTGGGTGTACGTAGGCTAGCCTCCCAGCAACCATGATGTCCTCAGCCTTAACTCTACCAGCATTAGCCCGTGCAAACGCTCTTACCAGGTCGTCCTTGGTGATGAAACCCTTTATAGAGCCGTCCTTGCCCTCCACTATAGCCACCTCCGAGTCGCTGCTGATCAGAGCGTATGCTACGTTCTCGAGCGGCTCATCCTCTCTAACTCTAGGTATGTTCCTATTCATGACAAAGTCTATGAAGAACCTCTCGTGGACCCGCCTTCTCCATAGAGGGCCTCTGAGGCTTATAGCCTTGAGCATGGTCCAAGGACTCACATAGCCAACCACTCTCCCCGCCTCGTCAACTACGAAGAGGTAGTCAGTCTTCCTCCGAAGTAGCTCCTTCCTGGCATGCTCTACTGTATCGTTTATCGTGATAGCCGGCATCTCACTCCTAGCTATATCACCTGCTGTTAGCTTAGGAGCAGCGTATTCGACCTTCGGGACAGCTTGCACCTGCTGTATGAGGGCTGACTCCCTGTAGTAAGCTACCTTCTCCTCCTCGGCTACCGGCATTGGCTTGGGGGCTGGGGCCACCTTCACTCTTCCAGGCTTCCTTCCCTCTATGAAGCTCCTCACTATGTCAAAGTCTCTCACGATACCAATAACTCTACCCTCATCGTTGACTACCGGTAAAACCCTGAAGCCTGTCTTCAGCATTATCTTAGCTACATCCTCGATCCTAGTATCGGGCCTAGCTACCAGCACACCCCTCGTCATTATCCTCCGGGCCTTGGCGGGGGTCGGATGCCTTCCAGCTATAATCTCCCTGTGGAAGAACCACCTACCTTTTCTAACGAGATCGTGTGGTGTTACGATGCCTATAGGTACCGGGTCCTCCCTACTCCTAACCACTATGACTGCAGGGTAGCCCCTGTAGACTAGCTTGCTCCAAACCCGTGTAACCCTTTCCCCGGGCTCCACTATCATGTCCTCTACATCCTCTGTGGTCATGACCTCGGAGACCGTTTCGGCTCTGGGCTTCACGCCGGAGGCTATAAGAGCCTCGATCAAGTCACCCAGAGACACAACCCCTGTTAGCCTGCCATCATCGTCTACTACTGGAGCCGCAGAAACGTTGAACTCCTTCAGGTACTCGTATGCATCCTCAATGCTGTGGTCGGGCTTCAAAAGCGGGAACTCCCTCATAACATCCTTAACTCTAAGCTTGCTCCTATGACTCGTAGGCAATATCGCTTCAACCCTAGTGACGAAGCCGAGCACCCTCATACTTCTCTCATCCTTGACGACTGGCACCACCTTAACATCCTCGTTCCTCCTAAACAGTTCCCTCAAAGACGTTACAGGCGTTTCAGGTAAAACGTAGACTTTAGCATCCTTAACTGCCTCCCAGACCTTCAACTATACCACCCCGCTACTGTAGGAGACCCTCCCGCTAGCACTAAACCAGCATGAAGGTAATAAAGGGTTGGGAAATCCAATTGCAGAGACTAGGTTCCTCCAGGGCGCTTGGAAGTGAAAGTGGCGGTAAAACTCTAAAACCAAAAATGGGGCTAACACTATTAAGCGGAGGTTGGAGGTAAGGGTACGTCGGGAGCCCGGGAGCTAAGGTGGACGAGCTACGGTGACGGTGAAGCTGCGCGAGGGTGGTAAGCTGTGGCTGCGGATGACCTAAGGATCAACGGCCACGTACTATGCCCCCGGTGCCGGATACCAATGTACTATGGAAGCGAGAAGGTGAGGGATAGCAACGGGACACGAATAACCAGGTACTACCAGTGCCCCGCCTGCAAGTCAAAGCTTGTAGACGAGAGAATTGAAGTCAAGGTTGAGGGCGAAGGGCTAACGCTGCTCTTCAGACTAGACGGCAAGACGGTCATAACGGTTAAGGCCGTGAAGAGGAAGTAGACCTCAGGGGCCGCACCGGGGGCTAGAGAAGCTCTCCACAGGTTTTTAATTCCGTGTGAGCTGGTAGCCTCCTTTTCCGGGCTCCAGGTCCTACCGCCTTTTAACCCTCACGTTGATGAGCGTTGAAGCAACGATCCTAGCTACTTCAAGCGCCTCTCCCAGGCTCATGAGGCCTGTAAAATGTATCGCCACTAATGATAATGCCGCTGCTGCAAGAACCCCGACTCCACCTAGGAACCCAGCCCAGGCTAGAGCTGCCACTATGAAGTGTATGCCCCACGCTGCTAGTAGAGGGCGTATGGGGGGTTTGAGTAGGGCTACAGCTACCGTAGCCGAGATCGTGGCAGATGCTAGGAACGCGATCGCAGCCCCCTCGAGCCCCATTCGGCTAGCTAGCATGGGAAGTGTAGCTAGCAACACTGCAAGCCCTGACGCCCCCACAGTCAAGATCCTCCTTACGCTTCTAACCCTGTTGAGGCTCGCCATAGCCGCTGTAGTTAGGGATAAGGGGGCTACTGCGAGGGCCAGGATCCTTAGCGCCTCCCCTGCTAAAGCAAGCTCCCCGCTTATCAGGCTCAAGACTGTAGACGGTGCTGCGGCTACAAGGACCACTAGCGGGGTTACTATAGCGAGTCCAAGCCTAAGTGCTTCCCAGTGAGGATCACCACCCCTCCTAGTGGAGAGTGAGAGGGCTGAGAGCTGGAGGGCGCCTGGTATGAACGCTAGTACCATCACAGCCATAAGGGATATGTAGAGGGCCCCCGTGTCTACAGCCCCGCCAGCGAAGTGGGAGAATAAGTAGACCCCAAGGGAGGTTAGTAGCTGGATGGAGAAGGCGTATGGATAGTTGGAGGCGGCTAGCACCACTATGTCTCTGAGAGCCTCCAGGCTGGGCGGCTTAAGGCTAGAAAACAGTGCTAACACTATAATGCCCAGAGCAGAGGCCACCAGAGGCCCAACTATTATGCCGGCTATGGGTGCTAGTATCCTATAACCCATCATGGCGAGCAGCGCCGCTACAAGTAACTTGACTGTAGAGTTGGACACTGCAGCTAGGAAATAGCCCCTAAACATTGCAGAGCCCATCAACACGCTCATAACCCCTTGCCCCGTGGAGAGGGAGAATGCTATTAGGTAGGCGTAGGGCCACAGGTTCTTGAAGCCTGCTGCCGAGGCTAGGAAGGAGGCTAGAAGGCCCGCAGTTAGTCCTATGGCGAGCGATAGTAGTAGGGCCGACGATGCAGCCCGCCCGCCATGCGCAGCAACCTCCCTCACAACAGCAAGTACCATGCCAGCCGCCAGCACGGAGAAGGCTATACCAGCCGAGCTAACCAGGACCCCGGCTACTCCCACACTCTCCGCTCCAGCAAGCCTAGCCACGACGAGCCAGAACACCAAGCCCATGATCGTGTTTGAGAAGTTAGCTGCGTAGAGCCATGTCGCCCCCGCTAGGGCGTCCCTAACACTCTTATCCAATACACTCCTACCTTAAACGACACGTAGCCTGCGGCAGGGCTTAAAACTCTAAGCGCCTGGGGCTCCAGGCTACCTATTTAACCCTCCAGCAGTGCCTGTAAGTCTACTACAGGTAGGCCCCGGGTTGGGAAGGCTTATAGGGCTCCTCTCCATACTAGGCGCCCTAGCCTTAGTCGCCCTCGCCCTCTCACCCTACATGCTAGACCTGGCCTCCCGCGCCGCGACACAGCTACTCTATAACCCGCAAGTCTCCATCCAAGTCTACCAGAATGGGGCGGCGGCCACGACAATAAGGCTCTCGGGCCTGGCGGTGAAGGACCTACCGAGGTTCCAAGCCCAGGCACGGGTGTGGTCTGATAGGCTCAACTTTACAGCCACCATTAACTCGTGCTTAATCGAGGTTGACATGGCCAAGTTCGCCGGGGCAATCGGGGCTACGGGGAGCCTTGTGGTCGCCGGCGAGGGTAGCAGGGCCGAGGGCCGGGGGCTCTTCTATACCACAGCCTCCCCGGTAGAAGCCAAGCTAGAAGTCTACGACGCCAAGGCGGAGTTTACGGGTGAGGGTGGTGTGAAGATAGGAGCGCGACTGAGGCTCAGCGCCGGCGAGGAGGGAGAGGCCTTAGTAGACTACGCCTTCAGGGTCCTTGAGGGCCTGTTGAGGAAAGCAGCAGGCTACCTGGAGGTCGAGGGCTTCACCCTGGAGAGGGTGAGGGGGGAGAGGGGGGTCGTGGAGGCCATCATATCCCTCACCATACCAGCCAGAGTCTACAGCGGGGAGGAGACCCCCCTCACCCACATTAGGCTAGAAGTGACGCAGGAGCCCAGCCCTTGCAGCGTTAAGGTCAAGCTGGAAGCCCGGGGAGACATGGGGAGGGCCCTTCCAGCTCTAATCGAGCTTGTCGACGAGGCCCGGCTGGGCATGGAGGGTAGGAGGCTAGTAGCCCTGGCTGAAGGGTACCTATTAAACCTTGAGTTGGTTGATGGCGCCAAGGCTGAAGCCCGCTTCGACGGGGGGGAGCTGGAGATTAAGCTTCCAGCGGCGAAGGCGCCGGGGGGAGGTGATACCGTGGAGGTCGTTGCCGGCCTACTCAAATCCCTGGGGCTCCCCCCAGAGACGCCCGTCTACATAGAGACGCCTGAGGGGAAGAGGCTGGAGAGCCTGGGCTCTATAACCTCCAAGCCTAGGAGCGCCTAGCCTCAAGGCCCATCCAACTGATCACAGCCCTGTATAGCTTCTCAACGCTCTCCTCCACACTCTCCCTCTCAGTGTCGAGTACGAGGTCAGGGTTATCCGGAGGCTCGCGGCAGAGCCTCATGTACCCCTGCTCAGCCAGCTACTGGTTTATGGCGAAAGTACTCTATAGATTAGAATATGTTTAAACTTATTAATAAAGTTACTAAAATAATAACTCAACGCTTGCGTAAAGAGAGGTCTTTAAGGCGGAAAGGCAAAAAACCTTAACATGCTTACCACTGTATTGAAGAATACAAGAA
>WAKF01000026.1 GCA_015523465.1 Aeropyrum sp.
GCTTGGGGGAGGGGTATGCCTAAGCCTAGAGTGTCCGAGAGCTTAACCCTGAGATCCAGCCCCTCCCTCTCACTCAGCCTCAAAGCCCCCTCAAGCAACTTTGATACGAAACCCTCTACATCGGACCTAGTAACATCCTCGAGCGCTAGTCTAACGTTAAGTCCCAGCCTATAGGCCTCTCTAAGAACCTTAAGGTACCCCTCTAGAGCCCTCTCCCTGCTAATCCCCAGCTTGTAGTGTATGTGATAGTCGCTCACACTAGCTAGTATTACTGTCTCTTCGAGCCCCAGACTCTTAACCAGCCTGAGGTCCTCCAACCTAGCCCTAACCCACCCCACAACCCTAGGCCCCGCAGGCTCGTCTCTAAGAAGCCTTGCAACAACCCTATCCCTACTGGTATAAGGGAAGACCTCTACAGACTCGATAACGCCACCCCTATCAATCTCAGCTAACAACCTATAGATTTCAAGTGCCTCCCCTACCCTCAAAGGCCTCCAACCCTGTTGTCCGTCCCTTAGCGTAGTATCTGTAACGGCAATCCTCCAATCCAACATTCCCTCCAGCCCTGTAGAGGGTGGGGGTGTGAGAGGCCCACTCAGCTCTATATAAATCCTAGCCACATTATTAATCACTAGTAACCCCCGTCAACCCCCCAATAGAGTTAACTAGGAGATAAGCTTTGAATTATGAGTCCTTACCCTTTAATCCCCTTAAAGATTACATTTTATTAAGCATATTGTTAGGAATCCTAACCTTATGGCGCCTTTCGTAGCGCTACTCTTACGGTACCGAGACACCTAGGTGCGATGCTATGAATTTTACAGCCTCTGTATAAACCCTAACCCTATTCTCAATCTTAGAGATCCCGTGACCCTCATCCTCGAGCCTAAGATACTTTACCTCGACGCGCCTCGCCTTAAGGGCTTCTACTAGCTGTTCGGCCTCGCTTACAGGGACCCTAGGGTCTCTAGCTCCGTGTACTACCATTAGTGGCGCCTTAATCCTGTCCACGTAGGTTATCGGGCTCAGCTTCATCATTATGTCGTAGTGTTTGTCTGGGTCCCCGTACTCTACGATCCTATACCTCCTTCTGTAAGGGCTAGTGTTCCTTATGAACGTGACTAAGTTCACTATACCGACTATCTCGACGCCACACCTCCATAATTCAGGGTATATGGCTAGGTTCATCAGAGTCAGATAGCCTCCATAGCTTCCGCCCATCACGCATAGCCTCTCAGGGTCTACTACACCGCCATCTACTAGGCTCTTCACAGCATGGTATACGTCCCTCACAGCATCCATCCTTTTCTCGACATCGTCTAGGTGTACGAACGTCTTCCCATAGCCTGTGGACCCCCTAAAGTTGGGTGCAACTACTGCAACCCCCAGGGATACTATGGCTTGTATGAGGGGGTTGAACGAGGGTCGAGCTTGAGACTCGGGGCCGCCGTGTAGCCAGTAAACAGCCGGCACCGGCAGCTTGACTCCCCGAGGCTTGTATAGCAGCCCATGTATCCTCAGGCCGTCGAAGCTCTCGTACTCGAAATCAACGGGTTCCACAAGCTCGCCTTCGAGGCCCAACTTAGGGCTCCATGTAACCCTCTCAACCCTAACACCCTCAACCAGGTAGACCTCAGCCCCCTCCCTCGGAGAGCTGGCTGAGACTAGAACTCCTCGACCTCCAGGCAAAGGGTCTAGGCTGGAGATGACCCACTTAGCCTTAAACACTGCTAGGGGCCTTGCTTTCCAAGCGTCTACTGAGATCACGTACAATGCGCTTGAGCCCTTCTCGTTGACCGAAACGTAGGCTATACCGCCACCGCCATAGGCTACAGCCTCCACGTCACCCCGAGGCTCGAATATAATCTTTCTCTCTCCCGACTCCAAGTTCATCATGGCCAGGGCCTTATACTCTCTTCCCTCGTTTGTGGCGTATAAGATCCTCCTAGAGTCTAGAGGTGCTGGGCTATCATTAGCTGCCTCCCCCTCGTGTGCCGTTATAACCTCCCATGAGCCTTTCTCAGGGTCTACAATGACAATGTCGCTGTCAAGGTTGGTGTTCCTCTTAACGAGCAGGACCTTATTGCCAAGCCAATGGTAGGGCACGCTTATCCCCTCACCCTTAACAACCATCTCAGGGCTCTCACCACTGTAGATGTAGAGGTCGAAGTCCACGCTGTTCCTTGCATTGCTAGTGTAGGCTAGGACCTCCCTGTCGCTCCAAGCGCCTAGAAGATTCATGCTACCATCCTCTCCGGCAATAAGGTCCACCTTGTCATCGCCGTAGAGGTAGATAGCCCATCTCTCGTCACCATCAAAGTCGCTAGAGAAGGCTATGGAGCCCCTATGAGAGGGTAGTACCTCTCCAACCCTCCTAGGCCATACAAGTAGCAGGTCACTCCGCCCTCTGCAGGACCTCCAGGCCTGTGGGAGGCCTGTGACGTCTGAGACATAGTGGATGCAGCCACTAGCATTATCGTATCTAGCCCCCCATGAAGACCTAGCGGCTAGGAGCTTCCTCACCCTAACCTCTAGCCGCCCCCATACTCCCAAGTTGAAAGCCCTTTCAGCGGCTTGTCAGCATGGGGGGTTAATGTCTCCATGTAGACTCTCTATCTTTACCCCTGACACCTAGCTGCTAGGAGCCGTTGTAAATAACCGTTAGACTCTAGAGCTTTCAAGGCTTCTAGTAAATTCCTAGGATTAATTCGTAGAGAAGAGGCTCGAGAAAGCTTTTCAAACGTCTTTTCGGGGTCTAGCTCGTCGCAAGCTGTAGTAGCGAGATCCACGAGAACGTGTGGAGGTGGTAAAGGCTCGCGGTTCAAGACTAGGAATATGCTGGCGGCGAGTGCCGCTAGAGCAGCGCTAGCCCCGCCTAAAGGCTTTAGGGACGCTAGGTCTACTAAGAGCTGGGCTGCTTCCCGCCTCCTACGCTCGCTACAATCACCCCTATACCTCCTATAAACCCACCTAGCCTGGGCCAGCGCAGCTTCAACTAGCTCTATAGACTCGGGCTTCCAGCCTTTGGAGAGTGCTAGTAGGAGGGGGTGTAGGTCCTCTAGCCTAAGGTGCCTAGTCCTGCATGCCACCCGCCATCCCAGGCGTATTGGCGTGTGTATACTCTGAGATAAGCCTTCCGGGGATTCACAGTGACTATGATCGTGGGCGGTGAGGTATAGTTGTCGAAGCGAAGGGAGGCCGCCCTTCTAGCTTACATAGCGTTCGTCGGGATCCTAGACACCTCTGTAATGATACCTACAATAGCAGCCTACGCTAAGAGCCTGGGAGCCTCGGAATTTGAAGCCGGGTTGATAGCTGGCATGTATAGCTACATCGCACTAGCTGCTAGCGTGGCCGCAGGCATTGTAGTCGACTTGATCGGCAGGAAGAGGGCCCTAGTGATAGGCCTCCTATGGGACTCGGTGGCAGTAGCCCTCTACTCCCTAGCCAGGACGCCGCTACACCTAGCAGTACTGAGAGGCCTCCACGCCCTCGGCGGAAGCCTTGTATACCCTGCAGCTTACGCCCGAGCCGCTGGGGGCGGCGAGCCAAATATTCCCAGGTTATCCTTGGCACTCGCAGCTACAGCCATAGCAGTAGCCGTAGGAATAACGCTGGGTGGCGTAGGAGCCCATGTGATAGGCTTTAAGCCTCTCTACCTCATGGTCTCCATAATGCTGCTTACGGGTACTATAGCAGCCCTAGCACTCCCATCCACGAGCCAAGAAAGCTTTGGTAGAGAGAATGTAAGGAACTTGAGGGAGGTCCTACAGGGGCTTAGGAGGGCTGGGTTCCTTGTAGCCCTGGGCTCCTACACGATACTCACAGCCTATATAGGCTTAGGCGTGGTAACTGGAGGCCTAGCTACAGCCCTCCTAAGGGACGGGCTTGCTGGTAGCGAGAGAGAGGCCTCTAGAATCGCTGGGGAGGTCCTAGGAGTCATGGTCATAGCGTCCTCTCTCGTCATACTAGCGTTGGGGAGGGCTTACCAGCCGGGCCGAGGGATGCTTTTGCTAGCGGCTTCTAGCATTTTAGGCTCCCTGGCTATACTCGCCTATATAGCCCTAGGACCTACACCCCTCTACATAGCCCTAGCAGTCATTGGAGGGGGCCTTTCGCTGGGTTCCCTAATCCTAGCTAGCACCATATTAGTAATCTCTGCGCCCCCGGAAAGCCGGGGCACGGCTGTCGGAGTACAACAGGTATTCAACATTATAGGAGCTGGGGTAGGCGCCGCCTTGGGGGGCTTAGCTAGCGAGTATGTTGGTGTAACCGGTGTAATAGTACTTGCAGGCCTGGCAGGTATAGCAGCTAGCCTGGGCCCCCTGACGTCGTTGAGGATTCAAGGCCTGAGGGCTTAGAGCCTCAGAGCAGCCATCATGCTCCTATTATAGTCTACAGCGTTAACGCTCGCTAAAGCAACTAAAGGCGGTACTATTACTTCTAGGTATGTATCGGAGCACGTATCTACCCCCGTAACACTCCTATTTCCCTCCCTCACTACAATCGGAATTAGAAGTTAGGGTGGGATTATGGTGGTTAGGATCACGATCGATAGGTCTAAGAGGTGCGCTGACGAGGAGGATATATGCCATAACAGGTGGCATCCAGACATTAAGCCTGCCGTAGAGGTTGAACCCGGCGAGATAGTAGAGATCGAGACTAGAGACGCTCTTGACGGGCAAATAACCGACAAGCCCGGAGTTGAGGACGTAGCTAACGCCCGCCTAGGCGTCGTGCACCCCCTTACAGGCCCGATATACGTTAAGGGCGCTAAGCCCGGAGACCTTCTGGTAGTGGAGGTACTAGATATTAAGCCAGACACCTTCGGCTTCTCAGTAGCTATACCGGGCTTCGGGTTCTTAAGAGATCTATTCGAGAAGCCGTTCAAGGTTAGATGGAAGATTGAGGGTGGCTACGCAACCTCCGAAGACTTACCCAAGGTACGCATACCCGGGGACCCCTTCCTGGGAGTTATGGGTGTAGCGCCCTCCAGGGAACTCATGGAGAGGATTACGAAGAGGGAGAAGGAGCTTCTCGAGAAGGGCGGCTTCGTACTCCCCCCAGACCCTACCGACGCGGTACCCGCCAGGGAGCCTATCGCCAGCGAAGGATTAAGAACCATACCTCCACGGGAGAATGGTGGCAACTTAGACGTTAGGCACTTCTCGCCAGGCGCTAAAGTCTACTTCCCGGTCTTCGTGGAGGGAGCTCTCTTCTCGGCGGGAGACGCCCACTTCGCCCAGGGCGACGGTGAAGTGTGCGGTACCGCTATTGAGATGAGTGCAACCGCGACTCTCAGGTTCTATGTGATAAAGGAGGGAGCTAAGAAGTATAACATACGCTTCCCGATCTACAAGCCCTCAGACTCCTCAATAAGGAGGTTTACTTACTCAAAGCACGTGGCTGTAACTGGAGTGGGTGTGATAGACGACAAGAACGCCTCCGAAGACGCAACCTTCTCAGCCCGCCACGCCCTACTAAACCTGATAGACCTCCTAGAGAAGGCTGGGTACACTAGGGAGCAGGCCTATATACTGGCGAGTGTCGCAGCCGACCTAAGGCTCAGCCAATTGGTGGACGTTCCTAACTTCACGGTCTCGGCATTCCTGCCGCTAGACATTTTCACCGAGGTACCAGAACTCCTTAAGAAGCTAGCTGAATAGCCTAGTAGCCTAAGCTAGGTCCTACCCCATAAGAGCTTTTTAAGGTCGCTAGCCCTCCCTAATCCATATCACCTTGTCGTCGCCACTCCTAGGAATCCCCCTCCCATCCCTATTACTCGTGGCGACTAACACACCCCCCTCTGGGTGGGGCACAACATCCCTCAGCCTCCCATACCTGCCTCGAAGCATGTACTCGTAGCCTTCAACGCCACCTTCAGGGTTAAAGGCCACCCTCACCAACATGCTACCCCTAAGGCAAGCTATGAGCATGTCACCCTCAAGCCCTAAACCCTTCCTAACGAATGAGGCGCCCGACGGAGCTATGCTTGTAGACCCAAAGTCTATAACCGGCTTTCGGAGGCCCTCCCTCCACTCACCCTCGAGCCCTGAGGTGTATGGCCACCCGTAGTTGCCTCCAGCAACTATCTCATTAAGCTCGTCCCTCCCTACAGGCCCGTGCTCGCTAGAATACATCCTAAGGCTTCCAGGGTGCCAGTCAATGCCCTGAGGATTCCTGTGACCATAGCTATATACTGGGCTCCCTGGGAAGGGATTGTCGTCCGGGACTTCACCTTCAAGCCCCAGCCTCAGGATCTTCCCCGCGAGAGAGCGTAGGTCCTGGGCTAGACTAGGCTCGGCAGCGTCACCCGTAGTAGCGTAGATCATGGAGTCAGGTCCTACTCTAAGCCTGCCACCATCATGGATCCTAGCACCCGGTATACCATCCAGCAACGTCCTAACCTCAACAGCCTCTCTAAGATCCCTCGATAACCTTATGGAGAGAACCCTATTCTCAAGCCTCCCTCCAACATCGAAAGTGGCATATACATAGAGCCTCCTATCCCCCGGAAAATCAGGATGAACATCAGCACCCAGAAGCCCAGCCTCCCCTACAGCAGCCACTTGAAACCTAGCAATAGTAACCCTACGGCCCCCACTAACAAGGGATATCCTGCCGGGCCTCTCAGTGACTATTAGAGACCCGTCCTCCAAGGGAACTATAGCCCAGGGTACCAAAAGACCCGTAGCCACAGCTACATGTTCAAATTGATCTAAGTAGTCTTCGCCTAATGCTTTAAAACTCTCCTTACCCTTCTTTTTGACATTAACGTCAACAAGTTTAGAACCTAGGTAGAATCCTAGTAATACGGAACCCGTTAACCCTATTACTAAGGAAAGAAACTTCCTCCGCGACATTATAGTCTTCTTCAAACTATAACCCCCTACAAGCTACTCACATAGACACTATCCGTATCGAAATATATCTACGTTACTTCTCTCCAGCGCTTTTTCTCGTAGCTCCACCAGCCATCGCGGCAGTTTTATCTCTTCAGGGCATCTAGAGGGTGTCATAGGCTTTATGTCGAGGACTGGCGTACCATCATATAGGTCGCAGTGATCTACGTAGAGTATGTTCCCCTCTACCTTGACGAGCCTCATTATAGTTACTGCTATAGGGTTCGGTCTTAACGGTGAAGCTGTGCAAAATACTCCAACTTCTGGAAGCTCTTCCTCTTTTATCCCTACCTTAAGGAACCCTTTAGGCTTGAAAACCTTCCTGAAGTCCTTGCCTTCAGCTTTATGTAAATGAGCTACCACTATAATGTGGGAGAATTCTTCTAGCCCCTTTAAGCCCTCCACGTAATCTGGAAGCACCTCAATCCTGGCTTTGACTCCTCTCCACGAGGTCCTTACTACCTCGTCCGAGTGCTCGTTTCTGACATAGCCTATAGGCTTGTATTTGATAATATCATTCATCCTAGGCCACCTCATTAATACCGCCCTAGCATATTCTAGGTACTAACTCTCCTCGAGGAGGCTCTAGTATCCTGAGCCCTCCAACACTGCTCCGTAATAAGACGTAGCCTCTATATTTTTCAGCTTTCCTTACCTCACCTACTATAGAGGCTTCTGTAAAGCCTAAGCTTCTAACGTACTCTACAACACTCTCTGCTACACTAGGATCTACAGACAGCACTGCTACCCCCTCACTAGCCAAGTACAACGGATCAATACCAAGTATACCAGCATAACGTTCAACCTCAGACCTTATAGGCACATTGTCCTCCTCCACAACTATAACGCTACCGCTCTTCCTAGCCCACTCGTTAAGAACCATTGCCAAGCCTCCACGCGTGGGGTCACTAGCCGCATGTATATAACGGCCGTACCTTTCAACTAGGGGAAGCATTAGCTTCGAGAGCGGTCTTACGTCGCTTTTCAACCTACTCCTTCTTCGCTCCTCCTCAGCTTCAGCTCCTAGCTGATAAAGTAGAATAACGGCTCCATGATCTCCTACGGGCCCGCTAACAACGATCTTATCACCCGGCTTTGGCGCATCTACTATAAGTCTCTCAGCGAAGCCCACAACGACCGTATTTATTATTATACCGTCGAGACTACCTTTAGGCATCACCTTGAAATCTCCCCCCATAACAATCACTCCCTCACTACTAAACACCTCCGACATGGAATCAACTATGACCTTCAAGTCATCTAAAGGAAACCCCTCTTCAACTACTATACTATCAAGGGCTGCAACGGGCTTACCACCCATCATCAAGACGTCATTGATAGAACCCGCCGCAGCCAAGACTCCAATATTACCTCCAGGGAAGAAATACGGCTTAACAGTATAAGAATCCGTTGAAACTACTAAATACCCTCCCCCCGGAAGGGGTATAGCAACGCCATCATCCATATACTCTAACCCGACAAACCCCTCGGGGGGCTTACTGCGAGAAAATATGGGTACTATGAGCTTCTCTAGCAGCTCCATCATCTCAACGCCGCCAGACCCATGAGATAACTTTACGAACTCTTTCATAGCTAGCACCCCCTAACTGATACTGCTCATACCCGCCTCTATTCAATTCCAGTCAGAATGCCATACTATATTCGAACTGAGTAGGGACATGTGCTTCCCTGCCTTATTACAACGTCCTCATCCCTAATAGCGAGGGCGGAGTCAACCTCCTCTACCTTAACGTTAAGGCCGGGTGGAGTACCAGCACTCCTAGCTCTAAGCGACTCACCTACTACCACTACTTCGGCATTGGTTTCTGAGGCTAGCTTAAGTGCTTCAACAACCTTTCGACTAGTTAACAGTTTTACCGCGTCACGGTATACTACTATCCTACCACAGTTGAACCCCTCCTTAAGCTCTAGAAAGTCTTCTATAGCGGCTAAAGCCTCTTCCTCGTCCGGATCTTCCAATATTAATATCAGCCTATCTCGGCACGACATAGCCCATGTCCACCAATAGCTTCAAAGCGATACCCCTGATAGCCTTTACCGCATTGCAGTCAGGCTTGTAGTCTATTGGTGCGTAGCCATACTTGTCTGCAGTATATACTGTATCGTCGTGAGGCACGAAGCCAAGAACCTTTATACCATACCTTTCAAAAACCTTTAAGACTAGGTTCTTCTCATCCTCGCTCCTAACCTTATTAACTACTCCATATACCTTCTCCACGCCCAAGTCCTGGGCTAGCTGCGCTATTTTGACTGCGGTGACAACCGACTTAAAGTATGGCTCTGCAACTGCTAGAACAACGTTGGCGTATTTAGGCGTCGCGCGGCCGAAGATCTCTAGCCCAGGCTCCATATCTATAACTACTATCTCGTTCGGACCCGGCACTATGTGATGAATGATCTCTCTAACCGTTGCGTGAGACCCACATGCACACCCTATCCCCGCCCTCTCTATCTTAGTCATTATTAAAAGCTTAATGCCGCCGGGGCCCTCGATAGAGTACTTCCTTACTATCTCCTCTGGCTTCATGAGAAGCCTTAACCCAGTAGAGCTCCTCACCAGAAGTCTTGTAGGAATAGGCTTGCCCTCTTCAAACTTTTCTAGCGGTATACCTAGGGTAATTGCCAGGTTTGGATTATCATCGGCATCCACAGCTAAGACTCTAAAACCCATTGAAGCGTAGACCCTAGCCATTGTGCCGGCTATAGTAGTCTTCCCAGATCCTCCTTTACCTGTAACAGCCACCTTCATAGAGTTTATACCCTCCGGTTTACCCGGTCACCCCTCACAGACTATAAGTTATTTTTAATAGTAACGTCCTTTCTAAAGTTTAAATGAAAAATGGCTACACAAAATACTCGTGGGTGCTAGGTTATCGTGTCAAGCTTTACAGCAGCCTGCGGTTCACCCGGCTCCCTCTGCGAGACAACACCTAACTTCGACTGCTGGAAGTGCCCTGTTACTACGAGGCAAATAAGGATTATAGAGTTCCTTTACCGTAAGAATAAGAATATTGCTGAGAGAGTCAAACGCTATATCTCCAAATACCTTGGCATGCTTAGAGAAAGCTATGGCAATGACTTTAAGCTCAAAATAATGAACTTCTGCGGCACCCACGAGTGGAGCATAGTCCACTTCGGTATCAGACACGTAGTAGGAGACAGGATAGACTTAATACCCGGTCCGGGGTGCCCGGTATGCGTTACCCCCAGCTACTACATAGAACAAGCCATAAGGCTTGCTATGGACGGGGTAAGGGTCTACACCTATGGCGACGTGTTCAAACTTCCAGCACTTAAGGGATACCGGGGTGCAAGAAGCCTTCAAGAAGCTAAGGCTAAAGGGGCTAACGTGAAAGTCGTCCATAGCATAATTCACGCAGCTAAGGATGCAAGGGAGTATGGCCGCGATGCAGTATTTATTGGTATAGGCTTTGAAACCATTGCACCGGGCTATGCTGAAGCTATTTACAAGAATCTCGTTCCAGACAATCTTAAGTTCATGAGTCTAGTAAAGCTTACTCCTCCAGCTATGGAGTACACCCTTGAAGTAATGGATAAGATTAGCGGTGGTGATAAGCCTATTCACGGTATAATAGCTCCAGGCCATGTATCAACCATAGTCGGTGCTAAGGCTTGGAAGATTGCTGCAGATGAATATGGGATCCCCGTTGTTGTCTCAGGTTTCGAGCCTAACGATGTACTATTGTCAATAGCTGAGATCTTAAGGCAACTTGTGAAAGGCGAAGCTAGAGTAGTAATAGAATATACTAGGGCTGTCACCTGGGAGGGCGACTTAAAAGCCCAAAAGGTAATGAATAGAGTATTCGAGGCAGTAGACACCGCGTGGAGGGGGATAGGGTTTATACCCAAAAGCGGCCTCGCCCTTAAGGGTGAATACGCTAGAAAGTACGATGCCTTGGAGTATTTCGGGATACCTGATTTAACACCCGAGACCTGGAAGTACGACTTACCAGCTAGATGCAGATGCGCCGAGATAACTATAGGGCTTGCAAAGCCTGTTGATTGCCCCCTCTTCATGAAAGCATGTACACCCGAAAGGCCCATTGGACCCTGTATGGCTAGCATGGAAGGCGCTTGTGCCGTCTGGGCACGCTTTGGGGGCTCCGGACTAGCGAGCGAAATAGCTAGAGAGATAGGCCTGTCTTGAAGGTGTATAGACAATGTGCTGGGCTGTCCCTGGTGTAGTGCTTGAGGTAAAGACCAATGGAGTCGCTCTAGTCGATATGGGTGATGGCGTGGCTAGGGAAGCTGTTATTGCAATAGAGGTTGATAGAGTTAAGCCCGGATCTATAGTCATGGTCCATGCTGGAGCCATCATTACAACAATCAACATAGACGCCCTAAGGGAGACCTTCAACATGAAGAAGGAAATGGCTAGAGAGCTCGCCGAAATGGCGGGGGAAGACCCAGAGGAAGCTGTTAGGGAGGTTGAGGTCGAATTTAAGTCTCTCCTTGAAGCTATTGAACGGGCTAAGAGACACGGAATAACTGAGACGACCATCACATAACTCGTTACTAGAGTAAGTCTATAATGATGAGGGCTAAGATATGCATAGAACCGCTCTACGCATCATAGTAGTTGGTACTGTGCAAGGCGTGGGTTTCAGGCCCTATGTAGAGATACTAGCTAGAAGAGCTAGCGTTGCAGGCTATGTTAAAAACCTTGGAGGAGGCGAGGTTGAGATACACGTTGAAGGCGACGAGCAGAGCGTATCGAACTTTATCGTTATGTTTGAGAAGTTGAAGCCGCCTGTTATAAAGATAGAAAAACTTGTTATAAAACAAGTAAAACCCATAAACACCAGAGAGTTTCGAATAGAGAAAAGCAGTGGCGCACTTAAAACGCCCTCTGATATACCAGCAGACCTTGCTATATGTAGGGATTGCATAGAAGAGTTAGAAAATCCCTCTAGTAGAAGATACCGATATCCCTTCAATTCTTGCAGTTATTGCGGTCCCCGTTTTTCTATATTAGATGCTCTTCCCTACGATAGAGATAACACCTCCATGAGACACTTCAACCTATGCATGGATTGTAAGGTAGAATATAGTAACGCCGCCATAGGGGGCTTCAGAAGATATTATTACCAAGGCATATCTTGTCCTCGCTGCGGCCCCTCGGTAAAGCTATTAGATTCTGCTGGTACACCCCTTGATGTTAAAGACCCTATCGCAGAGGCTGCTAAGCTCGTAGATGAAGGCTATATAGTCGCTGTCAAGGGGTTTGGAGGCTATCACTTAGCTGCGTTAGCTAGCGACGATGACGTAGTATTAAAGCTTAGAGAGAGGAAAAGGAGACCGTTTAAACCGTTTGCGGTGATGGCATTAAACCTTGAGGTAGCCTCTCAACTTGTAAAAATTTCTCCCAAAGCTGCTCAGGTGCTAACTTCCGAGCTTAGACCCATACTACTATTGCCAAAACGTGAAAATAGCCCCATATCGCCTTGGGTTTCACCAGGCCTTGATAAGGAGGGCGTGTTCCTTCCAGTAACAGCGCTCCATTATTTATTGTTGAAGAGCGTTAAGGATAGGTTTGCCATAATGACTAGCGGCAATAAGAGTGGTAGTCCTATGTGCACTACCCTAGACTGTGTTAAGATTGCTCTTAAGGATGTAGTTGACTACATACTAGACCATAACTTAAAGATAGTGCATAGGGTCGATGACAGCGTAGCTAGGTTCACAAGGGGGAAGCTTGTTCTTATTAGGAGGGCTAGAGGGTTTGCGCCTCGCAGGATTAAACTTCCAATGCGAGTTGAAGGGCTAGCAGTAGCGTTTGGAGCCGAGCTAGATAACGTGGGTGGCATTGGTATTAGTGATTATGCAGTCTTAACACAATACATCGGTGACACTGACGTTATTGAAGCTTTAGAGGGCCTCGAAAGGGAGTTGAAATGGCTTGCCAACGTCTACATTAAGGGAAACAAGATCTCGTATCTAGTAGCCGACTTAAACCCTGCATATAATTCCTCAAGACTCTGTGAAGAGTGGTCCCGGGATCTAGGGGTAACATGTGTAAGGATACAGCATCACTACGCACATGCACTGAGCTTATGTGCTGATGCGGGGCTCGAGCCTCCCTTTACAGCTATTACCATAGATGGAGTGGGCTACGGCTTAGACGGTATGGCCTGGGGCGGCGAGGTTCTGGTAGTAGATTATAACGGGTTTGAGCGGGTGGGCCACCTAAAATACTCTCCGATGCCGGGAGGGGATAGCGCGGCCTTGTATCCTGCTAAGATGGCAATAGGCTTACTGGTGGAAGACCTAGGCTATAGAAAAGCGCTCGATGTAATAGAGAGGCTGGGACTTCACAAGGCTCCTCCCATGAGTGGAATAGACGACGCTAGACTCGTCTCACTCCAGGCGCTAAAAGAGGCCCTTAAGACGTCGAGCCTTGGAAGGTTCCTAGACGCTGTATCAGCCGTTCTAGGAGTAAGGGTTAAGAGAACCTTTGAGGGAGAGCCTGCCATAGCACTAGAGTCCTTCGCGTCAAAAGCTAGGGTAAGAGAAGTTGATACTCGCCGCCTTAAGGCCTTATCTGATATATATTTGAAGAGCGAGGGCAATAGGACTATAGTTGACACCCCGCGTTTCTTCTCGGATCTTGTCGAGGAATACTTGAACGGCGCTAAGCCAGAAGACATAGCATTGTTAGCTCAAGAAGCTGTGGGCTACATGCTAGGCTTAATTGCATGCAATGCAAGCGAGGGTAAAGTAGTGGGCTTGACCGGCGGCGCGGCCGTTAACGAGTACGTTGCAAGGGGCGTAGAAAAGGCGCTTAGAGAGTGTAGGGCTCGAGTAATAATGCACTCCAAGGTCCCGCCCGGAGATGGGGGTATCGCTTTAGGTCAAATCTATCATGTAGCTTTATCTAGAAAGTAAAGTGGATGCCCTACCTAGGTCCTAGGTCCTTCGTTACCTGAGCAAACGCTAGTGACTAGGGTAAGGAGGGCCCTACGGGCTCTTTCAAGGCACTTGTACATTGGGGGGCTGACTTCCAGTGTGAAGTCTATAGCAGCAGGCTCGCACCCTATGAAGTAAACCCTAGGGGGTAGGACTTTGAGTGCTTTAGCGATCTGCAGTGCACTCTGTGGATTTATTTCGTGTAGTTGGGCGATACTAGTAACATAATCATTGCTACTACTCTTCACATCTTCGAGTTCCAATACGTATAGCTCCCCAGGCTCGCCGCCCATGCTAATAGCATCTAGTATAATCAGGACATCATAACCTTCCATTAGCTGTTGAACCATCATAATGCCGTTAGTACTCGCTTCTAGAACGTCTATGCCACCGATCCTTCTCAGCTCGGCTTCTACGCTAGCTAGTAGGCGTATCCCGAAGGAGTCGTCTCCTTGAAGTAAACTGCCGAAACCTGCTATCAACACTTTCTTAGAGCAAGCCATCCTCTTCAGCCCTCCTTAATATGTCCTCGAGCATCTCGCTATAGCTTGGATAAAATTTACTCCTTTTAAGTTCCTCGAGCTTCTCTAGTACGTCACGCCTAATTTTTATCCAAATCAGGTCTCCCCCGTAGAAGGTCCTTATAATTGTGTTCCAGTCTTCAAAATCTAATATGAACCGGGATTCGAGGGGCGGGTCTGATGGTAGCGTGTAGTATAGTACTCTTCCGCTTTCAGGTTCCCTATAGAGTGCGAAACCCTCTAGCACGGCTACCAACGGGATTTTTTTGACCTCCCTACCCTTAAACCTAAGTAGGAGGGCCGCATCCATCTCAGCAGTCACAGGCAAATAAGCCTCTGCCTCCGCCTCGTCCTTGAAAGGACCTGTTACAACCTGGCTAAAGCTAAGGGCTTCTCGCGCTAGCTCAGGCCTCACGTTAATATAAAGAGGATACTCCACAAACACCACAATCTTGCCCACAACACTAACTACCTCAACACTCTTAGCCCTGTTCCTAAATTTCAACTTCATTAAAGCCATTGGAGCCGCAGAGTAGCTAAGAGGCTTGAGAGCTTCTACTTTAAACGAGATCTTAGGCGACTCCATAACTACCCCTCCTAGGCAAACTTATCCTCAACCCTTTCTTCCAACTCCGAGCGGCCTCTTTAATCCTCTTCTCACTAGAATGAATAGAGCATGAAGCCGGATCACCTGTATGGCACTCACAATCTGGATCATTACAAAAGCCGTGGGCGCTTCCATGGAAAAAGCGGAACTCGTCCATGAACTTCTTCTCGGCTTCCTGTAATCCTTCATCTGTTAACGTATAAAGGTCTCCATCAATTCTTATATAACCTCTATTTACTAGTAGGTCGATACATTTAAGTACTACAGATGTGTTAGCTCCAACCATTCTTGCTATATCATCTATGCCAAACTTTTCAAGCCCCGCATAAACGTGAAGGAAGACACAGACTTGAAAGACCTCATCGAGCATCCTAAGAAACTCCAGCTCTTCTATACTAGTATCCACCGGGTTTCCATCCATTCTCCAAGCCCCTCCTACAAAGATTTCCTTCAGGATCTACGAAAGCATACAGAGTTTTCACAGCCTTTCTATAATAGGATTCCATGCCCGCCAACCTCAAGATAGCTTTAACCACGTTAGGTAAGGCTTCATAGACTCGTTTACTAAGCCTGTTGCCATACATCACATCTTGAGGCTCTACCTCCACGACTGTAAACCTCCTACCCAAATCTCCCCCATAAAGTTTTATCAAGTATACTAAGCTCCGAAGGTCTATCGCACCACTAACCGATTCCCCTATAAATCGTTGAACCTCATCCTCTCCAGGCATAAGAATCTCGTTGATTTGATAAATTCTGAGAGACCCAGGCTCCCATCCCCGCTTTACAGCCCCCACAAGTATATACCGGCGGGCATCTACTTCTCTAATCCTGTGAAATGCGGCAACAGCACTATAGCTCAGGTCTTCGACTAGCACGCTCTCTTCCTCCTTTAATATTGCAGAAAAGACGTCTACCATTAGGGGACCTATCCCGTAATCTGATAGACAGTAATAGCCTATCCCCCCAATCATTAAATTATATTGCAAATGATAACCACCTTGGTTACACGCTACACGAGCAGGTGGTCACATCCCTTACTAACACTTTACCATTACCTACCATCATGTGTACTGTGCATGGCATGCATGGATCGAAACTCCTAAGCGCTCTGAGTACGTCAAGACCCGTTATGTCATCGGGAGTACTCGTTTCTTCAAGTATAGGAGTGTTCATTGCAGCATCTTCATAAGGTCCCGGCTGTCCCCAAGGATCTCTAGGTGATGCGTTCCAGGTCGATGGCGTTATTATCTGGTAGTTATAGATCTTACGGTCCCTCAAGACTAGATGGTGAGTTAAGAACCCCCTACCAGCCTCATAGAAGCCGACCCCAATCCCTTCCTTAGGTATGTTATGCGGCGTCCAAACTCGAGTTCTTCCAGCTCTCAGGTACTCTAGCGACTTGAGGAGGAAGTGCATACCCACACCAACAACATATGCTATATGGTAAGCTCTAGCTCTGTTCCTCTCGAGAGCGTTAAGAGCCTTAGGTATCCTCCACTCTAGATCCATTTCGGGCAAGTTAGCTCCCTTAGGCACATGCATCACAAGCTTATCACCTTTGATTCTTATAAAGGGATTCTCGGGCAACTTCTTAGCAAGCACTGTAACCCAGTGCCTAGCTAATGGGCCTCCTCCCGTTTCAAAAACCATTCTATTCCATCTTGGAGCGGTCGACCACGTGTACTTCTCCTTCCAGTTCAAAGGTCCTGGCTTTGGCAACGTAACCTTATTCCAAGGGTGGTGTAGGGTTAATTCGTTACCCAGAGGATCTCTTTCCACGATCTTCTCGTTCCATTGCTCGTAATATGCGTGTTCAACGTACTCCTCTATGCCAAGGTTTATCTCTACTAAATCTGTAGTTATTAATTCTCCTTCCTTTATAACACCGGGAGTGACAAGACGCTTTTCTCCCCACTCCCTAGCACTTTCATATCTATAAAGATCTCCCGATTCCGCGATCTCAGGGTCATCGTATATGCCACCACATATAAGATTAACTTTAGAGAATCTGCCTACCTCTTCATACTCGGGTTTAACATTGTACCAGAAGTTAATTATGTCCTCCCACACTAAAGCCATTATTTTAGCCCAGTCATAGACCTTTATCATACGTGTTAGATAGTTAGTGAACAAGTCTGGAGTCACGGTAGTTGTTACACCGCCCGGAACCAATGTTGAAGGATGCGGGTATCTTCCAAGCATTAGGCTAAACATCTCCCTTGCAATCCTTGTTACTTGAAGAGCCTCGAGATATAGTTTACCTGTCAGAGGATTAAGCGCATCCATGATATCTATAATCTTAGTAAACCCGTGAACATCTCTATACTCTGCTAGAGTCCGTTTAGCCTCATCTACAACACTAGGGAATGATTTAGATGTGAGGGCCGTAGAATAGTCAGGGCCTGCAAGCAGGAACATGTGAGTCGAATGGTCATATATCATTTCCGCTGCCGCTGCCATATTCCTCATAGCGACTGCTAAGGGCGGAGGGCTTATCCCGTAAGCCATTTCCTGCGCCATAACAGAGGTTACAGAGTGCACACCACCACATACTCCACACGCTCTGCTACTTATCATAGCCGCATCACGTGGGTCCCTACCCCTCAGTATGACTTCATAGCCCCTGAACAATGCTGCCACACTCCTAGCATCAACAACCTTCCTATTATCAACATCTATTTTCACATAGAAGGCTAGGTCCCCTGCTACACGTGATACGGGATCCCAGAATATCTCTTTAAGCCTAAGCTTACCCCCCTTACCGCCATTACCTTCGTCCCCATTACCCCCTTCATGCTTATGCTTGTGCATATCCTCTTCTCTACACGCTTCCCAAGACATCCTATCTAGGCACATGCTATCAGCTCACCTCCCGCTCATCTTCATCAGCTCCAGCCTCAACTTCTTCCTCTTCCACCTCGGGTTAGTATCGGTCTCCAGCTTCAGAGTCAAATCTCTGCCAACTCTCTTTATGAGCCCTGGTAGCCCCAGCCTATCGGATATCATACTAAGCTTATGCCGGAAGGTTGGGGTGTAGAAGGGTGAGAATGCGTCTGGGAACCCGGGCATTGTGCATCCAATACAAGGTCCTCCCATGTTAGTTACGCCTCCTACCCCGTTAATCCAGCCCACCTTGTTGACATTGCATTTAACTACCGGACCCCAACAGCCAAGGGATAAGAGGCACTCTTTGTCCCCAAACTCGCGCGCAAAGTTGCCCTCCTCAGCATAGCCTGCTCTAGGACATGCTTGCCTGTTTGTGTCGCCATATGCGAACTTAGGTCTTCCTAGTTCGTCTAGCTCCGGCGGCGGGGCTAGGCCTATAGCATAGAGGATGATCATGGCGACTGTCTTCATGAAATTATCGCCCTGAGGAGGACATCCAGGGACATTTATTATTGGGAGGCCAAGCTTACTTCTATAATCGGGGCCCAAGAATTCTAGCAAGCCCATAGCGTTAGTAGGGTTTCCTCTAGCCGCCGGGATGCCACCCCAGGCAGCACAGGTACCTATAGCAATAACTGCTAGCGCATTAGGAGCAAGCCTTTTTAACCACTCTGACGTAGTTATAGGCTTATTCCTCTTCTTATCGAAACCTAATGCAGCCCACCAGCCGCCAGTCCTCTCAGCTATGCTTTCATCAGGCACCGAGCCTTCCAGAACCACTACATAAGGACCTAACTCGCCTTTAGCAGCCTTCTCGTAGTATGATACCAGCTCTTCTCCAGCCTCTACAGCTAGGACCGGGTGAATTAATACTACGCGGGGAAGACCAGGGATCCTACCCCCGAGTACGTCTTCAAGCGACGGGTTAGTAGCACCAGCAACAGATATAGTACATCCATCACAGCCTAATCCTGTCGACAACCATAGAATGTATATTGTATCAACTTTCTTCTTTTCCTGGGATACCTCGTTGTCGGCACCTGTATTTTGTTGTTGAACTTCCAACTAGATCCCTATAATTTAACGTTAACGTCTACCACCATATATAATTATATCCTAAATTAGACAGTATAAAATTCCCAACCAAGACTTAACCTTATAAAATATAACTTTTAAGCTTGGGTGCTTATAAATGCAACTAATGCTTAGCAATAGGCTAGCATTAGTTGCAGTTTTAATAGCGGCGATCTTAGCGATAGGCGTAATCGCTTATCTTATTCTATCACCAGGTAGCGGAGAAGAAACCGTTACCGAAGCCCCTGCATCAACAAGGGAAGCCAAGGAAACTGCAACCATCACCCAGAGCCCTGTAGCCGAAGAGGAAAAGGAAGAGCAAAAAGAAGAATTAATCCCCTTCAGGTTTCAATCTGGCTACGGCATAAGGGTTATACCCGATATTGGAATTGCCTTTAACGTCTTTGAGCAATGCGGACTTAGGCTAGAAGGAGGTGGGCCTCAGAAGATAGCTGGGAGAGAAGTAGTAGCACCCTACATAGTTGGCGGCAGGCCAGAACCTATTCTTAAGGGCGACGCCTACGGAGGAGTACTACCTACGCTATTAAGCCTAAAGCCTATCGAGCAGGGGGCTCCGCTCAAGGTGGTGGCTTCGCTTTCCGATGCTTCACACCCAATAATTGTTGTAAGGAAAGACCTGAATGTAAAAAGCCCCGAGGATCTGAAAGGCCTTAAGATAGCTACTACGCGTCCAGGTTTCCCACCCCACTTAACCTTACTCAACTTACTCGAGAAGGTGGGGCTTAGCGAAAAAGATGTAGAGATTATAAGCGTCTCGGGCGGCCCTCTAGGACCCATAGTATTGAATATGCTTAAAAAAGGCGAAGTGGACGCTGCTAGCCTACCTCCCCAAGAAGCAGCCTACGTCCTTTCCCAGGGTGTTGCAAAGCTCCTAGAGATCGATGTAGAGCTTGAAAAGATCCTTTTCACTTCGGTAATAGTTAACTCTAAGTGGGCAGAAGAGAATCCTGAAGCAGTAGTTAGGCTAATCTGTGCTGTTGATAAGATATTAGAGATAATACACACAGAAGACCCTGAGATAGTTGCCGACGCCCTTCTCAACAATACTCCCCCGGAAATACGCGAGTACTATAGTCAATTCGATAGAGAGACGGTTGTCCTCTACATTACTCTTCTACGTGAAGGATTCTCGAGGAGCGTTGAAATAGATATGGAAGCAGTAGAGAATATAATAGAGATTGCAAAGAAGCTGGGTATAGTATCGCAGCTAACGCCGGAACAGGTTGTGGACACAAAATATCTCGAAGAGTACTTAAAGCAAAAAAGATAAAGGGTGTCTCCGGAATTGCCCCCTATTAAGGTTGCCCTTGAACAATGCAACGTCTTTTATGGAAGCCTTCAAGTCCTTGACGAGTTAACCCTTAACGTCAAGGAGGGCGAATTTGTGGCTATTGTAGGTCCTAGCGGCTGCGGTAAGACTACCTTACTCAACCTCATAGCTGGTATTCTTGAGAAGGCAACTATTAATTGTAGAAAGCGCGAAGTCAAGGCTTCTAAGGTAGGCTATGCTACTCAGGAAGATCTTTTACTTCCTTGGAGGACTGTGTGGGGTAACATATTATTGCCGTTAGAGCTACTACGTGTTAAGCCTGACACCAGCTATCTTAAACGGCTTCTGAGTATATCTGGGTTGGCGGATTTCATAGATTATCGACCCCATCAGCTTTCAGGGGGGATGAGGAAGAGGGTTGTCTTACTCCGTGCATTATCTTTGAAGCCGGACCTCCTACTCCTTGACGAGCCCTTTGCTAACATTGATGCATACACGAAGATCCAGCTTCAAAGGCTTTTAATGAAGCTTCTCTCTAACCTGAGAACAACAACTATACTAGTAACTCACGATATAGAGGAGGCAGTGTCTCTAAGCAATAGGATCGTAATACTATCAAGGAGGCCTGCAAGGGTAGTGAAGGCTATTGAGGTAGAAGCTCCTTGGCCTCGCGACCCCCTGGAGGCTAGGAGGGAATTGAAGGATTACATAAATGAGGTGTACGGTTATGTCTTCAATAAGTAGCTTGTTACTAATTGTTAAAAAGGTAGCTGCAATAGCTGGCTTTTGGGTTGTCATAATAGTTGTGTGGCAAACGTTGGTTAGTTATGGAGTTCTACCTGAGTATATCTTTGGCTCGCCGCTAGGGGTTTATTACGAATTCCAAAGGTACGTGGAAATAGGGTTTATTTATGTAGATGTGCCTATAACTTATACAGAGGCTTTTGCAGGTCTTATTTTAGGGATAACACTCGGCGTTACACTGGCTATAATAGGAGCGTTTTACACGGGGCTCGTGGAACCCATAATAATCACTTTCAAGTCAATACCCCACATACTTATTGCCGCTATGATTATAACGCTCCTCGGTGTCGGGGTGCTCCCAAAAATACTAATATCAATGGTGTTTTCCTTCTCCATAGTGTTCTTCAACGTATATGCCGGTATGACTTCGATAAGCCACAACCTAATATCGCTATTTAAACTTTATAAAGCTAGCCGGAGAGATATGCTATTGAAACTCCTCTTACCCTACGCCATACTATGGCTTTCTGCCTCCTTAAGGCAAGCGTTCCTGCTCTCATTCTCGGGGGCATTTCTAGGCGAGTTTCTCGCGGCACGCTACGGCCTCGGTTATAGGCTTCAGTATTATATAACAGTTTACAACACTAACGGGGTATGGGTTATAGCAGTACTGATTATGGTTCCTACCCTGATCTTCCTAGCTATATTAAGGGTTATAGAGAGGAAAGTGAAGGAAATCTATGGCCTAAGCGGGGCTCATTAGATTCTCTATTGTGAATCCATGTTAACGCTTTTTACTTAATTAAGAACTATTACCATAATAATAGGTGTCCCTCTTTGGAAGCAAGTAGAGAAGGCCAAGAAAGCATCGTGCCAGAACTCGAACCAAGGATATTTTACAATCCTAGGTACGAGATTAACGAACTTGTTAAAAGAGGCGATATGCGGAAGTTAATGATAAAGGCTGCAGAGCTTCACGGTCATTTCTGCATTGGTCTTGCTATGGGCGTTAAAGCTAGCATGCTTGCCCTGAAGGAGCTTGGTGTCGAACTGCCTGAAAGGGATGTGACAGAGCATGTTAGGCACGAGCTAATAGCGGTCGTAGACAACAACTTATGCTTCGCTGACGGAGTGCAAATGATCATAGGGGCTACACTAGGTAATAATAGTCTTGTATTCAGGGATATGGGTAAGATCTCGTTGACTCTTATCGATAAAAAGAGTAAAAGGGCCGTTAGGGTAACCATGATTAAGCCTTTCACCTCGCCTACCATAGAGAACGAGAAGTTCCAGGAACTATTTAGGAAGGTTATGGTAAGACGAGAACAGGTTCCCAAGAAGGAAGCTGAGGCCTTTAGGAGCATGATGGATCGTGCCTCCCTTGAAGTCCTATCACTACCTGAAAACGAGTACTTCAAAGTCGAGAAGTTTGAAGTAGAAGATGTAAACGACGAAGCCTTCAAAGGGCCCTCAGTACAATGGGTTAAATGCGCCCATTGTGGAGGCCTCGTAATTGAGTCAAAGGCCTTCAAAAAAGAAGATCAAGGGAAGAAATATTACTGTGCCGATTGCGCCGGCGAAAAGGTCTATTCCGTGGTTGGCAGGAAAATTGACAAGATAAGCCTTAGCGATATAGCTAGGCTAATTAGAATGTAGCCTCCACTAAAGACTCTATTGATTGAATAGAACATTATAATCTGGAATTAAAAGGCTAATAGGTGAGATTATGTTTTTATCTCTTTAAGTAGCCTCTCTGCGGCCCTTCTTGCTAGTTCGTGAGATAGAGTAAAAGCTGCTGTTACATTCTCTTTGAAAACCTCTTCTAGCTCACTTTTAGTCTCGTTTATCACTTCTTCTAGGGACTTTGATAGCATTGCTTCAGCCATTAGTTTAGCTAGGAGTATTCTTCGTGATGTTAGCCTCTTAGCGGCTACCCCGCTTTTCTTAAGATATTCCCAGTGCTCCTCTATAGCGTCTACTAGCTTGTCTACTCCTTGACCTAAAACTGCGCTGGTCTTTACTAGTCTTGGAGCCCAGCCTTCGCCCCTTCCTATGCCCTCTTTTTCTAGGGCAAATTGTAGGTATGCTGCTGTCTTGTTTGCCTCTGGCTTGTCGCTCTTATTAACCACGTATATGTCTCCTATCTCCATGACCCCGGCCTTTAGCATTTGTATGTCGTCCCCAGCCCCGGGCATTGTGACTACTACTATCGTGTGGGCTGCGTGGGCTACGTCCACCTCGCTTTGCCCCACGCCTACAGTTTCTATCACGATCTTTTCGTAGCCCAGGGCGTCGAAGACTTCTATCATTGCCAGGGCCGCCATGCTCAAGCCACCCTTTAGGCCCCTCGTCGGTATGCTCCTTATGAAAACCCCGGGGTCTGCCGCGTGTTCCTGCATCCTGAGCCTATCGCCCATAATGCTCCCGCCGCTGTATGGGCTCGAGGGGTCGATCGCTATTACTGCCACCTTGTAGCCTCTCCTTCTCAGATGAGTTATGACCCTTGAGACGAGAGTGCTCTTCCCAGCCCCTGGTATGCCCGTGAATCCTATGACCTGGGCGTTCCCAGCCCTAGGGGCCACCTTGGCTAGGACCTGCAGTGCCTGGGGCCCCGGATGCTCTACAAGCGTTAAGAGCCTGCCGAGGGCCCTAAGCTTCCCCTGCGAGGCTAGGCTTAGCAGCCTGTCAACGTCAACCCTCAACCCTCGCTAGCCCCTCCGCCTCCTCCCTACTCCTCTTCTCCTCCGCAAGCCTCCTAACTTTCTCTATAATCTCCTTCAGGCTCGTACCGGGAAGGAATACGTCTCTAACACCCATCTCCTTAAGGGGCTCAATGTCTAGTACTGGTATGGTGCCGCCCAGCACTACCGGTATGTCTTCAGCTCCCAGCTCCTCAAGCTTTCTTAGGAGCCTCCGCATTAAGTGAATGTGGGCTCCGTTTAGTATGCTAACCCCTATAACATCAACGTCTTCTTGCACGGCGGCCATAGCCACCTGCTCTGGAGTCTGCCTCAGCCCTGTATAGATTACCTCGAAGCCCGCGTCCCTGAGAGCCCTAGCTACGACCTTAGCCCCCCTGTCGTGCCCGTCTAAGCCCATCTTGGCTACCAGCACTTTATACCTCCTAGTACTCTGGGGGCTCGACATAAACCCCATGCACCTCCTTTAACACGCCCATGATCTCTCCCAGGGTCGCGTAGGACCTTGCAGCCTCGAGCACGTATGGCATGATGTTCTCGCCCCTCTCAGCAGCCCTCCTAAGCTCGTCGAGAGCCCTCCTCCACCTTTCCTGGTTTCTGCTAGCCCTAACCTCCTTAACCCTCCTCTTCTGCCTCTCCTCGATCTCTTCCTGGTCGAACTCGAGCAGGGGTACCTTCCTAATCTCCTCTATGTCCTCGCTCCTAAAGATGTTGACCCCCACTATGAACCTTTTACCCTCTTCAAGCTCCCTCTGGAACTGGTATGCAGCCTCGGTTATCTCCCTCTGCGGGTAGCCCTTCTTCACAGCCTCTAGCATGCCGCCCATAGACTCGATCCTCTCTATGTACTTCCAAGCCCTCTCTTCTATCTCGTCTGTAAGCCACTCTATGAAGTAGCTGCCTCCCAGCGGGTCTATTACGTCTGCGACACCAGTCTCATAGGCTATTATCTGTTGCGTCCTCAGGGCTATCTTAGCCGCGAACTCGCTTGGAACCCTGAATGGCTCGTCAAAGCTGTTAGTGTGAAGGCTCTGCGTGCCCCCGAGAACCGCTGCCAACGCCTCTATAGCAGTCCTTATAATGTTGTTCCAGGGTTCCTGGGCTACAAGGCTAACCCCCGCAGTCTGCGTATGGAACCTAAGCCACATGCTCCTCTTCTTCTTAGCCCCAAACCAATCCTTCATTATCTTAGCCCACATTCTCCGAGCGGCCCTAAACTTGGCTATCTCTTCGAAGAAGTTTATGTGAGCGTCGAAGAAGAAGCTGAGCCTTGGGGCGAACTCGTCCACATCCATACCCCTAGCGATCAACTGCCTCACATACTCTATACCATCTGCCAGGGTGAAGGCGAGTTCTTGCACTGCTGTGGCTCCAGCCTCCCTTATGTGGTAGCCGCTTATGCTTATCGGGTTCCACTTAGGTAGGTTCTTAACGCTCCACTCAACCACGTCCATAGCGATCTTAACTGCAGCTTCGGGTGGGAATACGTAGGTCTTCTGCGCTATAAACTCCTTCAGCGGGTCGTTCTGAGTCGTGCCTCCAATCTTATGGTAGGGTACCCCCTGCTTTTCAGCCACTGCCACGTAATAGGATAGCAGCACGGGGGCTGGAGGGTTTATTGTCATGTTAGTCGTGACCTCACCCAGGTTTATACCATCGAATATTATCTCCATATCCCTCAGGCTAGAGACGTTAACCCCCTCAATACCCACGTGACCCTCAGCCATAGGATCGTCGGGGTCTATGCCCACCAGCGTTGGCTCGTCGAAAGCTAGGCTGAGCCCGGTCTCCCCATGCTTTATAAGGAACTTAAGCCTCCTATTAGTCTCCTCGGGCCCTCCGTAGCCCGAGAACATCCTCATAGTCCACAGTTTAGCCCGGTACATGGTAGCGTGTATACCCCTAGTGAAGGGGTAGTCTCCGGGAAGTCCTAGCTTCTCCATGTAATCCCAGTCTTTGAGGTCTAGCGGCGTATAGACCCTTTTCAGTGGTATACCGCTAAGTGTCGTAAACTCTTCCATCCTCTCAGGCATCCTCTTAAGCCACTCGGGAACAACTTTTTCCTCCCACTCCCTAAGGGCCTGAGCGATCTTCTTGAGGGACCTCTCGTCATAGAGAGTCACTGTCTAGGACACCTCCGGAAGGCCCAGATGTATTAAAAAGATTCTACCATAATCACTAGGGGTCCCCAGTAGTTTATAACACCTGCTGGACTCCCCCTCCAAAAAATTTAAGATGAGAGGTTTTGGCGGCGAAGTAATAATGTTATGGCTAGGAGGGCTATGATAGCTAGTGCCAAGCCTCCTATCGCTATGACTGTCGGGTTGAGCCCCTCCTTTGGAGTAGCCTTTGGGGAACCCTCGGGCTCTATGGTCGTTGGTGCATTATCGGCTTCGTTAGCTTCACCGCCTTTAGTTGTGTTATCCCCGCCCTCGTTAGGTCCTTGAACGGGGCTGGAGCCTATAGTTGTGGTCTCCTTCTCATAGCCGGGAGCTCCAGTCTGTAGCCCGGCTTTTTCAAGTCTAGACTCTAGCTGTGATAACCTTCTCGATAAGTCCTCCATCGTCTTCTGAAGGTCGTTGACACTGATTTCGATAGCATCTAACTGCTTCGATAGGTCTGACAGTCTTGAAGCCTCGCTTTCAAGCATAGACTTTATACTTGCTATCTCTCTAGAAGCTTGAGCGGCGTCATCTTCTAAAGCTTCAAGCCTTTGAGATAATTCTTCGATGCTGGATTGTATCACGTCTATGGACTCGCGGGTACTTTGGATCCCTTCCTCTAGCGCACTAATCTTAGCTTCTACACTGCCAACCCTGTTATCAAGCATTTCTAGCTGATCCTTAACGTTCTCAAGGTCTTTTAAACCGTCTTCAAGCTCCATAGCAATCCTCTCTATGGAGTCGATAGCACTCTTTAAACTATTAACTTCATTCTCCAACGCTGAGATGTCGCCTTCGAGGCCCGCCACTAAGTCCTCGAGATCCGATATTCTGGATGAGAGACTTACAAGACCCTGCTCCACCGTATCCAGCCTACCCTCTATGTCATCAACTCTCCCCTCTAGGCTGTTTAGAGCTCCAGATAGGCTTGATATAGAGGTTTTAACTGACTCTACGGCAGCCTCTAACTCTGCTATCTTCGCCTCGAAGGAGCTTATAATGCTTTCTACGCTATTTACCCTATCCTCTAGCTCGCTTAGCCTACTTTCAATGGATGCTAGCGCCTGGCTCAGCGTTGCTTCGGTCACCACCCCATCAACCACTGTAATCTCTGTTTCTGCTACGACTGCAGGACCTCCGTATAGGCTCTCAAGCCTAACCCATACTAAGCCTGGATATACCACTTGGACTTTATGGCGACCTGAAGGTAGAGGCGGCACCATGAACTCTATCGAGGCAACACCCCTATCATCCGCCATGAGATAGCCCACTACCACCCCGTCTACGGCTAAGAAGTATACCAGCCCTAGAGGTCCTGCTCCTAACCCGCTAACAGTAGCGCTGATAACGTCTCCGGGCTTCACAGTGTATGAGGAAAGCCTGATTTGAGGGTCTGTCACCTCTATGGGCACGCTAGCTTTAACGCTATTACCTTCAACGAACTCTAGTGTATAGGACCCTGGAGGCAAATCCCTTGGAAGGCCTACGAGCTTTATCCCGCCGCCGCTACCATCAAGGTATAACCTAGCAATCTTGACCTTCAGGGAGCTTCCATCAGTCACATAGACGTCTACCACAGCGTAGGCGCTGAAGCCTCGTAGGAAGAGTGCTATGTCGACGGGCGGCGTAGGGTTAGGAGTCACAACGACTATAGCATTAGGCTCGAAACCCTGTGAAAAGGCTACTGCCGGCGCCGCTGCTGACACGGCTAGGATGAATATGAGTGTTGCCGCGAGGTTAGGGGTGTGTAGTAGCTTCATAACGCACGCCCCAGGCTTTCCAGCCTAGTAATGCTAGTATTATCCGTATAGACTTGATTAAACGTTAGCCGTCTCGCCGGCAGGTTTACACTATTTAAGAGCCTGAGGTTTAGAGGGTATCCAAAACCTTCTCTAGAGCCTCCGCCGCAAACTTCCAGGGACTGTTAGCTTTATACAGGCACTTCTTGAGATGCCCCACCCAAGGCTTTATATATCTCCTTGCAAACCTCTTAGCAGCCTCCCGGTCTTCATCGTAAACTAGTGACAGATATTCTAGCATTACTGGAAGATAGGTAGGGAGTTCTTTCCTAACTGGGACATCATAACCCTTGACCTTGTAGTGGCCTTTGACTTCGAGGAGTAGTTGGCCCACCATATCCTCTTTACCTTTCAGAAGGTAAGTATGCGCGTAGAGGCTACATTTTGGGGGGACTTCGAATACTGATACATACTCTTCATCGGCCTTTTCAGGGTCTAAGGACTTCAGAAACCGTTGTATAGCCTCTGCAGCCTCCCTATTTTCAGCTCCTAAGGCCTCGACAACCTCATCTCGCTCCCTAACTATCTTTTTAAACTCGTCTCGAGGGTAGTCAAAGAGGATTGCAAGCACCCTCAGCGTAAGCCTCACCTTACTTCACCTCCTCTCTTCTTCAGATAGACTTCTAGGCCGTATAGGGATATGAGTACGAGGGGTTGGAATGAGAGCTGTATTTGAGGGCCTGTTAGCAGAATGCCTAGGAGCCCCCAGCTACCGGCGGCTGAGTAGAGTAGTATAGCTGGGGGAAGGTACCAGGGGTTTAAGAGCCCCATAGCGAAGACTAGCACTTGGCTGGCTATGTACGGGTCTCTAACTATAAAAAGCAGGGCTAGTAGAAGGGGCGGGATCGACCTCTTAACCCAACTCCGATTAACCTTCATGCTATTGACCACCAGTATGTAAATGGCTGGGAGGGCGAGCCATGCAAGGTTAATGGCTAAGTGTAGCGTGGCTGAGGGCCTGATAGTCGTGAGGGTAGCCAGTAGTAAGTAGAATGCTTCGATCGACCTGTCAGGCCGTACTGTCGCTAGGACGGGTGCAAATACTATTAAGGCCCAGTGCATCCCAGCTAGGCCTGCAAGGTTCAATGCCAGTAGTGCCAGGGCTGCAAGATAGACAGCTCTGAGAATCCTCCTATCCTCGAGCAATAGCAAAGCCAGTATAGTAGCTAGGCTTGCTAGAGCCGAGGCGTTGAGAAAAGCAAGGCCCAGTACGGCTACAGCTTTACCGAAGGCTTCTTGAACGGGGCCTGGGGGTATGAATACGATCACCCTGAAAATTACCCTGTTGAGTATAAGCTCCATCGTATATAATAGGATGATTATCATCGCGGCTCTCTCGACCCAGAGGGAAAGGAGATCCCTCAAATCACCCTTCCTCATCGCGGTATCACGCTCAACTGTGAAGAGTGGGGAAAAATGAGGTTAAGAGGGGAGGGTTATGAGGTGGAAGAGCCCTTCCTGGAGAAGTATACTATTGCTAATACGGCTGTATATAGCAGTGCGGCGAGTAGGGCTCCTAGAGCAGCCATGCTCCAGTCTCCCAGTACGGTTTCCCTTGCAGTCGCCACCCTCTCTACAGTCTGCGTCATTGTCTCGGTTACCGTGACGGTCTCTGTAACTTTTTCTGCGGGTGCCGGAGCCGCTAGTGAGGGTATTGCTAGAGTAAACCAGGCACTAGTACTCTTCTTACCCCCTATTTCACCCTTGCTTCCATCCCACACCGCAAAGGCAACGCTAACCTCCATACCAGGCTTGAGGCTTGTAACCAGCGGGTGGGGGGAGCCTAGGGGTCTATAGAGTACTACCTTCCACTTGCCATCCTCGTAGGTGGCGTTAGCCTTCCACACTTGAGCGTCGGGGGGTAGCAACTCTATGGGGTTTGTAGGCACTGAGTGGAGGCCTAGAGCCTCCCTCTCCTCAGGCTTTAAGCCGTAACCGCTCCCGGCTACTAGCGTCTCAGCCGTGTCGGGTGCCTTCCAGAGCACTATGCTTACTGGCTCTTCTACAGTGCCCATGCAGATGTAGGGTAGCGAGTCAGCTCTTACCGGGAACTGGATCGCCACCTTATCCTCGAAGACGTCTATACCCCCGGCTTTGGGAGTGTCGGGCTGGGGATCCTCCCACTCCAGGTAGAACGCTATGAGGGAGCCGTCGGTAGCCGCCGCCACCTTCAGCAGTTTTGAGGTTATCTCTGTGGGGAGAGGGTAGACTAGCTGCTGGCTTGCCAGGGCTACCTCAGTTTTCGGAGCCTCGGCCCAGTAGGGGTCTCTGGGGTCTATGGGTAGCGTGTCTACAATACCCACCTCTATCTTAGCTACCTGTGCCTGGGTTAACGGTATCCCTGCTAGCGCCATAGCTATAGAGGCTGCGAGGAATATGGTGAGTAGGGCTATTGGGAGCCTCTTCCTCATGGAGCCTCACCTCCCGGCCTTTCTTCTCGGTATCCTAATCCTCAGCTCCTTCTTAGCCGTCGGTATCACGTACCTCTCCCTACCTAGGGCTAGCCACCTATACATGAGGTCTGCATCTTCCAGGCTTAGCCCATGCTCTTCGAGCACCCTTGCAGCCTGCCTCTTACTCACGCCCTCGACTTCGACGAGCCTGAAGAACTCTCTTATGGCTAGAAGCCTCTTTAACGCCTTTCTAACCTCGTCCTCGTTGCCAGCGGCGAACATGCTGGCTAGATACTTTATCGGTATCCTTAGCTTATCTATGGTTGGGAGCACGCTCTCATAGTCAGCACTAAACTTGCCATTCCTGTCTAGGACTGTTATGACTGGGTTTAGTGGTGGCACGTAGAACACCATAGGTAGGGTCCTGAATTCTGGGTGGAGTGGAAGGGCTATCTCCCACTTCTTGAACATGTAGTAGATCGGGCTCTTCCTAGCGGCCTCGATGAAGTTTTCAGGCACACCATCCCTCCGCGCTTGCCTCACGACCTCGGGGTCCCAGGGGTCTAGTATTATATCCCTCTGCGCCCTCACTAGCTCCCTCTCGGGGGCCTTCGCTGCCTCCAGCACCTTCTCCTCATCGTATAGCACTACGCCGACATACCTTATCTTGCCTACGCACGTCAAAGCACAGACGGGCGGTTGCCCCTGCTCGAACCTGGGGAAGCAGAAGATACACTTCTCGCTCTTACCCGTCTTCCAGTTATAGTAGACCTTCTTGTAAGGACATGCTTGAACACATTGCCTATAACCTCTACACCTCGTCTGGTCGATCAGGACTATCCCGTCCTCAGGCCTCTTATATACAGCCTTCCTCGGGCACGCTACTAGACAGCTTGGGTTAAGACAGTGGTTACAGATCCTGGGTAGGTAGAACATAAATACGTTCTTGAACTCAGTATACATTGACCTTTCCAGCAGGGCCATGTTCGGATCAGCGGGTATTGTCAGGTCCCCGCCTGCTAGGTCGTCGTCGAAGTTGGGACCCCATTGAACCTCTATCTTCTCACCGCTATACATGCTTATCGGGTCTGCGCTAGGCTGCTCGTCCCTTAGCTCCTCTGTGAATAGCTCCTCGTAGGTGTATGTGAAGGGCTCGTAGTAGTCCTCCTTGCTGGGCACCTTATACTTCTTCAATTCAAGCCTGAGCCTCAGTTTGCCGTTCTCTAGAACCCAGCCCCCGCCGTACCTTTCCTGATCCTCCCAGCGCTTAGGATAGCCTACTCCAGGCCTCGTCTCGACGTTGTTCCACCAGGCATACTCTAGGCCCTCCCTGTTGGTCCACACGTTCTTGCAGGTTATGCTACAGGTATGACATCCGATACACTTGTCGAGAACCATAACCATCGAGGCTTGAGCCCTCACCATGCCACCTCACCCCCCTAGGGCACCTTGCTACCAAGCTTTTCGTGGAGATACACTATTACCATTGTATCCCTGTTGACACCTGTGGGCCCGTAGTAGTTGAAGAAGTAGCTTAGCTGCCCGTAGCCTCCCACCATCAGGTTGACCTTGAGGTCTGCTCTCGTAACGCTGTTGTGTATTCCTCCCTTCTTCCCTGTGAGCTTGCTCCTTCTAACGTAGACGTGCCTTTCCTGGGCGTGGTACATTATGGCTACGCCCTTGGGTATCCTCGGGCTGGTGGCCACCCTAGCTACTATCACACCATTATCGTTGACTACTTCTATCCAGTCGTTATCCCTTATGCCGGCCCACTCGGCATCTTCACTGTTGATCCAGACTACTTGGCCTCCCCTGAATAGGGTGAGCATTATCAGGTTGTCCCAGAACTCGCTGTGTATGTTCCACTTCCCGTGCGGCGTTAGGAACCTTAGTAGCAGGTAGCGCTTCCCGTTAGCCTCGACTCTATAGCCGTTCACCTCCCTTATGCCTAGCTTGGCTGCAGCGTTCTTCAGGTAGCCTAGCCTTATTGGGTCTAGCGGGGGCTTGTATGTAGGCAGCATCTCGCCTAGAGCTATGAACCAGTCGTGGTCTAGGTAGAAGTGTTGTCTCCCGGTGAGGGTCCTCCAGGGCACTAGCTTCTCTGTGTTGATTGTGAACGGAGCGTAAGCCCTGTTATGGTCCTCTATACCGCTCCACATGGGGCTTGTATGACTCCTTCTAGGCTGTGCAACTAGGTCGTCGAAGCGGTACCACTCTTTCTTCTTGGCTAGGTCCTTCAGCGGCACTCCAGCCCTCTTCTCTAGGCTCTCGAAGGCCCTCTCGCCTACTAGCCCGTTGGCTTCTGGGCTTAGAGCTAGTATGGCTTCGGCCGCGTACTTGTCTCGTTCTAGGCTGGGACATCCATCGGGGCACCCGTCCCAGTAGACTGTGCCTAGCATTAGCTTGAGCTGCTCGTATATGTCGCTGGTGTCGTAACTCACACCCTTGACTCCAGCCTTCCTGGCTTTCGGGCCTAGACTGATGTACATGTTGTATACGTTCCTATAGTCTCTCTTCACCACCTTCAAGTCCCACATAGTCTTGCCTGGAATGGGCTCTGTCTCCCCATACTTCCAGTCCTTCTCGACGCCGTAGGGCTGGGCTATCTCCATCGGCGTGTCATGCCAGAGAGGCCTAGCTACTATGTCCTCTACCGGCTCTGGGAAGTGCCTGGCAGCTATCTCGCTAAACTTCTTAGCTAGCTCCTTGAATATGTCCCAGTCACTCTTACTCTCCCACAGCGGGTCGACTGCTGGGGTGAATGGATGTAGGAACGTGTGTAGGTCTGTCATGCTCAGATCGTACTTCTCGTACCACGTTGCGGCGGGGAGGACTATATCGGCGTAGACGGGGGTGGTAGCCATTCTGAAGTCTATGGCTACTAGCAGGTCTAGCTTGCCCTCGGGAGCGTCCCTCCACACAACCTCCCTAACCATGTCCCTGGGGACTTCGTCGCTCATAACCTGCGCCATCGGGCTGCCTAGCAGGTGCTTCAGGAAGTACTCGTGACCCTTACTGCTGCTGCCTAGCAGGTTAGCCCTCCAGACGAACATGACTCTTATCCAGTTCTCAGGCGCGTCGGGGTCCTCAATTGCCAGCCTCAGATCACCCTTCTTTAAAAGCTCTACCACGTACTCCACAGGGTCCTTACCCTGCCTCCTAGCCTCGGCAGCCAGCTCCAGGGTGTTCCTGTTGAACTGCGGGTAGAATGGTAGCCAGCCTAGCCTAGCAGCCTTAATGTTACAGTCCATAGCATGGCTACACTTCATCTTCTCCGCCACGTCCCTCCAAGGGGCATTATAGTAGTCTACACTCAGCCTATCGTATCTCCACTGGTCCGTGTGGACGTAGTAGAAGCTCGGGCTGTTCTGGTGCCTGGGAGGTCCTAGCCAGTCTAGCGCGAAAGCTATCTTAGCCCATCCCGCTATAGTCCTGATCTTCTCCTGGCCTACATAGTGGGCCCAGCCGCCGCCGTTCCTACCCTCAGCCCCCGTGAGCTTGACAAGCATTAGTATAGCCCTGTAATGGAGGTCTGCGTGGAACCAGTGGTTCACGCCAGGGCCCAACATCACCATTACCCTACCCTTGGTCTTGGCGGCTGTGTCAGCCCACTCTCTCGCGAGCTTTATAGCGAGCTCCCTGCTAACACCAGTTATGTCTTCTTGCCATGCTGGGGTGAAGGGCTTCTTGTCGTCGTAGCTCTTCGGGTAGTCTCCGGGGAGTCCTCTATCCACTCCGAGGTACGCTGCTAGGAGGTCGAACACTGTAGCCACTAGGACCTCCCTTCCACCCTTAACTCTTACCTTCTTGGCCGGGACGCCCCTAACTACCAGCTTCTTCTCTCCGAAGGTTGGGCCGAAGACCGGGAACTTCACCATAGCAACCTGGTCTGCCTCGTCAATGAGGGTTAGCTTGGGATCCACAGGCTCTCCGGTCACTGGGTCCTCTAGCTTGAGGTTCCACTTACCGCTGCCATCCCACCTATAGCCTATACTACCGTTGACTAGCCTCACTCTCCCGGTCTTAGAGTCGTAGATGAGGAACTTCCACTCCTTGTTCTTCTCCTCCCCGTAGCCTGGATGGTAGTACTCACTCTCGTCTAGGTCGCTCAGTCTGAGGAACTTACCGGGCCTGTAGCCGTCCTCGTAGGGCTCTAGCACTACTAGGAATGGCAGGTCCGTGAACTTCTTAGCATAATCCACGAAGTAGTCCACTCTCTTCTCGAGGTAGAACTCCCTTAGTATGACGTGGTTCATAGCCATTGCAAAGGCTCCGTCAGTACCCTCCTTTATGGGCACCCATACGTCAGCGAACTTAGTGTGCTCGCTAAAGTCGGGGCTCACGACTACTACCTTAGCCCCCCTATACCTAACCTCAACGAAGAAGTGGGCGTCGGGAGTCCTGGTCATCGGTATGTTAGTGCCAAAGTTTATTATGTAGGCTGCATTGAACCAGTCAGCACTCTCGGGAACGTCTGTCTGCTCTCCCCAAACCTGCGGGCTCGCGGGAGGCAGGTCTGCATACCAGTCATAGAAGCTTCCCATGGATCCTCCAATCAGCTCTATGAATCTGGCCCCGCTAGCATAGCTTACAGGGCTCATTGCCGGGATTGGCGTGAAGCCGAAGATCCTGTCGGGCCCGTACTTCTTAATGGTGTATACTAGGGCTGCGGCTATGATCTCGAGCACGGTGTCCCAGTCAGCCCTAACCCAGCCTCCGAGTCCTCTAGCCCTAACATATCTACTCCTCTTCTCGGGGTCCTCCACTATGCTAGCCCATGCCTCGACGGGATCGTCATAGCGGTTCCTAGCCTCTCTCCATAGCTCTAGCAGGGGCTTCCTCACATAGGGGTACTTCACCCTGAGAGGGCTGTAAATGTACCATGAGAAGCTAGCCCCCCTCGGGCACCCTCTAGGCTCGTGGTTTGGATAGCTAGGACCTATATCCGGGTAATCCGTAGCCTGGAGCTCGTAAGCTATTATGCCATCCTTAACATAGACCATCCAGCTACAACTACCAGTGCAATTGACTCCGTGAGTGCTCCTAGCAACCTTATCGTAGCTCCACATATCCCTGTAGAACTGCTCCCAGCCCCTCAACTCTTCAGGATACTCTAGCCTTGGCGTAGTGATCTCCGTCAAATACCTGTTCCTAGCGAAGACCGTTACCGTGGATCCCAGGCCCGAGAGTAGGCCTGCCGCCGCGAGTATCTTAATGAAGTCCCTCCTAGACACCTTTAAGCGCGAACTCGATTCTCCCTGCTTACCTTTAGCTTTCTGAGCCAACTAGAATTCACCCGAACGCTCCACGACTTAAGTCTAGGTTCAAACAGGTAGATATTATTTAACAGGCTGTAATTTAAATTGCATGTACATACAACCCCCTTATAAGTCGTTATACTATTGTCTAAAAACCCCTGAGAGGTTATTAACAACGTTAATATAACCCTTATTTCTGTTTTTCCACTAGCTAAACTACCGTCGTACCAGCCGCATTTATATATTTTAATACTTATTTTAATGCCAAAAACACTTTTCTCCCTTCACCGTACATTATTCTAATAAATATGGTGGAGTAGCGTGCCCGGGGAGATCCCTCTCATAGGTGAGAGATTCCCTGAAATGGAGGTTGTAACTGACAAGGGAAAGCTGAGGCTTCCCGACGACTTTAAGGGTAAGTGGTTCGTCCTTTTCAGCCACCCTGCAGACTTCACTCCAGTATGTACAACCGAGTTCGTGGCTTTTGCCAAGCGCTACGAGGAGTTTAAGAAGCTCAATACAGAGCTAATAGGGCTCAGCGTTGACAGCGTTTATAGCCATATTAAGTGGAAGGAGTGGATCAGGGAGAAGCTGGGTGTTGAGATACCATTCCCGATCATAGCGGACCCCCAGGGCTCCGTAGCCCGCAAGTTGGGCATGCTTCATGCAGAGAGTCCTACCCACACTGTAAGGGCTGTATTCATAGTTGACGGCAACGGCGTCATCAGGGCGATCCTCTACTATCCGATGGAGCTTGGCAGGCTGGTAGACGAGATATTGAGGATGGTGCTAGCGCTTCAGCTCAGCGACAAGTATAAGAGGGCTGTCCCCGCCAACTGGCCTTACAGCGAGGTAGTAGGGGAGGACCTCATAGTTCCTCCAGCTAGTACTGTAGAAGAGGCGGAATGGAGGCTTAAGGAGGCCCCCTATGAGTGCCTAGACTGGTGGTTCTGCCACGATAAGCCCGTGAAGGACGAGGAGGTTGCTAAGGCTAAGGAGATACTAGGGAGGGCCACTGGAGGCAAGGTTGAACTGAAGGCCTAACCGCCTCGAACCTCTTAATAATGCCGCGTAGAGTGTGGCTTGACTACCCTCCTTTTCATAGACCTTTCCCAGCTAGCATAACAACTTTTACTCTCTCGCCTCTCTTATGATACCCTCTCGAGAGAAAAGCGTAGCCATCGGCTTTAGCGAGTTCCCTGCAAAGGCCTATACCCCATTCTAGGGGCTTAGCTTCTCCCCCCTCAATCTTTACTAGATAGATAGTATCCATCCTCTTCTTCACCTCCACGTCCTCCGAGAGCATATATAGCCCCTCCCTAACCAGGCTCTTACCTGTTAACCCCTTCATGGGCCTGAGTAGAACCTCGTGGGCTGCTGTAGCTGCTGAGACACATTGGGCTGGCAGGATGGATACCATCTTTCCATTTAGCCTACCTAGCCCGCCTCTTTTAAGTACGCTGACTGCAAAGCCTGGGATCAGTAGCTCACCTCTCTTCAAAACTACCTCTTTTACCGAGTCCTCAGGCCCTACCGAGGCTCTCCCAATAGTCACTATTATATCGGAGGTCCTAGCCGCGAGATCCAGGGTTTCCTCTAGCCCCTCACGGCCTCCGGGCACAGGCCCGACCACTCTAACCTCCGCCCAGGGCATGAGCCCTGCTATCAAGGGGGAGACATTATCTCTACCCTTAGCAGAGGCTCTAAAAGGCGTTTCGGGCCTTGAGACGTCGCTAGCTATGACTATGGTCGCTCTTACCCTATACACCTCCACGTAGTCCACACCGGCTTGAAGTAGCAGTGAAACCCTGTAGGGAGTCAGCACGTCGCCTCTCTCGGCAAGCACGTCACCCTTAGACACGAACTCGCCCGGAGGGAATACATCCTTGCCAGGCCACACTCTATCAACTGTCTCCAAGAAGCCTCCTACTACCTTAGAGGCCTCCCTTCTAACCACAGCGTCAGCGCCCTCAGGCATAGGAGCCCCGGTAGAGACCTCAACCGCCTCCCCCTCACCTATAGCTGGCATGCCCCCCTCGGGGGAGGACCTACCTACGACTCTTATCTTAATTCCTTTAGCTAAGTCGCTACTCCTTATAGCATAGCCGTCCATAGCTGCCAAGGGCTTCTCAGGGACGTCTCTCTCAGCTTCAACTCTCGAAGCCGCTATCCTCCAGAGGGCATGAGCTACAGGCACAGTCTCCTTTGGAGGCTCGACGAATTCCTCGCCCTCAGCTATGGCCCTAGCCTTTTCTAGAGGGTATAGCTTATGAGTTAAGCTCAACGCCTCTCACCCTGCAGGCCCTCACAACGGTCTCTAATAGCTTTGCATCTGAAAAGTCGGGGTCTGTAGTACTTAATGTGGCCTCTGGCTTCTGTGACATCCCTCGGGAAAAACCCTCTACTATGATAACGTCAAATGAGAGGCGTAGCGCCTCTAGTATGGAGCTGAAGTCTAGCCTAGTGAAGACTGCAACTCTCTCTCCACTACCCTTCACTACTATACTAGCATCCGCACCCCCCTCTTCCAAAAACCTCCAACTATCCTTGCCGGGAACGTCTATATCATGATGTGTGTGCTTGAGCACTGCGACCCTAAGCCCCATCCCCTTAAGCGTCTTGACGACCTTTACTATGGTAGTCGTCTTGCCGGTACCGCTAGGACCTACAACTTGCACGATACAGCCAGCCTTCATTACTGAGCCCCCAGTGCTATAAGGGATCTGTCTAGTGCTGTTAAGGGGATTATAAAAGGATTTCTCTCCAAGCCTCCTAGAGTATACCCTTATAACTCCCAGTATGAGGGTTGTTGGGGTGAGGTGCGGGGCTGTGCGAGTTCATAGGTCCCTGGGAGTCTTCGGAGCCGTCTTATAGGCTTGCTGTTCCTAGTAAAGGTAGGCTTAAAGAGCCCACCCTAAAGCTCCTCTCTCAGGCCGGCTTTGAGCCCCTCTACGGCGAGAGCGATGGCAGAATGCTTATAGTGCCTACTGTAGCCCCTTGGCTTAGGCTCGTTTTTGTGAGGCCTGAGGACGTTCCATCTATAGTAGCCTCCGGTGCTGCAAGCCTTGGGGTTACTGGGCTTGACTACGTTGAAGAGTCTGGAGCGAGTGTAGAGGTTTGCTTAAGACTAGGTTTTGGGAGGGCTAGGATAGTTGTTGCTGTGCCAGGTGAAAGCGGGGTTTCTGGGGTTGACGACCTTGAGGGTGCTAGGGTAGCAACTAAGTATGTCAATATTGCTACTAGGTTCTTCTCCCAGAGAGGAGTTAACGTCGAAGTAGTGAGGATCAGCGGTTCGGCGGAGGTTATGCCCAGGCTTGGTGCTGCAGACGCTATAGTGGATGCCCTCTCAACGGGCACTACATTGATGCTACACGGTCTAAGACCTATAGAAACGATCTTGGAGACGGAAGCCGTGCTCGTGGCTTCTAGGTGTAAAGGGGATCCTGCTGTTGAGAGCGTAGTCGAAGCTTTGAGGGGAGTGGTTAACGCGAGGGGCTATAAGATAGTGCTCATGAACGTGCCGGGGGAAAGTCTTGAGAGGGTGTTGGAGGTCCTACCTAGCATGGCAGCGCCGGCAGTGGCTAAACTCGATTCTAAAGAGCCCATGTGGGAGGTGATCACCGCAGTTCCCTCTAGCGTGCTCTCGAGGGTAGTTTACGAGGCTAAGAAGAGGGGGGCTAGGGATATAGTGGTGCTCCAGGTCGAGAGGGTGATATTATGAGGGTGGTGCCGAGCGTCGATGTTGAGGGGTTAATAGCCGTTAAGAGGGTTAGGGGTGAGAGGGGCACGGGCCTAAAGCTAGGTCCTGCTACTGTAGTACTAGAGGACTTAGCCTCCAGAGGGTTTACCAAGGTGCACATAGTAGACCTTAGAGGGGCTGAGAGGGGCTCTCCAACACGCCAGGTCCTACAGCTCATAAATCTTGCGGCTAGGCTGGGTATAGAGGTTAGAGTTGGAGGAGGATTCCGGGACGAGGCTCATGTTAACGCTGCCTGTGAGAAAGGAGCCGTAGAGGTAGTAGTTGGGAGCCTCTGGATCCTGGAGCCTCTCAAGGCTGCCAGGCTTATAGAGTCTAGCCCCTGTAGACTTGTGGCGGCGATCGACATTAGAAACGGTAGGGTTGCCTATTCAGGATGGAAGACACTTTCAGGGATGAGTCCTGTAGAGGCGCTTAAGAGGGTTGAAAGCCTCGGTTTTAAGTCGGCCCTTGTAACTGATGTTGACTCTGAGGGAACTCTAAGCGGCGTCAACATTGGTTTCGCCGAGACTGTTAGAAGGTCCTTCGAAGGCAGATTATATTATGCCGGTGGCATTGCATCCCCCCGTGACCTAGATATACTCGAGTCCCTGGGCTACGACGAAGCTGTTGTGGGGATGGCACTCTACACAGGCAGAATCCCTGTGGAGGTGGCCCTAGCCTATGCGTAAGGCTGAAGTTGAGAGGGAGACTGCAGAGACCTACGTTAAGGTCTTCATAGACCTTGATGGGAGGGGTAACGTTAGGGTTGATACTGGAATAGGCTTCTTCGACCACATGGTAGAGACTATGACATACTATGCCGGGTTTGACTGCGAGGTTATTGGGAGGGAGAAGAGGTGGGTTGGGGGACACCATGTCATGGAGGATGTGGGCCTAACTATGGGCGAAGCGATTAGGAAAGCACTTGGTGATCGAGGGTTTTCACGGTTTGGCGAAGCCATAACTCCTATGGATGAGACTCTAGTCCTTGCAGCAATCGATATATCGGGTAGGCCTAGAGCGTTCATAGACCTTCCTCGGGGTGCTGTGGGAGGGGTGTCTGTGGAGGACCTAGCCCACTTCATAGAGAGCCTAGCTTATACGCTGAAGGCTTCTGTTCACATCGTAGTCTTCAGGAAGGGTAATACTCACCACGTTGTAGAGGCTGCTTTCAAGTCCCTGGGAAGGGCGTTGGGTGAGGCTACCAGGTCCTTCAGTGGGGTTAGAAGCCTTAAGGGAGTCCTCGAGGGGTGAGAGGGATTGGTTGCAGTCAGGGTCATACCCTGTCTTGACGTTGCGGGGGGGCGCGTGGTTAAGGGTGTCAAGTTCCAGAGGTTGAGGGAGAAGGGTGACCCAGTCGAGCTCGCGGCTAGGTATGAAGAGCTTGGCGCCGACGAGCTAGTACTGCTGGATGTCACAGCTACTATTGAGGATCGGGGGCCCCTGTATAACCTTGTAAGGAACGTGGCCTCTGCAATTTCGATACCCTTCACTGTAGGGGGCGGCGTTAGGAACCTCTATGACGTTGAGAAGCTTTTAGACTCGGGGGCTGATAAGGTCTCGATCAACACTGCAGCCGTTAAGAACCCGCGCCTCGTTGAAGAGGCTTCTAGGGAGTTCGGCAGCCAGTCCATAGTAGTGGCTATAGACGCCAAGCGCGAGCCGGGGGGTTGGAGGGTGTATGTGGCATCCGGTAAGGTCCCTACGGGTTTAGACGCCATAGCCTGGGCTAGGAGGGCTGTGGAGCTAGGCGCTGGAGAGCTGCTAGTCACCTCCATAGACCGTGACGGCACGAGAGAGGGCTACGACGTTGAGCTCACCAGGGCGATAGCTGAGGCTGTGGAAGCACCTGTGATAGCTAGCGGGGGCGCTGGGAGGCTAGAACACTTCTACGAGGCCTACAGGGCCGGTGCTACAGGCCTACTCGCCGCCGGCCTATTCCACGACTCGATACTCACCCCGATGGAAGTTAAGGAGTACCTAGCTTCGAGGGGGGTTGAGGTGAGGCTATGGTGAATGTTGAGCTTGTAGACGCCACCAAGCCTGAGGGCTTTCGCAGGGCATTGGAGTTAGTGACTGAAAGGCCCTATAGTATAGAGAGGTTCCTAGAGGCCGTAGCTCCTATAGTAAGAAAGATTGCTGACGAGGGGTATGAGGCTGCAAGGCGCTATTCAGAGGAGCTAGACGGTGTCGGTTTCGAGGACCCATTGGTAGGGGTTGAAGAGGCCGGTAGGTACATGGCACGTGTTCCTGAGAGGACCCTGAGAGCCCTGAGGGAGGCTGTGAGAAGGACCTACAGGTTCCACGAAGCAATGATGCCTCCAAGGAGGGTTAGGGTTCCTGGAGGCTGGGTTGAGTGGGCCCCTATAGAGTCTGTGGGAGTTTACGTCCCCGGAGGCCGACATCCCTACCCTTCAACCGCAGTGATGACTGTAGTGCCTGCAAGGGTAGCAGGGGTTAAGAGGGTCTACGTAGCCACGCCGCCTTGCATGTCATGTGGGGGCTTGAAGGTAAACCCCCTAATAGCCTCCGCAGCCTTCGAGGCTGGGGCCGACGCTGTAATAGCGCTTGGAGGCCCTCAGGCTATAGCCTCTATGGCCTATGGCTGCAAGCCCGTGCCTAGGGTTGACAAGATAGTAGGGCCTGGTAGCGGTTATGTCCAAGCAGCGAAGCTGCTAGTGTCACACATGGTTGGTATAGACATGGTTGCAGGTCCTACAGAGCTAGCTGTAGTGGCTGGCTGCGAAGCGGATCCTAGGGTAGTGGCTATCGAGATGGCAGCGCAGGCCGAGCACGGCCCCGACTCTATAGTAGTCCTAGTATCCCTCTGCAGCGAGCTGGCTAAGAAGACCTTAGAAGTCCTTAAGAGCTTGTGGAGTAATGGCATGGGCTCTGCGCTGCTCATAGTAGTTGATAGGCTGGAAGAGGCTGCTAGGCTAATCGCTGCTATGGCTCCCGAGCACCTATACCTTGAGGGTGTTAGGCCTGAGGACCTGGGGGAAGCCACGTTATACTCTGGAGTCGTGAGTATAGGCGCGCCTACAGCATTCCTAGACTACGTTGCTGGGCCCAGCCACGTACTACCCACGGGAGGCTCTGCTAGGTGGAGAGGCGGTCTTTCAGCATACGACTTCCTCAAGCCAGTAGCGTTCGTCGCGGAGTATGATAGGGAGGGGTTGAAGGCTGCGGTGGAGCTGGCTAGGGCTGAGGGGTTCGAGGCTCATGCTAGGAGTCTGGAGCTGAGGGTGGTAGAATGAATAGTGGTTTCTGCGTTTTAAACGAGGTCTACGAGATAGTGCTTGAGCGGCTTAAGGAGATGCCTGAAGGCAGCTATACAGCCAGGCTAGCCCGGGGAGGGGTGGAGTTTGCCTCGAGGAAGCTTGGAGAAGAGGCTGTGGAGGTTATAGTAGAGGCTTTAAGGGGTGGTAGCGAGGATCTTGCCGAGGAAGCAGGTGACCTTCTCTACCACCTCCTAGTAGTGCTCGCTCTGAGGGGTGTAGGACCTAGGGATGTAGAGAGGGTTTTACGGGCTAGGATGAAAGGGTGAATACTATGGCTCCCAGGATCCTGGTCTTCAAGTATGGTGTGGGTAACGTCTTCAGTGTGAAAGCAGCCCTTGAGAGGGCTGGGGCTCTAGCTGATATCAAGGATAGTCTAGAGGACATTGAAGACTACGACGCCCTTGTTCTACCTGGCGTTGGCACTATGCCGGCAGCTATGAGGAGGCTAACAGCATGGAGGGGGAAGGTTGAGAGGCACCTGGAAAAGAGGAAACCCTTGCTGGGCATATGTCTAGGTCTTCAACTATTATTTGAGGAAAGCGAAGAGCTAGGTCCTACCCCCGGCCTCGGTCTTCTTCCGGGTAGGATCGAGAAGCTCAGAGCAAAGCCACTACCCCATATAGGCTGGAACCTGGTAGAGCCTATGAGACCTTCAGAACTATTAAAGGGGCTCGAGAAACCCTTCTACGCTTACTACATACACAGCTACGCCTACAAGGGGGTCGAGAAACCCTATGTTAAGGCGCATACGAGGGTTGGGGGAGAAGTATTTGCAGCCGTCGTAGAAAAGCCCCCCCTCTACGCTACACAATTCCACCCCGAGAGAAGTGGCAGGACCGGGGCCTCCATCCTCTCGAGGTTTGTGGAGATAGCGGGGGGTAGGGGGCTTGAGGATTGAAGGGCTTGAGAGGGTGGACTTCAGTAAGGGAGGGGGCCTCGTTCCTGTGATAGTCGTAGACGCTGCCACGAGGCAAATCCTAATGCTGGGGTACGCTGACAGGGAGGCGTTGAGGCGTACTGTGGAGACGGGCTACGCCCACTTCTACTCTAGGAGTAGGGGTAGGTTGTGGATGAAGGGCGAGTCTAGCGGGAATAAGGTTAGAGTGTTGAAGGTTGAGTACGACTGCGACTCAGATGCGATAGTCTACTATGGAGTGCCTGAAGGGCCTGTATGCCACACAGGCAAGTACACATGCTTCCACAATACCCTCACAGATGATTCCATGAAGACCATGTGGAGGCTCATAGTGGATGCCTTCAGGGAAGCTGTAGTGTATAGGAGGAAGGGCTATGGCGGCCTCGACGAGTACCGTTACATAGTAAACCCGCTCTCAGACAACATACCGCCTCCAAGCCCCCTGCTCCAGAGCCTCATAGCAGACTACCTAGCATCCAAGATAGGTTGGGGTAGGGTGGATAAGGTAGTGGCTCCAGAGGCTCTGGGCCTCCCTATAGCGTCCCTTGTAGCAGAGAGGCTAGGAGCCCCCTTGGCTGTAGTGAGGAAAAGATCCTACCCTGTGCATGGCTGGAGGGCTCCTTACGCTTCGGGCTATGAGGAGGGAGTACACTATATTTATGGGGTAGAGTCGGGCGAGAGAGTGGTATTCGTAGACGACACAGTGTCAACTGGGGGCGCAGCCCTATCAATAATAGGGGAGCTTGAGCGTCATGATGTCAACGTTGCCGCGATCCTAGCCTCAATGGCCAAACCACAGTATGGAGGGGTCCGAAGGCTTGAAGAGAAGGGGTATAGGGTTTGGAGAGCCGTAGACGTCTATCTAGACGGTAATAAAGTTGTAAGACTTATACAGCCTGAAAGAGGATGGGAGGCTGTAGTTGAGGTCAAAGAACCATAGGTAGCTACTCTCCCCAGTCTTCTTGTACCCCCTCTAAAGGCCTTAGAGAAAGCCTTCCTCCATCCCTTACTACTTCGACCATAGCTCCGCATTCATGCTCTAAAACCTCGCCATCGAGTGCATCCTCTGGAACGTCTATTGGGAGGCCGCATACAGGGCATTCGAGGTGTTGGATAGCCCTCTCCACTACGCCTCACCGGTTAATATCTATTAAGCCTAGGTTAAGAGGTTAATAACGTTATCGGGTCTCTATGGTTAAGGACCCTTAGTAAGGCGTCTTTAACGAGGACATAGGTTTAACCTCTATAAAACCTCTCCTTAAGAATCTTAACCTGGTGGTTGTGTATGGACCTCGACGAGAAAGATTACATCATACTAAGGATGCTTCGTAGGAACGCTAGGACGCCCTACTCCGAGATCGCTAGGAGGCTCGGTATAAGCGAGGTGGCTGCTAGGAAGAGGGTCTTGAAACTCATTGAGAGAGGAGTTATCAGGCGGTTCACTATAGATTATGAGGATCCGGGTGAGATAAGGGCTATAGTCCTAGTTAAGACCACACCTGGAACTAAGGTGCCCGAGGTGTCTAGGAGGCTGGTTGCCATAGAGGGTGTAGATTGGGCTTATGAGGTCACGGGAGAATACGATATCATAGTGGCTCTCGCTGCTAGGAGCGTTGGAGACATTAACAAGTATATAGATGCCATCAGAAGCGTGCCCGGGGTAGCAAGCACGTATACAATGATAGTGCTCAGGTATTGGACCCCAACGTAAGCTGGGGATAGGACCTAAGGGTATTTAAAAAGGAGTTTAATAGTATACAGTGGGCGGGGCTAGGTTACTTAGCTTCCTCCTCTTAAAGATGGGACTAGGACCTTAGCCGCTACTAGCAGGGCTGCTAGGAATGCTAGGAACGCTCCTACACTTGATAGTGCTGAGCGCGTTGAGGCTGATGAAGCCCTTTCTATGGCTTCCTCCGTAAGTCCTCTCAGCTCCGTTAGGGAGCCCTGCAGGGAGGATTGGAGCCCGTCTAACATGCCCTTGATCTCTTCTACGTAACTGTCTAGTTTCGAGGATAGGCTGTTTATAGCCTCGATCTGCTTCTCACTAGAGTTCCTCACTTCCTCCCTAGTAGCCTCGCCCTGAGACTCAACTTCCTTCTTTAACTCGTCTCTAGCAGAGGCAACCTCACTCTTAACTGCAGCCTTCACGTCCTCGGAGGCCTTCGCAACCTCTTCCCTTGTAGCTTGAGACTCAGCCCTCACAGTCTCTTCCAAGGACCTACCAGTCTCTTCTACCTTCCTGGAAACCTCTGCTATCCCCTCTACCATTGTAGACATTGTAGATTCGAGAGATTCTAGCTTCCTGAAAGCAGCGTTTACGGTCTCCACAGCCTCTACCGCCCTTGCGCTAGCCTCGCTAGCCGCAGCCGCTACCTCATCCTTAACCGTTATCTTGACTGTGGCGTAGGGGGTGAGCGTTGTGATATCTACTAGCGATAGCTCATACTCTCCCTCAGCTAGGGGTGGCAAGATTACTGTAGCCTCTACTCTCCCTTCCTCGTCCGTGAATATGAACCCCCTATCAACTACTACGCCGTTAAGTGCTGGGAGGAAGATTGCATTAACTGGTAGTCCTTCGCCTCTAAGAGCTGTTACAAGGGACCTCCCGGCGGGGGCTTCGCTCACCTCTAGGCTGAGTTTAGGCTTTGGCCTCTCTCCAAGCCTCGCGAAGTATATGGAAGAGTCCGCAAATATGAATGTGAATCCCCCCCTCTCTTTTATGGCCTCCCTAACATCGGTCCATACGGCATACACGTTGCCGCCGGCTGCAGCCAGGTTAAAGTAGTCTCCGAGGAAGAACGCGAGGAACCCGTTAGCAGTGTAGTCGCTTACTCTCACGTTAGGCGTTAATCCTTCCTCGGGCGCGTACCTAGCATAGAATATGTCGTACCCGAACATATCTGGATCTAGCCTCGTATCGCCCCACATTATATGCACTACTCCCTCCTCGTCAACGTCTAGCCACGGGAAGAACTGGTAGTTGCCGGGGCCATCGCTATTAACCTTCATAGGCTCGCTCCAAGTCTCACCGCCGTCTTGCGAGTAGACTAGAAACACGTCTCCAGGGTCTCTAGTGTTGGGGTCTGCCGATGCGTAAACTATGTACACCGTACCATCCGGAGCAACGTCCATTACGGGGAACATGGAAGACCAAGCCCTAAACCTGGCTGGCGAGTAGTACTCCATCTCACCCTCGATTACGGCTGCCTCTATAGGCTCGCTCCAAGTCTCACCTCCATCAACGCTCTTAACAACCATGATCCTAGCCCTGCCCGCAAGCCATCCATCCTCCCCCGAGTCGTAGTAAGCTATGTATATAGTCCCGTCAGGACCTACGGCTGGGTTGGAGCCTTGGATAACCCTCTCAACTCCTCCTTGCGGCCCCCTATAGTATATGTAGACTTCGTCGCTGACTTGCACAGGTCCCTTCCAGGTCCTACCTCCATCCAGCGAGATAACAGCCATTATCCTCATCCTAGTGAACTGGGACGCCTTTGTGGAGTCGTAGCCATCCATGAACTCGGTATAGCTCACTACAACTATATCGCCTGAGGGACCGGGGCCCGCCGCTATGTACTCCTTATCGAGCAGCACGTTAGACACGAATATCCCCCTGTTCCTAAGCCCCTCAAAGTCTATGTAGAAGGGGTCTAGCTTGAGCACAACCTCCCACGAGGCACCGCCATCAACGCTCTTAGCGACTATTATGGTGCTAGAGAACCAGAACCTTACAGTCTCCGACATCCTAGGGCCGACCGAGAAGTATGTCAGGTAGAAGGCTCCGCTAGGACCTGCGGTTAAGGCAGGGTCGGAGGCTAGAAAGTCTGTAGGCTCGGCTGGAGGCATGGGCACAGGGCCCTCCCACGTCATGCCGCCATCGAAACTATAATAGACTCCGACGACAACGTTTAATGGACCCGTATCTTCATGGTGAGCAGCGGCAACCACGTTATTGGGGTCTAACGGGTTGACGGCTAGCGTAGGTTCATGCTCATAAGGCCTTCCAAGATCGACACTAAGCTTCACGTTACGAGCAAACGAGATTCCAATAGCCTCCCCGCTATCAGCTCCCTGAGAGGGAGTATCAGCATACAGCCTGGGTATCAGGAACTGGCTCGAAGCCACAAGCTCGGGCCCATAGCCGCCAATGCCGCCCTCCATAGCCTGCGCCAGCATACTACTACCAATGAATGAAAGAGAGGCGGTATCCCAGTTAGGCTTGCCACCTTCGGCCAAATACACTACCGCCGACACTGTTACAATGACAAGAAGAAAAACAGCAGGTAAAATCCTTCTCAAACCCGCCTCCACCCCCAAACCAAGGCTAAGACCAAGGCTATACCCGCTAAAATAAGTTTATGCAAGCAATTTTAACCCCGTAAACACGAATCTCCGACTTTAACCCTAACCTAATAGGGGAGAGATTATAAAGGGGGGGAGTGCGAAAGCTGGTGGACCGGCCGGGATTTGAACCCGGGTCCTCCCGGATGCCAACCGGGCGCTCTTCCAGGCTGAGCTACCGGCCCCCACACCCGGGCGTGGCCGTTGAGTAACTAGGCGCTCTGGGGCTTAAAGGCGTTTCCTTAGCTTACTGGCGACTAAGTAATCACCTAGGAAATAACACTATGTTCTCCCCCTTCCTAAACCCCGGATACATTATGTATTGATGTAGTGTAGCACTAAATCATGATGAAGTCTCGGCTGGAAACAAAGCCTTGGGGGGAGGCCTGATTCATGCGTACACGCGGATGCAATAATGTCAATCTACTCTTTGCTAAGTGAATAGCTCGGCGCTTAGCTATATAGTAATTATACATAGCTTCCTCGTTGGACCATGTAGTAGGAGTCTCAGCTTAGATAGGAACTCCCTCCCAGCTAATGCTACACCGAAAGTAATGTTCTTCCCACGATCCTTTAAATGAAAGTTGAGGCTTAGAGAGTGCCGGTGGCGCCGCCGCGGGGATTCGAACCCCGGACCACCCGGTCTTCAGCCGGGCGCTCTCCCGCTGAGCTACGGCGGCTCTCCGAGGTTATGGTTGTCCGTACGGTAGCCTTTAACGTTTCCTCCCGGCCCTTACAATTGCAAGTATCTCCTCGGGCTTCACTGGAGTCTTAGTTATCCTTGCCTTGGGGTTCACTCGTCTTAGAGCGTTCTCGATAGCCCTTACTATTGCTGGGGGGGCCGCTATACTGCCTATCTCGCCGACCCCCCTAACCTTGTGGGGGTGGTGTGTTGGGGTTTCCCTAAAGTGTACCTCGAACCTAATACTAGTTTCCATTGACGTTGGTATCCCGTAGTCTGCTAGAGTCTGCGTCCTCGGGTATCCGCTTTCATCGTATACAACCTCCTCGTATAGGACCTGGCCGATCCCTTGCACCACCCCGCCAATAATCTGCCCTTCGACAAGCGTGGGGTTGACTACCCTGCCTACATCGTCCAGACTCCTATACTCGACAACCCGGGCCACGCCGGTTTCAGGGTCAACTTCAACTACTGCCATGTGGGCTCCGAAGGGGTAGACAGGCCTCTCTGGATTATATTCTACGTACTCTTCCAGCCTTATACCCTTCTCACCTGCAATCCGGGCGACCTCCTTCAAGGGGACCGACTTCTCCGGGTCGCCCGACACGTAGAACCTCCCGGGCTCGTATGAAACCTGCTCCTCTGGGACCCCTAGAACCTCTGCAGCAACCCTGCGGGCCTTAGCCAGCACCCCTTCGAGAGCCTTTATCACAGCGCCGCCTCCCACAGCTAACGTCCTGCTACCGAAGGTCCCTTGACCCCGTGCAATTAAGCCCGTATCACCCCATAAGACCCTCACATCGCCAATATCCACACCCATAATATCGGCTGCCATCTGGGCAAAGCCTGTAGCGTCGCCTTGCCCTGTGGGTGTGGAGCCCGATATTATAGTGATGGTCCCGTCGGGCTCTAGCCTTGCGAGGGCGCTCTCAAAGGGACCCCCACTAGTTATCTCAACATAGAACGCTAGCCCGACCCCCACGAGCCTTCCCTGCCTAGAGGCTCTCTCAGCCTCCTTCAACGCCTCGCGATAACGCAGCTTCTCTAGCGCCTCACGGAGAGCGCCGGGGTAGTCGCCACTATCGTACGTCCACCCGAAGCAGTTGGTATATGGCATCTGATCGGGCCTCACCATATTCTTAAGCCTAACTTCTATGGGATCCATCCCCAGCTCGTCGGCTAAAAGGTCCATCATCCTCTCTATGAAGAACATGGCTTCAGGCCTGCCAGCCCCCCTATACGCCCCGAGGGGGGTCTTATTAGTGTAGACCCCGAGTGCCCTAGCCCTCCCATTACGTATATCATAGGCGCCGGAGAGTATCCTCGCCGCTATCGCCGGGAGAGCGTAGCCCAGCGGGTAGGCTCCAAGGTCTGCGACGATCGTTGCATCGAGACCTAGAACCCTACCCTCCCTATCGGCAGCGAGCCTTATCTTAGCCCTAATGTCGCGGCCGTGAGTAGTAGAGACTAGGTCCTCCCGCCTCGAAGCATACCATTTCACGGGTCTCCCCAGCCTTACTGAGAGAGCTGGGATCAGCACGTACTCCGAGTAGACTGGGATCTTAGCGCCGAAAGCCCCTCCAACGTCGGGCTGTATAACCCTTATGGACTCTACCTTAACCTTGAGCCGATCCTCAAGCTCCTCTTTTATGTCGAAGGGCGTCTGAGTTGAAGCCCATACTATCAGGCTCTCTCCATCGTAGTGTGCTAAGACGCCCCTAGGCTCTAAGCTAGCAGCATAGACCCTCCCATTATACAGTTCGTCCTCCACGATTATAGGAGCCTCCTTGAATACTCTGTCTACATCGCCGCAGGAATACGTCTTATCAAAGCCTATGTTACCCTTAGCAGAAGCATGAACCTGGGGAGCACCAGGCTCCAAGGCCTTGAGAGGATCTGTCACCGGCTCTAGGGGTTCGTAGTCTACCGAAACCGCTTCAACCGCGTCTAGAGCTTTTCCTGGGTCCTCTGCCACTACTACAGCCACAGGCTCTCCATAATACCTAACTTTCCCCCTAGCCAGAGGGTACATAGGGTCTGAGGGTACATCGAAAGTCTCAGGCTCCAGTAGGTCCTCCGCTTCCTTCCACGTGAAGACGCCTACAACACCCTGCATCCTGGCGGCGTCTCTGACATCAATTGATTTTATAAGTGCGTGGGGGTACTCGCTCCTCACGAACGCTGCATACAAGGTTCCCGGAAGCTTTATGTCGTCTAAGTACTCGCCCCTACCCCTAAGAAGCCTCTCGTCCTCTAGTCTAGCCACCCTCCTTCCAGTATACCTAGAGCCCAGCCAGCGCGAGGCCTCCAAAACAGGTCCCAGGGTAGAGCATGTATCGGTATGAGACTCTTAAGTAGAACGTTATGGCGGGCTTATTACTCTACCTTACATCCCCGCATCATCCTCTATAAGTGCTATCAGCTCGTCTAGATGCCTTGCAGCAAGCCTCGCTACAGCCCTAGCCACCCTAGCCCTCTCCACCCTAATACCCCTAGATGAGAGTAGGTCCTCGATCACCCCCAACTCCCACCTACTATCGCCCTCAAAGAACTCTGCCACGATGCCAGCAAGGCTTCCAATAGCCCTCCTATCCCCGATCTCAACGGGATCTACGATCTCAACGCCTCTATCCTCAAGGTCCCTCCTAACCCACCCTGGGACCCTCACCCTAGATACTAGCACCAGCTTGTCAGGCTTGTACACCTCCTTGTAAAGGAGCACTAACTGGTGCTCCTTAACCTTTACCGCTTTCTCCTCCTTAAGGGCCTCTACAGTCTCCTTCACACCCAGTATATCACCTAAGCCTTCAACGAGCCCCGTCCACCACCTAGAGTACCATTCCTCGGCCGTGAGGGGCCTAGCTAGGCTACCCTTAAGATACCTCGTCCTCTCGTACCAATCGTTAAGTTCCTTGCACTCTATTATCAAGTTGGGCCTTCGAATGTCAGGCTCGCCACCCTTATACTCTACCATGTCAACCACTAACCCCCTATACACTATCATATCAGGCCTCAAGCTCACGTAGAGCTTCCAGACCCTCCTAAGATCCCTAGAGTCCCCCCAGCCTACAGGCCGGGGAGCTTCTAGGTAGAAGCTCGCATCACCCTTCCCAGGAAGCCTTAGTACTAGGTTAGCCGGTATCGAGCCTCCCCTCTGCCTCCCCGATCTCTCAATGTGAATGAACCCATGCTCGGGGTACACCATATAGGCTCCCTCTTCTGCCAGAACGACCGCCAGCCCCGTAAAGACCCAGTACTGGTATATGCTCCTCATGTTTGTCCTGAGGCTAGTCTGGAGGGCGCTCCTAGCCTTAGCTAGATACTCCTCTACACTTAGCTTGCCTCGAGCAAGGTCTACTGAGTACTGGAATAGCTTCTTAGAAAGGTGATGTCTGGGGTCTGAGAGAAAGCTTCTCAGCTCCTTAGGGAATATTATGCCTCTAGCACCTAGGACCTTTCCTAGCCTTTCAGCCTCCTCTAATAGCGTCCTACTCCACTTAACAGCCTCCCTTACTAATCCCCCCACGAAGACGTCTACACTTCTATCCCTGAGTTCTTCAAGAAGCTCTTCAACGCCTCCTTCGAAAACAAGCCTACCCTTCCTAGTCTTAACCCGCCCCCTAGTAGATTCTGCCAGGCTCCTAAGCTCTTCGAGCCTCTCCAACCCTAAACCCCCCAGTTACAAGTTATCTTCTCCCCCCTTCTCCTTCCACCCAGAGTAGAAGAGTTCTTCTATGTCTCTTCTAGCGTCAGCGCGGCTTCCACGAGCTTCCTAGTCGCCTGGTCGACGAGCCGTTGAGTCTCATCTACTGTAGCTCCAATAATGCTAGCCACCTCGTTTAAGGGCTTACCCTGGATTACCCTGGCTACTACCGCGATAGCTTCTTTACCGTCTAATGGTATGGGCCTTAACTTGGAGAGAGCTTTAACTACTAGGATTAGGATGGCATCCATAGCCTGCTCCATCTCCACCTCGCCCTCCAAGTATAACTTGGCTATCCTCCTTTGAGCTTCGGTCAAACCCAGATTAGGAGCTCCTGGAGCTGAAGCTGAAACCAGTAACACCATCTTCTCGGCTGCCAGGTCTCGGTACACGCTAGACCCTGCCAGCAATAGCTTGTGTAGCATCGCCGTAGACGCGGCATCTAAAGCGTTCTTAGCCTTCCAATTGAGGGCTTTACCCATCGCAATGTTCTTCTCTCCCGTGACCTTATTGTAGCGAGGGCTAACGTAGTAAGGCGTGTACCCATTCCTAACCCAGAACTCTATGACATCATGCCTCGAGAACATAGTTAAGACTATGTCGGCCCCCCGCTTTCTAGCCCACTCTTCTATACTCCTCAAAAGCCTCGACCCTAAACCCCTCCTTTGGAGTTGAGGGTGAACAGCGATCCGTGATACCCTGTAGGACCTTAAACCTTCAGCAGCCTCGCCAGCCATGAGCTTTAGCCTTTCGACAGCGATTCTAGCAGCTTTATCGCCCTCCCAGGACTCGTCTACTACGTCTGCTACAGCCACAGGTACGCCAGAGGCTAGCAGAGCATGTATATGATGGTGCGGGCTATCCATAATGCCTAGCAGATCGTCGGGCATGTTACGGTAGTGAGCTTGGACTAGTATACCATATACTGCTTCAAGAAGCTTCCAGTCATCTTCTAGAGGGTCTACCACTTTATACTCAACGTCATCCAGGCTATTGGGCTGAGGTGGAGGCTCGGCCTTGAGAAGGAAAGTCCTATACACCCATTCCTCCAGAGGGTCACCTGGAGGATACCTTATAGGATCCTCCATCTCAACCTCTACTAGAGGCTTCGGTAGCATCTGTGGGAGTAGTCTAGCGAAGGTCCTACCGCTACCCTCGTATCCGTGGATCGTAGTAGATACCACGATTTTACCTCCACGCCAAGAAAGCCTCCTAACCCTCGAGACCCCCACAGCCGCAGCCTCATCTATGACAACTAGAGGCGCAGGCTCTGCAGACCCGGGCTCCTCATAGCTGATCCTAAACCAGGGCCCCGTAACTCTCACAACATACCCTTCAGAGCCCCGTACAACTCTAAACCGGCCCTCCAAGCCTAAGTCCTTCAAACCCTCTAGGAGCCCCCTCATAAGACTTGATACGGAGAGGGGAGTGGGCCCTACAACTACAGCCCTACCTATAGCGTGCCAGTAAACCGCTAACGCTAGGATGAGGCCCGCCACGTAACTCTTTCCTCTACCCCTATCACCCTTAATGAAGAGAGTCCTAGCCGGCGACTTCAAGAACTTACCTCCCACCTCGAGAGCCCGGGCTTGACTAAGAGTTAGAGCCTTGGAGAGAATGCTCCGGGGTACTCCAACCTTACTCTTAAAACCCTCTGAAGCCTCGGCCCTAGACTGCTTATCAGGTAGTTCTAGGCGCTTTGATACGACTCTTAGTTCCTCGCCGCAAACTTCAACCCAATAGTGAGCCCTGCAGGACTTGAATGACGCTAGCAAGTACCTCCGATAAAAGCCTCGGGCCCCCGGAGGCCCGGGATCCCACTCGCCCAGGGGTGGAGCTACTATAGCTAGAAACCCGCCGCCCTTAACAGTCTCGGCAACCCCCGCAACAACGTTAGGCCTCAGCAAGCCGCCCGTAGAGACTATTGCAGCCTTAAACTCTCCTCCAAGCACTTTTTCGAAGGCTGCAAGGCTAACCTCCTCCCGGCAGAGCCCGCTCCTTAGACCCTTTTCCGCGACTAGAAGGCAATCCTCGCCTACAAGCTCGACAAGCTCCTCTATGGTACGCCTTCTATCGCAGGCATTGACTACTACTAGCCCTCTAAACCCTGTAGACCGGAGTTTAGCAGTGAAGTGAGGGGGAATTAAGGTGGGTATGGGCAATGGCTAAAACTACCTCACTCCAAGAACCCGAACGGTTACCCTATAGCCCCCTTCATCTACATCCCATCCCTCAACCTTAGCCTCAACCTCCAGCCCCTCATCTCTAAAGGCGCTCTCCACCTCCTCCTTAAGGCTGAAGTCTAAGCTGCAGGCACACCCCTGCCTGATAAGGAGCTTTACTTCTCCGTCCCTGACAGCGACTATCTCCATCTCGAGGTCGCCCATCATCCACTCATTAAACCTTTGAGCAGCCCTGACGGCCCTGCCGAAGATGTCGGCTGCAGCGACGCTCACTGTAACCACCCCCTACTCCCAGGTAATGTATCTCCAGCAGGCTACCCTTCTCTCTTCCTCTACCTCGGCAAGGGGCCTCTTTAGGGGCGGCTCCTTAACGGGGCACATAGGCTTCAATCTATCATAATCCTCTTCGAACTCTACGCAGCGTGGATGGAAACGGCATCCCGGCGGTATAGCTGCAGCGCTGGGCACTTCACCCTTGATCCTCAACTCCCTAAACCTCTTCCTATTCTCTGGGTCTGGCTCGGGGATAGCTGCTATGAGAGCCTTTGTATAGGGGTGAACGGGCCTCTCTATAACCCTCCTAGCATCGCCTATCTCAACTATCCTGCCTAGGTACATCACCGCTATCCTATCACATATATACCTGGCTACAGCCAGGTCATGGGTTATGAAAAGGTAGCTAGTCCCTAGCTTCCCCTTAAGGTCTAGCAGAAGCTCAAGGATCTCAGCCCTTATAGAGACGTCTAGCATCGAGACAGGCTCGTCAGCCACTACGAGACTAGGGTTTAGTATGAAGGCCCTGGCTATGGCTACTCTCTGCCTCTGCCCCCCGCTAAGCTGGTGGGGGTACCTCTCCATGAAGTCGCTAGCTGGAGTCAGCTTCACAGCCTCCAGCATCTTAGCCACCATCTCCTCCCTCTCCCTCCTATCACCGATGCCATGAACTATCAGAGGGTCCTCTAGGATCCTCTTTATGGTGAACCTGGGGTTTAGGCTGCCATAGGGGTCCTGGTAGACTATCTGGATCTCCCTCCTAAGAGGCTTAAACCTCCTCCGAGGAACCTTGAGTAGGTCGACATAGCCATCGCCAGAAACATCTACCCCCTTAGACTGCAGCTCCTCCAAGACCTCCTTCTTAGGCTTGAATAGCGCGGATCCACCCGTAGCCTCTACAAGCCTCAGCAGAGCTTTACCAGTAGTAGTCTTCCCACAACCGCTCTCCCCTACGAGGCAGAAGACTTCCCCCCTCCTAATCGTGAATGAGACTCCGTCTACAGCTCTAACATACCTTCTAGGCTTGAAGGTCGCTATCTCGGTTAAACTCCTCCTAAGGGGGAACCAGACCTTCAAGTCCCTAACGTCTAACAATACCTCGCTCCCTAGACTCAAGAACCTTCACCCCCCTAGGCCTCGCCCTCGTTAAGCCAGCAAGCCGAGAGGTGCCCGTCTCCCAGGTTGAATAGGGGAGGCTCGTTCATCCTACACCTCTCAAAGGCTAGGGGGCAACGGGGGTGGAAGCGGCATCCTTGAGGTGGGTTCCTTAAGTCTGGAGGTTGTCCTGGTATGTATGCTAGCTTGTCAACGGGTCCTCTGAGCCTGGGGATAGCCTTGAGTAGTGCCTGTGTATAGGGGTGCTTGGGGTTCTTGTATATATCCTCGCTGCTTCCATACTCCACGATCTTGCCCGCATACATTATAGCCACAGTATCAGCTAGCTCCGCTATAACTCCCAGGTCGTGCGTTATCAGTATTATGCTAAGCCCTTTCTCTCTCTGAAGCCTTTTTAGCAAGTTTAATATCTGAGCTTGGACAACCACGTCTAGAGCTGTGGTGGGCTCGTCGGCTATGACTATGTCTGGTTCGAGGGCTAGCGCCATAGCTATTACAACCCTCTGTTTTTGCCCTCCGCTGAGCTCGTGCGGGTACCTATCTGCTATGGTCTTGTGGAGGCCCACGCTCTCGAGAAGCTCGTAGACTCTCTTCCTAGCCTCGTACCCCGAGATCCCTGCATGGACTCTGAGCACCTCCTCTATCTGACGTCCTACAGTGTAGACCGGTGTTAGGGCGTTCATGGCGCCCTGGAATATCATGCTCACCTTCTTCCATCTGAGCTTTCTTCTTAACTCTGACTCGCTCATCCTGGTAACCTCCATGCCGTCTACTACAATGCTCCCTGACACGATCCTCCCGGGCGGTGGTACGAGGCCTAGGATACTCCAGGCTATGGTGCTCTTACCGCTCCCCGACTCGCCAGCGAGGCCTAGGACCTCGCCCCTTCTAAGCTTTAGGGAGACGCCATCTACAGCCCTCACTATGCCCTTAAGGGTGAAGTAGTAGGTCTTTAAGCCCTCTATCACGAGGACCTCGCTAGCCACCCTCTAGTTCACCTCTTCAGCTTGGGGTTGAGTATGGCGTCTAGGGCGTTACCTATGAATATGAAAGTCATACCTACCACTGCTATCCCCAGGCCTGGAGGTATGACCCACCACCAATACCCCTTAAGAGCTGCCTGGGCGTTCTGAGCGTCATACAATAGCTTCCCCCAGGTCACTAGGTTGGGGTCTCCTAGGTTGAGGAAGCTGAGGCTAGCCTCCGCTATTACAGCGCTTGGCACGCTCAATGCCATGCTGGCGAACATGTAGGGTAGGACCTGCGGGAACACGTATAATACTAGTATCCTCAGGGTGCCAGCACCGCTGGCTATGGCAGCCTCGACGTAGGGCTCACTCTTAATCTGCAACGCCATACTCCTAGTCACAAAGGATATGCCGGGCCAGCTAAAGAGCACTATCAATATTATTATGATCCAGATGCTCGGCTTTATCAGTGCGGAGAGCAGGATTAGGAAGGGGAGGACGGGGAGACTGTATACTATCTGTGCGATCCTCAGCAGCACCTCATCCACTATACCGCCGGCGTACCCTGCCACAACACCATAGAAGCTCCCTACAACCACTGTTATGGCGCTGGTTAGGAGCCCGACTATCAGAGCCCAGCGTGTGCCGTAGAGGAGGGCTTGCCAGAGGTCTCTACCGTTGGCGTCGGTCCCCATTAAACCGTAGCATGAGCCCTTTACCACTACCTTCAAGGGCTCCATCTCTACTTTAAGACCTGAGCCCGCCAAGATTATAGTGAGCTTGTAGTCGCCCTTTAAGATGTTAAGGCTGCCTCCTTCAGGGTTGAACGCAGCGTCGATGTTACTAGTGAATATTGAATTGTATAGGGATGTGGCTAGCCTAGCTATGCCAGCATCCAAGACCCTCTCATCAACCTCTACGAGTTCAAGCTTAAACTGTCTCTGAATTAGTTTGAGCGCCTGTAGGGAGTTAATAGTCTTTGTGGCTATACTCTGCGCCATACTCCTCAAGTTAACATTTATAACTGCGCCTTCAAGCTTTTTCTCAGGATAGCCTAGGAACACCTCCGATATGCTTGCAGGCTTCTCCTCTATCTGTAGAACCCTTGCAAGGGGCCCCTTAGGCTCCACCTCCCCAGCTTTAACTGTAACTAAGTCTACTCTACCGTCAGGACCTTCAAAGTATATCTCGGATACTGTATACCTTTGAGTTAGGGCTCCAAGCTTTATAATGATCGTCCTAGGCTTTACTACGAGAGCGGAGCCGTCAGGCTTCTCAATCCTGATCTCATCAACCGCTACAGGCGGCTCCTCAACCTCGTAGCCCAGGTTCATTGACATGTAGAGGTCCGCGGGTAACTCGTCACCGTCAATTGGAAAGACAGCAACTATAGCATACCCTTCTAGCTCCCCCCTTTCAACTTCTTCCAGGTAAAGCATGCTGGCCAGCTTTTGGGGGTCCGTGTCAGACCTGACTACTATAGTCGATGTTGGCTCCTTATCACTTAACAGCCCGGCAGCCCAGCAGGGTGGAACGGCCCTCGGGTAGTCCTGGAAGTACGTTAGGTCTCCGTACCAGTACTTAATGACCTCGCTGTCGCCTATAACGGGGAAAGTGACGGCTACAAGGACGAGTACTCCTAGCAGAAATAGGCCTGCAAGCCCTATCTTAGACCGTCTATACTCGTGCCAGAAGCTCCTAACACTCTCAACTGTAACTGACAATCCCTTCTACCCCCCTCACCCAACCCTTACTCTCGGGTCTAGCAGCGAGTATATGAAGTCTAGGATCAGGATCGTGACTATGAACATGACGGTTAAGACCCAGGTACTCGCTACCAGCATGGGGGCATCGAACTGCTGAATTGCAACCCAGTATATCAAACCCATGCCGGGCCAGCCGAAGACCGCCTCGGTTATTATAGCGCCTCCAAAGGCGCCTACAATGCTAAGTGCAAGATATGTTACTATCGGCGGGCTACTAGCCCTAAGCACGTGACCATAAACTACCCTCCTCTCAGGCAGCCCCCTAGCCCTCGCCGTCATCACGAAGTCTTCCTGGAGGACGCCCAGAACAATATTTCTAATAAGGTAAGACGCCCCTCCAAAACTCACCAGGACTATAGTTGCAACGGGGAGAGTCATATAGTAGAGCCAGATCTTAGCCTGCGCTATAATCCTCTCAAAGAGGCCTAGGTCCTGAGGTAGCTTGCTTAGGTCGTAGTACACATACATGGCCTGGCTTGGGAAGAGGTCTAGATAGAAGGAGAACACGAGGAGCATTATTATCGCTACCCACCATGTAGGCATGCTCCAACTAATCATGCCGAATACGCTAACAGCCCTATCAAGCACGCTCCCGGGCTTCCTAGCCATCTGGAAGCCCAGTATAATGCCTATGAGGAACGTTATAAGAGTGGCTGTAAGGAATAGTATAGCAGTGTTCTTGAGGGCGATAAGCAGGATCTCTCCTACATCCTTAGTATTACCAATATAACTATACTTCGTAGTCCCAAAGTCAAACGTAAGATTCCTTATCAACAGTATCTTAGTCCAATTTATAATGTCAAAGGTAAAATTGCCCGTAAGACCATTCTGGCTAAGAAGGTTATCCCATAGCTGCTGCCTCTTCTCCTCCAAGAGCTCCGGATTATGAGCATACCTAGTCTCGAGAGTCCTTAAAGCTAGAATATACTGCTCCCTCACAGAGCTATACTTCTCCACTACAGTGTAGACGGAAAAGATAGCCGATATAAGGAATAAAGTAACAGCCAGTGTTAGAGCAGCGTTGAAAACCTTAGTAAGCACGAACCTAGCTAATGAAGCCAACCCCTCCTACCCCCAACATACATCTTATCCCCGCCTGGATATTTTTTCCCCAAAATCGGTTGACATGATTAAAAAGAACCTATGAGAAAAAGCAATAACTCCATAAGACGATGGTGAACACATCAATGCTAGACCGCTAAACCACTTTAAAAAATTAAGGGGAAAGACGGCCTGGAAAGCCTAGAACTAGCTACCTCCTCTCCTCATGTAGAAGTATGCTGCGGCCGCTAGTATAATCAATATTATAATTACTGCTAACACGGCCCCGCTAACGCCACGCTGCACGGTCGTTGTTACAGTCTCAGTCTGCGTCTGGACTTGTGTAACGGTTTCTGTTTGCACTACCTCCTTGGTCTGTGTGACTGTCTTAACTACAGTCTGCGTTATTACTACAGTCACTGTAGCACCGGGTCCCGGGGTTGGAGTGGGAGTGGGAGTCGGAGTGGGAGTAGGTGTAGGAGTCGGGGTTGGAGTGGGAGTCGGTGTTGGCGTCGGTGTGGGGGTCGGAGTCGGGGTTGCCTCTATAGTGCCGTATATGTTGCCTGCAGTCACCTCAAGCACAGGCTGCGGTATGAAGCCCTTGCCTAGCGGGTAGTCCTCGAAGAACTCTAGCTCCAGCACGTTAGCAGTGGGGTCGTAGCTCTTCAGGTAGAACGGCCCGTTAAAGACGACCGCATGGCCCCTCTCGTTTATGAAGTTGACGTAGGTCTGGAGCCTAGCATCCATCTCCTCCGGCGTTATCAAGGTCATGCCGGTCAGCTCGTTAAGCCTAGCCACATACTTCATAGCCTCCTCGCTACCCACAAGATCGCTAGCCATCTGAGCTATCACGTCAGGATGCTTCAACAGGTCTAGGGCGACCTCGCCAGTAGCCTCCCTATCAGTCCAACCGTAATTAGTCCCCCCAGGATCCTCCACCACACCCTTCTCCAACGCCATGATCATGTGTATCGGGGTCCAAACCCACAGGTCTACCTGGGCGGCGATCAGGGCGGGGTCGACGTCGAGGTAGGTGGTGTAGACCTCAACAGTATCCTCACCGACAACCCTCAAGCCCAGTATCAAGTCTAGCAGCCCAGTAACGGTCTGGTCAATCTCGGGGTCATAGTACGGGTCGTCCTGGCCCGTAACCTGGGAGTCGTCGAAAGCCCACTCATAGTAGAACGCCAACACACCCAGGATGTCGGCTAGCGTCATATCGGTGC
>WAKF01000027.1 GCA_015523465.1 Aeropyrum sp.
TCTCCTCATGATTTGGGACAGTCCCACGGGTATAAAAACTTATCGGGGACAATTGGGAAAGACTTATATAGGGGGTTTATAAGTGGCGGGCCCGCCGGGATTTGAACCCGGGACCTCCGGCTCCGAAGGCCGGCGCTCTGGTCCTGGCTGAGCTACGGGCCCCGTTGGGTGGGTTTGTGCTTGGGGGTCTTAGTGTGTGGGGTTCTTTTGGTTTTGACTTTGTCTATCTCCTCTCTCTGTGTAGTTTGGCTCGCGCATAGATATTTATTCTCGGCGCCCCTACTTCTTTAACGGGTTTAATGGTGTTTCGCGGTGTCTGTTGCGGGTGTTGTTAGGGAGAGGGTTAGGATTAAGGGTATGCACTGCGCCACCTGCGGGCTTACGATTGAGAAGGCTTTGAGGAGCCTTCCTGGGGTTGTTGAAGCCTCAGCCGACCCTGCCTCTGGGGAGGCTGTGCTGGCTTACGATCCGGGTAAGGTTAGGTTTAGTGATGTTGTGAAGGCTGTGAGGGCTGTCGGCTATGACGTGGTGCTTGGCGAGGCCGTGCTGAGTGTTCCTGGGATGGCTAGTGTTGATGATGAGAGGGTCGTGGAGGAGGCTTTGTTGAGGGTTCGCGGTGTCGCCGAGGTCTATGCATCCCATGTTAACAAGACTGTGGTTGTGAGGTTCAACCCGGAGGTTGTTAAGCCTGAGGACCTGGTTGAGGCTCTATCCAAGGCGGGGTATAAGGCTTCTCTGAGCGAGAGCCGGGAGGTCATTAAGGCTGCCGAGGATGACCGGGGCTTGCTTCTGGGGGGTCTTGCTAGCATTGCCGCCAGCGTCGTCTACTACATACTCTACGTTGCGGAGAAGGTTTTCGGGGTTGCGGCTGCGGGGGAGGTCCTACCCTGGTACGGGGCCATAGCTATGGGGCTTGTCCTGGCGGGCCCCGGTAGGAGGTTCATAATCGGAGCTGTTAGGAGCCTGCGCAGCATGACTCCGGGTATGGACGCCCTGGTCACGCTGGGCACCACGTCGATCTACCTTTACAGCCTAGCCGTGACACTAGGCCTCCTCCGGGGTGAGCTATACTATGAGGGTGTCGGCCTGATCATAGGCTTCGTGCTCATAGGCAGGTACATTGAGGCCCGGGTTAAGAAGGGTACTGGGAGGGCTGTTGAGAGGCTTGCAAGGCTGAAGCCGGAGAAGGCTAAGATACTCAAGGCTGGCAGGGTAGTGGAGGTTGAGGTCTCCAAGGTCAAGCCCGGAGACCTAGTGGTTGTAAGCCAGGGGGAGAGGGTGCCGGTTGACGGTAGGGTGGTGAGGGGCAAGGCTTACGTTGACGAGAGCATCTTCACCGGGGAGCCAGTGCCGGTAGAGAAGAAGCCCGGGGACCAGGTCTTAGCCGGGAGCATGGTGACGACGGGCTGGATCCACGTAGCGGCTACCAGGGTCTCGGGGGACACGGCCCTGGATAGGATTGCAAAGCTCATAGCATATAGCCAGGCAGGGAAGATGGGTGTTCAAAGGCTTGCAGACAGGATCTCGGGAGTGTTCTTCTGGATAGTCCTGGGGATAGCCTCCTTCACCTTCGCCTTCTGGAGCCTGATTGGGGCTGGGTTCGAGACCGCTGTTGTGAGGGCTGCAAGCGTACTCCTAGTCTCATGCCCATGCGCCCTGGGGCTTGCGACTCCTACAGCGTCGTCTGCCGGGGTTGGGATTGCGGCTAGGGTGGGCATACTAGTTAGGAATGTTGTGGCGTTCGAGAAGCTGGCTAGGGCTACTGTTGTGGCGTTGGATAAGACTGGCACCCTAACCTACGGGAGGCCCCGTGTAGTCGCTGTAGAGGTCCTGGAGGGCTTCACGCCCGAGAGGGTCCTCGAGTTCGCTGGGTCTGCGGAGAAGTGGAGCGAGCACCCCCTGGCTAGGGCTATAATAGAGAAGCATATTGAGGCTTTGGGGAGAGGGCCCAGGGATCCGGGTAATGCCGAGCTACTCCCGGGTATGGGAGTCTACGCTGAGGTTGACGGCCACACGGTCGTTGTGGGTAACGACAAGCTAATGCAGGGCTTCGAAGTTGACATAACGCCTTTGAGAGAAGCTGCTACTAGGTGGCAGGACCGGGGGGCTACTGTCGTCTACGTAGCCATTGACGGCAGGCCTGCAGGGGTTATAGCGATAAGGGACGAGCCGAGGCCCGAAGCCCGGGAGGCTGTGGAGTGGCTTAAGAGGCTTGGCTTGAAGGTGGTAATGCTTACTGGCGATGCTGAGAGGACCGCTGCTGCAATAGCCAGGGAGCTCGGGATCGATGAGTATAGGGCTGGCATGTCCCCCGACGATAAGGCCGAGGTTGTGAGGGAGCTTCAGAGGAGGGGGGAGGTAGTGGTTATGGTTGGTGACGGGGTTAACGACGCTCCGGCCCTCTCAAGGGCTGATGTGGGGATAGCGGTTGCCAACGCCACAGACGTCAGCGTTGAAGCCGGTGACATAGTGCTCGTTAGGGGTGACCTGAGGAGGGTTCCTATGGCGGTGGAGATAGCCCGTAGGACCTACAGGACTATAAAGCTTAACCTGTTCTGGGCGTTCATATACAATGTGACGCTAATACCGATAGCGGCGGGGGCCCTAGCCTGGGCTGGAATAGCTCTGAGACCCGAGCTAGCCGCTGCGGCGATGGCGGCTAGCAGCATCTCCGTGACGAGCTTCAGCTACATGTTCTCAAAGTGGACTCCAAGGCTGCCGGAGAGGGAGGAAAGAGGGGAAACACTAGGAGAGGGAGGAGCTAAGATAGCCGCTGAGGCGCCCGCCCACTAACTCCCCCCTCAACCACCGCGCCACCACTATCCCCTTTATTTGGAAAACGCCCTCCTAGTACCCGTAGGAGTGGTTTTTCCTCTACCACTATGGTCCTGGTATAGTACTCGGTAAACCTCAGGTAGCTTCTGCTCCAGTAAGGCGCCCCTAGTGCCAGGTCTACTGGGAGTAGGAATATCTTACCCGCAACCCTTATTCCAGCCTCGACAAGCCCTATCTTACCCCCATCGGCCCTCACCACCCTTAGACCTAGTAGTGCCTTCCCTATACTCTGCCCCCTATACCCCTCCATCAGGGTTAGGAAGGTAAAGGCTGCTAGGAACACGCTACTATACCCTACCAGACTCCTATCTACAAGCGCCTTGAGGGCCTCCAAGGCTAGGTCGGGACTTAAGGCTGCCAGGGCTCCCGCCAGCATTGCTAGTGACTTGTATAGTTGGGGATCTATTATGGCTCCCGTCGCGACGAAGAAGACAACAATGTCTATCAGGTAGGCTGCGAGCCTCTTAGCTATAAGCCTCCCCGAGAGCGTGGGGCCCGGGGGTATGGAGGGTTTAAGGGCTCCCAGGCCCCTAACAATCTCTACCACCATCCTGCCACGCCAAGTCAGCCTATACCCTCTTTCACCCTTCTCCACAAGGCCTTCAAGCCTCTTCAAGTGATGGTTTAGCAGGTGCTCGCTCACACCGATGGAGCGGGCTAGCTCTCCATAGCCCATCTCCACCTCTTCATACAGTACCTGGAGTATCTTCAGCCTTACAGGGCTACAGGCTGCATTGCATAGGTCGCCCAACAAGCCCTGAGGGTTCTCGCCACGCTTTCTAGCCATCCTATGTGCTCCTCCATTAACAGGGTTAAAGGAATCTTGAAGCCCTTAACCCCTGTTAAAGAAGAAGTTAGGCCTACTATTAGCACACTATACATAATATAATGTATAATTTTCACATTATCTCGGTTAAGCTAACACTTAGTAGGGAAAACGGTCTTATGTTAAGAATAAAGTTAATATTTAGTACTTTAGTTTTAACTGTTAGGCTTCTAGTTTACATGGATGGGGTTCGAGGTGAAACGCCGTGAGCCCTGAATGGATTTTGGAGAGCCTCCGGGGGGCTCTGGAGCAGTGGGCTAGTTACCCTGAGCCCGAGAGGAGGTTCATATCGGCTATTGGTATAGAGGTCCACTGGGTTATACTCCAGTATGTGATGGGCCTCCCCCTCATATCGCTGGTAGCACAGCTACTCTACCTAAAAACCCGTGACAGGTTCTGGGAGGACCTAGCCTGGAAGATGGTCAAGGGCTTCGTGATAGTGTTTGCTGTGGGGGCTGCTACGGGGACTGCTGCTGAGTTCGGCCTCATACTGCTGTGGCCTAACTTTACGGAGGCTGGCGGCAAGTGGATATACTTCCCGTTCTACGCCGAGATCTATGCCTTCATAATAGAGGTCATATTCGTCTACTTCCTATACTATGGGTGGAGGAGGCTAGGACCTATACCCCGGATAGTACTTACAAGCCTAGTAATCCTCGGAGCATGGTATAGCGCGGCAATGATACTGGCAGTCAACAGCTTCATGGTAGCCCCTACGGGCCTCCAGCCAGCTTACACACCAGGAACAGGCCCCTTATACGGTGAGGGCTATCCCAAGATAACCCTCTACATACCCCCGGAGGTTGCTGGAGCTATAGATCCTGAGAGGGCTAAGGCTCTAGGGATAGTGGTCCGGGAGAGCGAGGGGTTAGTGGAGGCTAGCCTGCCGGTAAAGATTACCTACAGGCTCTTCTGGGAAGCCTCGAAAGGCTTCACGGTATCTCAGAGCGTGTTAGCAGAGGTCTTAAAGCCCAATGCCCTAGAAGAGCTGGGGGAGGCTAGCGTAGCTAAGGTGCTAGATTCTATTCTCTACTACACGCTAGAGGTCCATGACCCCCTACTCTACCCTCTAAAGAGCCCTGTATGGCTGCCTAGCGTGGGCCACGCTATAGGCTCGGGGGTGGTAATCTCAGCCTACACTGTGGCTGGGGCCTACGCTCTGAGGCTTCTGAGAGGCTCGGGCGATGCTAAGAGGAGCTTGAGAGCCCTCAGATTCTCCTTGGCTCTAGCCGTAGCATCGTTGGCTATTCAAGGTGCCGTGTTGGGGCACGAGCAGGCCCTGGCTATTGCTAAGTACGCGCCGGAGGTCCTAGCTGCTATGGAAGGGGTTACCGACGAGTACTTTAGCATTAGCAGGCACCTCCTACTAGGCATCCCTGAGAGGCTCGTCGCATTCCTGGCTTATGGGAGCTTCTCAGCCCCTCTCCCCAGCTACGACCAGATACCTGTAGACTACTGTAGCTTCCCTGACAGCCCTATAGTGGATTGTAGGCCTCCCATACTCGTCCACTACCTCTACTACACTAAGGTTGGCATGGCCCTGGCTCTAGGAGTTGCCACGCTAGCCCTGCTAGTAAAGCTATATCGTTGGGGGAGCCTGGGTAGGAGGGATCTAGTCGTCGTCGCTGCCAGCCCCTTGGTAGCTCAGACTGTAAGCTTCCTGGGATGGGCTGTTAGAGAGGTGGGTAGGAAGCCCTTCACAGTCTACGGCCTATTCACCCCCGCCGAGGCAGCTAATCCCGTAGGCCCTGATACAGCGTCTCTAGCCCTAGTTGGAGTCTACCTACTCGCTATCCTCGCCGTGCTCGGCTGGGCTGTCTATAGGTTCCTCTGGAGGTGAGCTGCGGTGGAGGGGTTTGAAAGGCTAGCTGTATTCTGGCTCGCCTTCAGCTTCGGGATCCACATAGTACTCGTCAACCTGGGGATCGGGGTTAGCGTGATAGCCCCGATGCTTAAGGCTTATAGTAGGAGGGCTGGTAGGCCTGAGCTGGGGGAGGAGGCTTACAGGCTCCTAAGGTTCTACGCTGCTACCTACGCTCTCGGTGGCGTCTTCGGCACGGCGTTCACTGTATACCTGCTAAGCTTCTACCCCTCCTTCGTATCCCTGCTGGGCAAGATGGCCCTCTACAACTTCGCCCTGGCAATTGCAATGATCGCCCTCCACTTCCTCAGCCTTACAGTGTACTACTACGGGTGGGGTAGGCTCGGAGACCGGGTACACGACGCCTTCGGGGCGCTGCTAGCCTTATCGGCCCTCCTAATACCGCTTGGCTTTAGGAGCGTCTTCGCCCAACTGAATACCCTGGAGGGCGTTGAGATACTGGCTGGAAGGGTAGTTAGAGTTGACGTTGTAGAGGCAGTCCTTGGCAACCCTACACTACCCCCACTGTATATTAAGAGCGTGGCGGCCTCGCTAGCGCTAACAACAGTAGCCGCTGCGGCTTGGGCTTCCCTTAAGGGCCGGTATGAGATCGCGAGGATGTACCTAAAGCCCGCGCTAGCCTTCCTAACGCTAGTAGCCTTGGCTGGGGCTTGGTATGGCTGGAGCCTTAGGACTGTGGAGTACAAGTTCAACAATATATTTGGGGGGCTAGGGCTGGGGGGTGAGCCTCAGCTAGACCTATCGTGGCTGCTAGCCCTGAAGGTCCTACTCTGGATAGCCCAGGTCTCAGCTATAGCCTACGCCATCGCCCGGGGGCCTAGAAGGGGCTCTAAAGCCCTGCTGGTAGCAGCCGGAGCGGCACTCGTGACCGTGCCTGCGGGGGAGATGCTAAACGCTTTCAGCCAGTACCCATACTTCATAGCTGATAGGAGCCTAGTCAGGGAGGTCCTAGCTCAGCTACCCCCAAGCGAGGCGGAAGCCCTAGAGAGAGCCCTAACCCTCCTCGAAGTCAACGCTGCCACGAGAAGCTGGGTGCTACACATCTACACCCTAATAGCCACCACAGTACTCCTAGCGGCAGCCGCCCTCTACGCCTACACAACCCTCATCTCAAGGAAGACGTAGGCCCCTAGCCCAACTACCATCCCTCTTTTAAAGCATTGTAGCTTCACACAAGGTCCTAGAGCCGCCCTGGAGGTCCTACCCAGAGGCTTGGTTAGGCGAATAAGTCTACCACGACCGTTTTATTCTGTGGGAGTCGATATAGGCCTAGGCTCGATACGGTATGCATCGCTTCTCGGCCTCCCTATCTCAGAGGCGCTTAGCGAGAAGCCTGCAAGTGCTAGGGATAGGCCTGAAGCCAGCCTATAGTCTGCGATAGCAACCTCTACCTCGAGTGCGTATAGGCCTATCCCTGCGAGAGCTACTACTAGTGCTAAGGCTGCGAGAGGCCGGTAGGACCTGCATGATAATATGCTGGCCGAGACTACGGCGGCTGCAGCAGGCGCTATCGGAGAAGCTATAATTATTGAGGCTGCGAACCCAGCCATACCCAGCGATAATGCCAGCTTACACGATTCGCTCCGGGACCTAGCTAGCAAGGCCGAAGCTCCTAAAGCGGCTATAGCCGAGGCGGCCGCGAACATCCAGGACAATGGATTGCCTAGGAGCCCCAGAAACCCCCATGTAGCAGCTAGGATGCCGGAAGCGATGACCAAACCTCCCTCGAGACCCTTAGATCCCATACTACGAGCCCTCCAGAGGCTTGTAGAGTAGGTTGAGAGTGTAAGCCTGAAGTTACTAATGGGCGAGGGCCCGGCACCTACCAGGCCTGTGTTCCACTAGCTTCCCGTCAACGTAGTGGATGACTTTGAAGCCTCTGTATGAGAGCCACTCGGCTATAACCTTCCTATGGCACCTCCAAGGTAGCCTCTCACTACACATCACTGTGGGCTTAGCCCCCTGAATTGCTAGGTAGACGATTAGCTCGAGGCTCCTCCAGGCCTGGGGGTTAGTGGCTAGGTAGGCTGCGTAGGCGTTGAACCCCCTAGCCTGGTAGCAGGCGAACTCCGTGCTAAGAGCTTCTGGTACGTCCCTCCCGAAGGTCCTATAGCCTCCCAGAGCTGGTATGTGCACGTAGCCCAGCCCCCTCGCCCTCATCTCGGATTCAAGGACCTGCCTTGAAGCTTCAGGGTTCCTCAGGCTTGAAGCCCACCTTCTCACGTCTACTAGGACCGTCGAGCCGAGAGACTCCATCACCTGGGCTATCCTGGATGCGGAGAGTGTTGAGTGGCCTATCGTATAGATTATACGCTTCCCGCTAAAGCCCAAGGTTTATGGCACCGTGACGCCCGGAACTAAAACTTTATGTATGGGACCCTCTTTAACCTGAGCTTGGAGCCCTGTGGGCGGGGCTGGCGGGGTGTAGGGGTG
>WAKF01000028.1 GCA_015523465.1 Aeropyrum sp.
ATAGTATCACGGGTAACAGATCTAAATGAGTGTTGAGGTGCACTAAAGGTGGGGGAAACCCTGAAGAGGGAGTTGTTGAGGCTTCTTAGGGAGGATGAGGAGTTTCGGCTCGCTGTCGCCGGCCTTGTAGGACTCGAATCCATACTGAGAGAGCTGAAGAGCCTAAGAGAAGACCACGCAAAAAGATTCGAAGCAATAGAAAGAAAACTACTAGAACACGACAAAAGATTCGAGGCAATAGAAAGGAAGCTGTTAGAACACGACAAGAAGTTCGAAGAGCATAGCAGGAGATTTGAGGAAATCATAGAGGAGATTAGGAGGATACAGGAAGAGATAAAGAAGATCTGGAGTACTATTGAGGAGCTGTTAAAGGGTCTGAGAGGCCTTGAGAAGAGGGTATCGCGTTTGGAAGAGAATGTTGGGGCTCTCGCCGAGAGTATGTATAGTAAGTTCACTTTTGAGATGATACTCGAGGAGGCTAGGTCCCGGGGTGAACGGCTAGTCCTGTGGAGAAGGAATGCTAGGGTTGACGATGTAGACGTTGACTTACTAGTTGAGACTGATAGGACTGCTTACGTGGTTGAGGTTAAGGTGAGGCCTAGGATAGCTGATGTGAGGGAGGTGAAGTATAAGGCTGAGAGGGTTTCTAAGGCCTTGGGGAAGAGGGCTGTGCCGATAATCACGGGTACCCGGGTGGGGAGGAAGGTGGAGGAGGCTGCTAGGGAGAACGGAGTCCTAGTCTATGCCTGGTAAGCTCCCTAGACTAGCATTTAAGCCCGAGAAGTAGGACCTCCTTCGAGCCATTACATAGTAGGTTCTTCACCGCCTTAACTATGGTGTCTGGGGGAGTTGTTAAGGGTGGTCTCACAGCCCTCGATATCGGTGCTCCCATCTCGGCTAGGAGGGCTTTAAGGCCCCCCTGCAGGCCGTAGGGCCTGAGAGCCTGCGAGGCCCTTGCCGCGATCCTAGCCAGCTTTGATAGCTTTTTAGTATCGCCATCCCTCCAGGCGTGGAGCATGCCCAGCGTTATCCCCGGGGCTACGTTAGCCAGGGCGTCGACAGCCCCGTCCCAGCCGTGTGCTAGTGCTAGGGGTAGGACCTCCGCTATTCCCGAGAACAGGGTGAAGTCTTCAACCCTTTCCTTCACCCTTGAGAGGCTTACAATGTAGGAGGAGTCGCTGACTGTAGCCTTAACTCCCTCAATAACCCCCTCGCTCGCAAGGGCTTCAACCACGTCGAGGGGTATGTTATAGCCTACGTGGCTGGGTATCGTGTAGGCGTAGACTGTGGCGTCCTCCGAAGCCAGGGCTAGCTTCTTATAATATTCGATTACCCCTCTAGGCCCAGGGTTGTAGTAGAGTGGCGGCGTTGTCATCACGTGATCCGCCCCCAGGCCCCCTGCAAGCCTTGCAGCCTCGAGGGCCTCCGACACCCTGGCTGAGGGTGTCCCAGAAAACACTTTAACCCTCCCCCCTCCAACCCTCACGGCCACCTCTACAAGCCTACCGATCTCGTCGACACTAAGCAGTTCCTTCTCGCCTGTGGTGCCGGCCACGAAAAACCCGTTGGCACCAGCTTCGGCAAGCCTCTGGAGAAGCCATTCTAGGCCTTCCACATCAACCTCTAGAGAGTCCCTAGTATAGGGCGTGACTACAGGTACTACAAGCACACCCCTTCTAGGCACTAATAAGGCACCATAGACTATTTTAACCCCGAAGAGGGTTTAAACTAGTAACATCATACGTCGAGCCTTCACCCCAACTCCACATAAATCCCCAACCGCCACTTTCTAATAGTGAGGAGGGTGGCATTGGCTAAGCAGTCCTCCCAGGAAGAGCTTAGAGGGACTTTGAGGAAGCTTGTGAAAGCCGTCATAGAGTTCTCTAGGCTAGACGAGCACGTGAAAGGCGAACTAGAGCTGGCAGGCTTCTGTGGCTCCAAGGCTATAGTCCTGGGGCTAGGTAAGGGTAGTATCCAAATGGCTCGCGGAGCCCTATCCTGCGTTGAGCCTGTGGGGGGCGTGGTGGTTACTACTAGGGGTAGCGAGGCTAGGCTACCTGGAGTGGAGGTCCTAGGCGCCAGCCACCCAGTCCCTGATGATAGTAGCGTGAAGGCTGCAGAAGCCCTGCTTGAATGGGCTGGCAGTGCGGGGAAGGATGACCTAGTTATCGCCCTAGTGTCGGGTGGTGGTAGCGCCCTTGCAGAGAAGCCTATTCCCCCCCTGACTCTAGACGACGTGAGGGAGACCGTAAAGCTGCTCTTAGCTAGCGGGGCTAGCATACACGAAATGAATACTGTGAGAAAGCACCTCTCCGAGGTTAAGGGTGGCAGGCTCGCTGCGAGGGCATACCCAGCAAGGCTCCTCGGCCTCTACGCTAGCGACGTGCCCGGAGATAAGTTAGACGTTATAGCCTCGGGACCCACAGTCCCGGATCCCACTACTTACTCTGACGCTCTAACAGTCCTTAGAAGATATGGACTCTATGATAGGGTTCCAGACAGGGTTGTAGAGCTCCTTGAGAGAGGAGCCCGGGGGGAGGTGGAGGAGACCCCTAAACCCGGAGACCCCAGGCTCTCCAGGACCTCTAATAGGCTTGTAGCTGCCAACATAGACGTCCTGAGGGCCCTCTCCAGGTATATTTATGAGTCACTGGAGTTCAACACCATCATACTCACGTCTAGACTTGAGGGGGAGTCCCGGGAGGTTGGGAAGGCCCTAGCGTCTATAACCCTTGAGGCCCTCGATAGGGGGGTTCCAGTAAAGCCTCCCGCAGCTATCCTTGCTGGAGGAGAGACTACTGTCAGGGTTAGGGGGCCCGGCGTCGGAGGGAGGAACCTGGAGCTTGCAACATCTTGGGCCCTTGCAGTAGCTTACTGGGAGCCCAACGCCCCCGCCGCCATGCTAGCTATGGATACTGACGGCATAGACGGCTCGTCCCCGGCGGCTGGAGCCATAGTGACCCCTTCTATGGTCGAGGAGGCTAGGTCTATGGGACTGAGCTTCCACGAAGCTCTCGAGAGGAATGATACCTATACTCTACTCAAGAAGCTGGGCGCCACAGTCGAGACCGGGCCGACAGGCACTAATCTCAATAGCGTCTCCGTCATTCTCGTCTCGCCTTGAACGGGAGTGCTATGAGGGCGAAGCCTAGAGTGTAGATTATTGAGGCGGTGGCTACAGCCACCATAGCCCCCTTAAACCTCTCTACTGCAACAAGCCCTGCGTCTATGAAGGCTACAGCGAGGTCCCTCAAAGCCTCTTCGGCGGTGCCTGCAGTATACACGCTTGAGAGGGCGCCCGAGACCTCTGCCAGGGGCCTGAAGGCCGTGACTACATTATAAATGCTGTATACGTAGAAGAGGCTTCCCAGAACCATCACAGCCAGGCCTAGCCTAGCACCGGGCGGGGGGTACTTGAGGGCTAGAAGAGTGTATATCAGGGGGGCTAGGAG
>WAKF01000029.1 GCA_015523465.1 Aeropyrum sp.
TAGTATCGACCTTGAGGCTCCTAGCATGAGATGCTATGTCCCTGGCAGCGTTGGCAACCACACTCTCATCATCGCCCTCCTCCACAGTGAAGAAGGCTAGGAGAGCCTCCGACACACTACTCTCGCCCGGAGGGTCGGGAGGCTCTCTCAGGGCGGGCCTAACAGCCCTATACCAGGCTTCTGAGACGTGGAGGTAGAGTAGCCTCAACCCCTATACACCACTATACCCAGGCCTTCGGGCTGGAGTTTAACTTTGAGGCGCCTATGCTAAGGCTCTTAAGCCCGTCGAGGCCACCTTTATGGCTTAGTGGTGCGTAGCGTTGGCGCTACCATCCTACTCGCCCCTGAGCGGCGGGGTGAGGCTCTACGAGGTCGGGTTCCACGAGATAGTAAATTTCTTCTACAAGCTCGCCGAGGCAGGGGATAGGCTTAGGGAGGAAGGCCTCTGGATGGCTTACGGGCCCGAGGTCCTACCCGAAACCCTAACGGTGCCCGAGAGGGGCACGTTGAGGGTTAAGTACGGGTTCCCCGTCTACCAGAAGGGCGGCGTAGTCATGGACGTTACTAACGTGGAGCAGGCCCAGATAGCCGAGGATGCCGGCGCCGTCGCCGTCATGGTGTTGGACAAGCTCCCCTACGACGTCAGGAAGAGTGGCGGGGTGGCTAGGATGGCCGACGTTAAGGTGATCGAGGAGGTAATGAACAGCATCACTATACCAGTGATGGCTAAGGTTAGGATAGGCCACTACTACGAGGCCCTAATACTCGAGACTATAGGTGTCGACATGATAGATGAGAGCGAGGTCCTAACCCCGGTTGACGAGAAGCACCACATAAACAAGTGGCTGTTCAAGGTGCCCTTCGTGAACGGGGCTAGGAGCCTGGGGGAGGCTCTTAGGAGGATAGTTGAGGGCGCCTCGATGATAAGGACTAAAGGGGAGGCTGGGACGGGCAACGTAGCCGAGGCTGTGAGGCACATGAAGCTCATAATGGGAGATGTATGGCAGCTCAGGGGGCTACCGGCGGAGGAGAGGCTGAGGAAGGCAAGGGAGCTTGGGGTGCCTGTGGAGCTTGTGGACCTAACAGCCAGGCTTGGGAGGCTTCCTGTAGTCAACTTTGCCGCTGGGGGTATAGCGACGCCGGCGGACGCAGCCCTAATGATGTGGCTAGGCGCTGACGGGGTCTTCGTAGGGAGCGGTATATTTAAGAGCCGCGACCCCAGGGAGAGGGCTGAGGCTATAGTGCTAGCCACAAGCATGTGGGACGACCCCGAGAGCGTTGCTGAGGCTCAGAGGATGATCAGCGAGGGGAAGAGCATGATGGGGATAGACGTTAGGAGGCTCAAGCCAGAGGAGCTACTCCAGGTTAGGGGTGCTGAGGCTTGAGGATCGGGGTCCTAGGCTACCAGGGCGGCGTCTACGAGCACGTATACATGCTCCGGAGAGCCCTGGAGGAGCTGGGGTACACGGGGGAGGTCCTAGTAGTCAAGAAGCCAGGCCAGCTAGAGAGCCTAGACGGCATAGTCATACCCGGAGGTGAGAGCACTACCATAGGCATACTAGCAAGGAGGATGAAGGTCCTAGAACCCCTAAGGGACGCCATTAGGAGTGGGCTCCCAGCACTGGGCACCTGCGCAGGCGCAATAATACTGGCTGAAAAGGTTAGGGATAGGGTGGTGGGGGAGACGGGCCAACCCCTAATAGCGGCTATGAGGATAGAGGTTGTGAGGAACTACTTCGGCAGGCAGAGGGAGAGTTTCGAGGCAGACCTAGAGATAGACGGCTTAGAGGGGAGGTTCCGGGGAGTCTTCATAAGGTCCCCAGCGATAATAGACGCAGAGCCCCCAGCAAGGATCATAAGCTGGCTAGACCACGACGGGGAGAGAGTAGGAGTGGCAGCGGTCCAAGGCCCTCACCTAGCAACAGCGTTCCACCCAGAGCTAACCGGTGACACAAGACTACACAAGATGTGGCTTAGACAGATAAAGCGGTAACCCTCTTCAACGCAAGCTAAACTCTGTTGAAGCGAGTATTTGAGTAATTCCACCCACACTTTAAGTCTGGAGAGGTTTGCCATGTCATGCCTGAGGGAGAGGCTGCTATCGGGGGATATTCTGGAAAGCACAGTGTGTACGTTAGTATTGAAAGGTTTAGAGTTAAGAACTTTAAGAGCCTTGAAGACGTTAAGTTAGAGGTACTCCCAGGCGTAAACTTGCTAGTAGGACCCAACGCCTCGGGTAAGAGTAACCTCTTAGAGGCAATAGCCTTCTTGAGAAAAGCCCTAGTCGACGCTGCAGGGCGTACCCCCTACATGCCCCATGTGCCTTGGTACTGGGAGGCCCTAGACGTAATCTATAGAAGAGACCTAAGAAAGCCTGTAACGCTAGAACTGGGAGGAACTCTATATGCCAGGCTCTGCAACGGCGATTACGGCAGAGCAGACTTTCATTTTGAAGTCACTATGATGTATGACCAGGCTTCAGCCACCCTGAAACCACGCATTTACAGGCTCGTGCTGGGAGGATTGAAGATCACTCTGTCTCCCGAGGGCGTGGTAACTGAGGTTCCAGCGAGCTACCTAGAAGAGGCTAAAGACCTCGCAGATACAAGGCTCTACTCTAAGGCGAGGGACCTTTATGCTCTGAAGGGTGATGTAGCCGTAGCGAAGGTCGGATGGCGAGTACCGCCTCCGGACCCACTACTACCGTCGTTGTTAACCCCTGTATGGCAGCTCACGCCTTTGAGGCGGGTAAGAGGGTGCTTAGC
>WAKF01000030.1 GCA_015523465.1 Aeropyrum sp.
ACGCAACAGCGAATACCGTGAGAAGCGTGGCTGGAACGCCGTCACCCTACATTGGAGGCCTGATCTACGACGCAGTATCCCCTATAGCAACCTTCACGCTCTCAGCTATGATACTGGCAGGGGCTGGAACCTATGCATGGCTAATGCTAGCTAAATATGAGAAGCCTCCAGAGAAGGGGACAAAATCGGAGATTAAAGAGGTTATAGGTCCTACCCGCTAGCGGCGAGTTACGTTTAAGTCGGTAGCCATTAGCTCCTAGTAGTGTTATCTAGCAGAAGGGGGTAATTATTAAGGTGTTCTGTAGCCTAGTTTCATGGACCAACGAGTATGTCTTCGTTAGTGGCATGAGTTAGTGAAGCGAGGTCTTATCTCTCTTAACATGTTATAATGGTTATGCTCTAGAGGCCCCATTATTGATCCTCCGTATTAGATACCTGTCCTTGGAAACTCTTAGAGGAGGATTGAGGCTCTTCTATAGGGGGCTTCTGTCTTGGTTAGAGCGTTTAAGGTCGTGTCTATGAGTCCTCTTCCAGCCTCTTTTGTTGAAGCTCTTCTGGCTCCTTATAGGGATGAGGTTGGGGGCGATATTAGGGTTGTCTCCGTTCATGGAAAGCCTCGCGAGGAGGTCTTGAGGGAGCTTGAGGATGCAGATGTTGTTATAGGCGATTACACCTTGAACTTTAGGATTGACGAGGAGATGTGCAAGGCTATGAAGAAAGTTAGGTTGATCCAGCAGCCCAGCACGGGTTACGACCATATTGATGTGGAGGCTTGCGCTCGCTACGGTGTTCCCGTGGCTAATGCTGGCGGGGCTAATGCTGTTTCGGTTGCGGAGTATACTATAATGGCTGCTCTAGCCCTCTTAAAGAGGCTCTTACTAGCCCACGAAGAGACCCTTAAGGGGGGTTGGCCTCAGTGGAAGCTTATGGACATGGGTACTTTCGACCTCTACGGCAAAACCTGGGGTATCGTGGGGCTTGGGAGGATTGGGAGGGAGGTTGCTAGGAGGCTCAAGGCTTTCGGGGTAAAGACTATCTACTATGATAAGGTTAGGCCTTCCAGGGAGGTTGAGGAAGACCTTGGGGTAGAGTATAGGACCTTGCCTAGGCTTCTTAGGGAGAGCGATATCATCTCGATACACGTACCTCTCACCGAGGAAACTAGGGGTATGATAGGCGAGGCCGAGCTCAGGTCTATGAAGCCTTCAGCGATCCTCATAAATCCCTCTAGGGGAGAGATCGTCGATGAAGAGGCCCTCGCGAGGGCTCTTCGAGAGAAGTGGATTGCGGGAGCGGCTGTTGACGTCTACAGCGTTGAACCTCCGCCCCCGGATCACCCGATATTGAAGGTGGCGAGGGAGGGAGCTAATGTTATAGTGACCCCCCACATAGCTGGAGCTAACACTGATGCTAGGACGAGGATCATAGAGTTCTCCATAAGGAACATAGTCAGGGCTTTGAAGGGTGAGAAGCCGGAGGCTGTTGTCAACATGCAGCTATAGGCGGGGTGCCTTAGAGCTTGGTAACTGTGGCTCAGATGATAGCTGAGGCTTTCCTGAAGGTTGGTGTTGAGAGAGTCTATGGTATAATAGGTACTAGCATACTAGACTTAGTGGACGTTATGTATGACTATAAGGATAGGATAGATTTTGTCACTACAAGGCACGAACAAGTAGCTGTTTCGGCTGCTGACGCTGAATTCAGAGTTAAAGGTAAGCTGGCAGCGGCAGCCGTACATGCAGGCCCCGGCTTCCTGAATACTGCGATATCGCTTGGAATAGCGCTCAGAGATAGAGTGCCGTTGATAATGGTTACAGGTGGTGTTAGGAGGAGACTCAAAGGCACCGAGGCGTGGCTTGAGGTAGATCAAGGATCAATAGCTAGGGCCCTAGCTAAATATTATGGGAGGGTTGATGTGCCGAGTGACATTACCTCTGTGCTGGAAGAAGCTCTCAAGTCGGCCTTAACACCGCCATTTGGACCTGCAGTAGTTGAGGTCCCCGAGGACCTATGGGGCTCTGAGGCTGGGGACTTGAGCGCTCTAGAAGATCTTCCTCGAGGCCCTGCTAGCCTGGAAGGCCTAGGTAGTGAGGCTAGGACTTTAGCATCCATGCTCCTCGAAGCGCGGAAACCCGTGATACTGGCGTGTGGAGAGCTAACACTACATCCGGGCTTCAAGCAGGAAGATCTGTTAGCCCTTGCAGAGGTTTCGGGAGCCTATATAGTAACCTCTGGTAACGGTAGGGGGGCATGCCCGGAGGATCATCCCAGGTGTCTGGGTAGGATAGGTTTCGGGGGTGGTAGCGTTGCTGCTGATAAGGCCTTCGAATCCAGCGACTTCGTCCTAGTACTTGGAGGGGAGCTGGATGACATAACAACCTACGCCTATACAATGCTCCCGCAAGGAGAAGCTATAGTAGTTAGCGTGGACCCGGCTGTTAAGAAGAGACCTAGGCTCTACGAGGTATACGAGGCTCAACCCCACAAGGCTTTGAAGGAGATCCTAGACGAGTTTAGAAAGATTTCCGGGGGTACGGTTAGGAAGGATGAATGGGATAGGGAGGTAGCAGGCTATGTTAACATGTGGAATAGCATGTTAGAGTCAGCGGCCTCCAAAGAGTCGGAAAGGGCTAATCCAAATAGGTTCTTCAAGATGTTAGACTCCTTCATGCCCCGTGAGAGAATAGTGAGCGGGGGGCAAGGAACTCATATATTATACGCTTACGACTATATAAGAGTTTACAAGCCGGGTTCCTGGCTTGCAGCTACAAACCTAGGTGCAATGGGCTACGCCCTGCCAGCCGTTATAGGAGCTGCCAAGGCTTCACCATACTCCTACATAATTACAGTTATAGGCGATGGAGACCTTATGATGACTGCTCAAGATCTAGAGACTATAGTCAGGGAAAGGCTAGACGTCAAGATACTTCTGGTAAACGATGACTCATACAGGGTTCTATATCTTAGGCAGGTCCTGCAGAAGAGGGGTAGGATCTATGAGACCCTCCTAGGAAACCCTGATTTCAGGATGCTTGCAGAGTCCTTCGGGTTTAAGTATGTGAGGGTTGAAAGGAAGGACGACGAGAAGAAAGGATTAGAAGCATTGGCGAGTAAGGGGCCCATATTAGTGGAGTTAAAGGTTGATAGAGACGATGTACCTCCACTCAATCTTGAATACACTCTTAGAATGTCTATGTGACGAGAGTATAAGGTGTGATCTTGGGTATCCTAACTTTTTCTCTCATAAAGTCCACTAGCCCAGCCTCCTCGAGCGCCTTTACGACTTCCTCGTCGCTAGCCCCCTTAGCTATTTCGATCTTCTTGTCTAGGACCTCTATATGGTCTATGTTAACCCTTCTTCTTCTAACCCCGGTGAGCTGTTTGGGACCAGTTATGAGTACGAAGTTCTCGTCTATAATGTCGACGATGACACACTTTCTCCCAGCCTCTCTACCTCGAGTCTTCACGCAGATCCTACCTACCTCTATAACCTTCAACCCTATATCCACCCCCGCAGGACTCTACCCCTATTTGCACCTTTTAATGTTTCCGTGTATGGCTCCATAGCAGCTTATCAACCCTGGAGTCCGTAGATTGGGCTTGAGGGGATTGAAAGGATTGGCTAGGATTAAAGTGTTGGGTAGCGGCAAGGAGGTTGGTAGGGCTGCAATACTAGTTGAGCATGGAGGTAGAGGTCTCCTTCTAGACTATGGAGTTAACTTTGACGAAAACGATAGGCCAATATTCCCGGGCGATGTGAGGCCCAGGGATCTTGACGGAGTTGTTTTGACTCATAGTCACTTAGACCATGTTGGGGCAGCTCCCTACCTCTATTCTAGTATAACACCGAAGCTTTACGCAACTAAGGTCACGCTAGAGGTTACGAGGCTCCTACTCTTAGACATGATCAAGCTAAACGGTAACTATTTACCCTACGACGAGAAGAGTGTTGACGATATGTTAGCTACGGCTGAGGAAACCGAGTATAACGTGGAGGTTGAGGCTGGCAGTTTTACCTTCAAACTGCTCTACTCAGGACATATACCTGGTAGTGCTAGTGTATTAGTCGAGGTTAACGGCCGCAGAATCTTATATACTAGCGATGTGAACGTCATAGATACTAAGCTGGTGGCGCCAGCAAAACTCAATGGCGTAAAGGCCGACGTAGTGATAGTTGAGTCAACTTACGGTGCCACTAACCACCCTCCTCGGAGGGAAGTGGAGGAACGGTTCTATAAGAGCGTTAGAGAGGTCGTTGAGTCCGGAGGTACCGTGTTGGTGCCAGCGTTTAGCGTAGCCCGAGGGCAAGAAATAGCTTCTATACTGGCTGAGAGAGATTTTGAGTATCCCGTCTGGATTGACGGCATGATCAGGCAGGTAGCCGAGGTGTATGCATCCCACATAAGCTATCTCAACATGCCAGGGCTGCTACTAAAAGCTCTGAGTAATTTCAACGTTGTCAGGGGATGGCAGGATAGGAAGAAGGCTTTGAAGAGGCCGGGAGTTATAATAGCTAGCGCCGGCATGCTCAAGGGAGGTCCTAGCCTTTATTACTTGAGGAAGATGGCTGCCGATAAACGAAATGCAGTATTTATGGTAAGCTATCAAGCTGCAGGGACCCCGGGCAGGATGATATTAGAGGAGGGTGTCTTTGGCGAGGAAAGGCTCCCTGTAGTTGCTAGGGTCGAATGGTTCGACTTCTCAAGCCACATAGACCAAAGAGGCATACTAAAATTGTTAAGGGGGATTAATGGGATAGAGAAAGTGGTACTAGTTCACGGAAACCCTGATACCCAGAAGGTCCTAGCCGAGAAGATAAGGGAAGACCTTGGTATAGAGGAGGTAGAGATACCGGCTAACGGGGATACTATAGAAGTGTAGGAAGCGCTTCCCTACCCTTTCACTTCCTTAACTTCACCCTTATCGACGTCAACTATCTTACTACACTTAACCTTAGAGAGGACCTCTTCCAGCTTGGACTCTTCGGTTTTATATGTGTATAGGTAGCGTTTGGTCCTCGCCTTAATCTTAACAACTCCGCCTCTCGCCCTCTTAATTCTACACTCAATAGCCCTCTCAGCAACCCTTACAAAGTCTTCGAGGCTCTTTAACTCCACAGGCATTCCTTTCAGCCCCTCCTAACAACCCTATTGCCAGAGGGTTTAAGGATTTTCAGCACGTAACCCTGTAAACTTCCTCTTCGTCTTCATTCTCAACGATGCCGCAGGGATGGTCATGAAGGTTATCAAGGCTATCCTTAAGCCTTAAACTGCGACTCTTACCTTCTTCACGGCATCTCATAAGCCCACCTCCCATGCCAGGTATAAGGTTAGCGTAAAATGTCTATTATCCCTTTAGATTAGAGTAGTGGAGGCGCCGCGCGTTGAGGATTATTTGGAGCCTGATAGTACTTCTTATTATAGCTGCTACGTCTATTCAGCCTGTTAACAGTTATGCAGAGGCTTTTACCGTGAAGGCGGAGACTCCTTCAATAGCACCTGGGAGGTTCATAGCAGTTTATATAGGGGATGACTCGAATCGCCGCGAGCCTGAAATTGCGAGCAGGATAGTGGATGCTGAGAACCTAGTCGAAGTCCTAGGAGGAAGGGTTGTTAAGAGGTTCTTCTTGATAAATGGATTCGCCTTCGAAGGCGATTATAAGGCTATGAAAGCGTTGGAAGCGTTAGGATTCAAGGTTTATCCTGATAGAGTCTTCACCCTCCAGGTTACACCATTTACTTGGGACTCTAAACCTAGGCTGGGCGAGAATGTGGAGCTGAGGACCTCGGTACCGACTATAGGGGCTAATATTCTTCACTCTCAAGGAATTACTGGTGAGGGCGTGATAGTAGCCGTCGTAGATACGGGGATCCAGAACGATCATCCCCAGTTAAGGAGAGCTGACGGAACTAGCGTGGTGATCGCCGAGTACGACGCCACAGGTACTGGAGTCACAGACTATTGTGGCAAAGGAAGCGACCTAGTCTACTTTGGAGGATTTCATGGTACCGCTGTAGCAGGGGTAATAGCTAGCCAGTCTCAAAATCTAAGGGGCGTGGCGCCCGACGCCTCAATATACGATGTTATAGTATTCTCTCCCTCCCTAGGCTGCTCTGGAGCCCTAGAGTCCGACATAATATCGGGTATTGAATGGGCCGTACTAGGACCTGACGGAATTCCTGGCACGGGTGACGAGGCTGACGTGATAAATCTTAGCCTGGGGGCTCTGGCTGCTCCCTGGGCTCTGGAGAAGTGGTATGAGGGAGTCGAGGCTCCCCCAATATTGTTGGCTCTGAGAAAGGCGGTCGAAAATGGTATTATTGTAACGATATCAGCAGGCAACTTTGGCGGGGGATGGGGGCTACATAACATTAACTATCTGTGTGCTGTCGAGGGAGTGCTTTGCGTCGGAGCTTCTGACGACAATGACACTCAATATCCCATCGATGATGTAGTTGCTCTCTTCAGCTCTAGAGGCCCCCTAGGCCTCTCAAAGCCTTCCCCCCACATCGTAGCCCCTGGAGTGAACGTTGAAACGTTAATACCTACAGAGACAGGATTTACCTCATATCCCTTAAGCGGTACAAGCTTCTCGGCACCCCACGTAGCTGGAGCAGCAGCACTGCTACTCTCCCTAGGAATGGAGCCGGATACCGTGAGGCTTCTCCTAGCCGAAGCGACAACGCCCATAAAGGGAGGATTGATTGAGGGTGTAAGCGTCGTCGAGCAGGGCTCAGGGCTACTTAGGGTTGACTATGCGGCGGGAAGCTTCATCGTGGCTTGGGGGCCTGGAGGTCGTCCTTACGTTGAGGCCTATGTGGGAGCAGGAAGTAGGGCTTCGGTGCCTCTCTCCGTAAGAAACTTGAGTAACATAGGTCTTACTATAGAAGCGTCTATAAGAGACGGTGTGAAAAGCGTCTACCTAGATAGCTACTCTACTCCCCCTGTAGTCACGCTCACACCCTCCATTGTAAGTCTATTAGACGCTGGAGCTACGGCACAGATTAACGTTGAGATAGACGCCTCTAACGCAGATCCTGGAGTCTATGAGGGAGTTATAGAGCTTAGGGCGTCATCGACGACGCTTAGAGTACCGCTCATGATTGTGGTGGCAGGGGTAGTTGACGCTTCCCTCGGCCTAGTAAGGGCGAGCCTCGAACTTCAACCGCCAACAGGGTGGCCTGGCTGGAGCGGCGGTGCATTCCGGGTAATTGGAGTACCAAATCCCTTGACAGCAGGGCTTATAGCGAGTTCTGAGGCTCCCATCTATACAACCATTCTCTCGCCGGCGGGCGACGCCTACCAGGGCTACATGTTTTTAATGTCATCAGACGGCTTCTACAAAGTCTTCCTTACACCAATAGCCAGCGAATTAGCTTTAGATACGGGAGGTAGTGTTAATCTAGAGATTTCAGGGCCATTGACAGTAGATCTAACAGAAGTCCTAGCTAGGATCGATAGTCTTGAGGCAGACCTTAATGCCGTCAAAGCTAGAATTTCCAATCTAGAGGACGAGCTAGTCCTACTTAACGCAGACTTATCCGAGCTAGGATCTAAGCTCGCATCGTTAGAATCTAGTGTTGAAGAGCTAGACGGTAGAGTTTCAGCGCTCGAAGGCACTATAGCAAGTCTTGAAGCCGGACTGGAAAACGCTTTGGAAGCGATAAATGTCCTACAAGTTGACGTCGAAGAAATTAAAGAGGACCTAGTCTCACTAAATTCTAAGCTAGGAGACCTTGAAAATTCTATAACGACTCTCGAGACTAGAGTTTCAGAGCTTAAGGCAAGACTAGACGCTGCAGAGACTAGGCTATCGCTTTTAGAAGATAGGGTCACAGGATTGGAGGAGGCTACAAGCGCTTTGGAAGCTCAAGTAGGATCCTTGAAAAACGACCTATCGGTCCTATCAGAGGACTTAGAGAACCTGAAAGCTACTCTAGACGATGCTCTTAACGCGATAAACGATCTACGCAGTGAACTAGAAACCGCTAGGTCCGAGATTGAATCACTACAAGCTAGCTTAGACGCGACATCAAGGGAACTAAAAAACGAAATAAACATTATCAAGACTAATGTCAACGCTTTGGAAGCTGTGGTAAACGAACTATTGGTAAGAGTATCAAGTCTCGAGTCTAAGGCTCTAACGCTTGAGGATCTAGATCCGATATTGGACTCTGTATCATCGCTTGAAGAGGGGCTAAGCAGACTTGAAGTTAGACTGAGCAATATAATGAATACTGTGTCAATGGTCACAGAGAGAATAGAAACGTTTGAGAAGGCCGTGAAGGTGCTTGAAGAACGCACGTCAACTTCAGAGAGTTCTATCGTAGGACTTGAAGAGAGGGTCAATGTAATAGAGTCAAAGCTAAGTGACTTGGAAAAGAAAGTGTCTAGCGTTGAAAGGGAAGTTGACATCCTAAGGGATAAAGAGGCTATGAGAGGGGGATTGAATGCTGAGAAGATAGCAGCAGGCGTAGCTCTATCAGCTTCAATGGCAGCCTTGATAGCATCTATTGCGGCTTTAGTGCTTGCTAGGAGAGGCTTTTCATCAGCGTAATCTTTGAAGGGTTATGAGTCTAGAGTATCGCTAGGGGTGGGGTTGAGAAAACTGATCATAGCAGTCACGGGCTTACCTGGCAGTGGTAAAAGTGTTGTAGCTGAAGCGATTGCTAGCGAACTGGGAGCACCCATCTACGTCATGGGCGATTTAGTGAGGAAGGAGGTCCTAAGGAGGGGGCTAGAGCTGAGTTACGAGAATATTGAGAGAGTGGCTAGCGAGCTTAGAAGGGAAATGGGGGAGGCTGCTGTAGCTGAGCTGCTCTCCAAGGAGTTAGAGGGCGTTGACGGGCCTGTCGTGGTAGACGGCCTTAGGAGCCTGAAGGAGGCTGAGCTGCTTAGGTCTAGAGGATGGAATGTTGTTGTTGTCGCGGTATTCTCTCCAAGGAGGCTTAGAGCAGAGAGGCTCCAGAGTAGAGGTAGAGTGGGAGAGTCTGGCGATGTGATAAGGCTAATCGAGGTTAGGGATAAGGCTAACATAGCGTTTGGAGTGGCAGAAGCTATGGCTCTGGCGGATTACATGATAGTTAACACCTCCACGCTAGAAGACTTGGAGACGGAAGCAAGGAAGACGGCCCGGGTGATTTATTGTGAGTGGAGTAAAAGTGACAGTAGAAGTTGAGGTGAGACCTACGGAGTCTAGAGAGAAGGTTTTGAAGGCTGTAAGGACCTTCTTTGACCCCCAGCGGGTAAGAGTCGAAAAGCTAGGGGAGAGTGAGGTGGTAATAGCAGAATCCACGACCCTAGCAAGCTTAATGAAACTCCACTACGCATTAAGAGTTGAAAGAATACTTGACGCTGCCAGGAACGCTCTAAAGAGGGGAATCCAGTCTAAAAACAGACTAGTATTCTACCTTCACAAGCAAGCAGCTTATCAGGGTAAAGTGAGTTTCGTAAGTGGAGATCATGAAAGCCCTATGGGGGCAATAAAGGTTACAATAGAACACCCAGACGTTAAAGCGGTAATAGACTGGCTAGCACCCTATACTGTAAGAGGGAGGCCCGTCTTCGAGAGAGATATGCCTGAATAAGTAGAGTTAGGTGTTGACATCAGGGAGCTATTATAGGGACGGGCACCCTTACACCTCCCACCTCTACTACTTCAACCCTAACTCCATAAATCCTTTCGAGCAGGCTCTCTCGAAGGACATCCTCGGGCCTGCCTATAGCGATCACAGAGCCCCCGTCTAGGAGGATCACAATATCAGCTATGACAGTATGTAGTGGATTATGTGCTGTATAGATGATGGTAGAGGTTCTTTTCATGGAGGCTAATATCGAGGCTATGAGCTTCTGGTTTGCAAGGTCTAGGTTTGAGAAGGGCTCGTCAGCTAGTATAAGTCCTGAAGCCCTCGAGAGCGCCCCAGCTAGAAGTGTAAGCCTTCTCTCGCCACCGCTCATCCAACCCCACCTTGCATCAATTAGCCTCTCAGCTCTAAGGGCACCGAATGCCTTCCTCGCATTCTCTAGGTCCTTAGAGCCCCAAAGTAGCGAGGCTTCACTTAAGCCATACCTATGTAGTAAGGCTACGTCGATCCCAGTAAGCCTCGGATCAACCTCCGGATGTGAAGGTATGTAAGTTACCCTCTTCTTAATGTATGGGCTCTGGGGGTCTCCGTTACAGACTCTAACAACACCTTCACTAGGTCTTATAATACCTGCTAGGACCCTGAGCAAGGTAGTCTTGCCAGCTCCGTTAGGGCCTATAACGCATACTAGGGACCCTGGCTCGACGTGAAGGTTAATCCTTTTCAGGACCTCCACTCCACCGAGCTTAACCTTTACTTCTTCAACATTAACGCTACAGGCCCCCGTCACCACGACTATCTCCACCTCCTAGTGGTTGAGAGATAGACTAGGAGAGGAGCTCCGATCATGCTAGTTACCACAGTTAGAGGAAGTTCGCGGGGAGCAACTATCAGCCTCGCGGCAACGTCAGCAGCAAGTGTAATTGAGATGCCGTATAAAATTGCGCCTAGTAGCACCTGCTGGAACCTGCTGGCTCCAACCATTCTAGCGGCCCAAGGAGCTGTAAGGCCTATAAAGCCTATAGGACCTGCCAGAGCCACCATTGGGGCTACTGAAATAGTAGTGGCTATGGCAGCCAGGGCCCTAACTCTGGAGACCCTTACTCCAAGACCTTCGGCGTACTCGTCGCCAAGACTCAGAACCTCCAAGCTCCTAGAAGCCAGAGCCATAGCTGTGATGCCTGCTATAGCTAGAGGGAGCGAGGTGAATAGTAGCTGCCTTTCAACATAGGCGGCAGAGCCTAATAGCCATAGGAACACAGATGGTATCTTATCTGGGAATAAAACCATGATGAGAATCGATAAACCGCTCATAATGTATGAGTAGGCAACCCCGACGACGATAAGAGAGTATCCTGTAAGCCCTGAAAGTGCTGACGTGGCTATTACAAGGCTAAAGCCAATTAATCCCCCTGCAAAGGCTGCAAAGTGAAGTATTATGGGGTGTGAAAGCCCTACAGCCAAGGTAGTGACTACTCCTAGCGAGGCTCCCGATGACAAGCCTACTATATAAGGGTCTACAAGCGGGTTCCTGAGGGCCTGCTGCATAGTGGCTCCAGAAGCCCCCAGGGAGGCGCCTATAGCTATGAGGGCTAGAGTCCTAACGAGCCTATACTCTAGTATACCCCTAGTCGCCAAGTCATAATCTGTGAGCAGGTCAAGGGGGTTTATGGTGCCTGCAGGACCTACAGAAACGCTTATAATACTAAAAAATGCTATGAGAATAAAAGCGGTTACAATACCGCGCTTCAACTTAGGGCTTCACCCAGGAACTCATACACTTTTTCAGGGACTCTCTCCTTAAGGAGGTCTATAACATTTAGTGTTGAAGGGTTGACATTCGACGGTACATCGTTAACACCCAGTCCTAGAGACTGGGGAGAGAGTATTGCTAATAAAACATAGACTGCCAAGGCGGTTCTTGGCGAGGGCCTAGCAAACACATCGGCATAGGCGCCCTGAATTACATATACCCTACCCTCCTTAACTGCAGGTATCTCGTAAGCAGCATCTCCCAACTGGCTCTCAAGCCAGCTTATAACGTCCTCGGCAGTGATACCCTGATGCCCGGTGACTATCAGTACTTCGGGAGCCCTTTCTAGAAGGCTTTCAACACTAACCATAGGCCATCCCATAAGCTTCTCGTCGCTCTCATCACCGTACACGTTGACAGCTCCGAGGGACTCTATTATATCGTGCTCCCAGTTACCCCATCCCACCACGAATAGAGGTTCTAGCCACACGGCTACAGCTACCTTAACGCCTTCAGCGCCTCCCAGCAAGGCCCTTGCAGCGGAGACAGACGCTTCAAACGATATTAGAGCTTCGTAAGCCTCTACAACGTTCCCTGTCGCCTTTCCAACGATTATCAATGACTTTTTTACGTCGTCTAGACTCTCATTAGGGAGGAGTATGACGGGTATGCCATAAGCTTCGAGGAGCTGCTTTACCTGTCTATGTGGAGGCGCCGACGCAACTCCAATAACTAAATCGGGGTTTAAAGAGAGTATCGCTTCTACACTAGGATTCCAGAAGCCTCCAATGCTGGCAATCTCACCTTTCTCCCTAGCCTCAGCTACACTAGCAGGCCAATCACTATAATCATCGACCCCTACAAGCTTGTCGAGGGCCCCCACATAGTATAGCGTCTCGGTCACGCTAGGAGCCATACTGACTATTCTCTCAGGCCTAGCAGGAACTATGACGACATCGCCCGTTCCATCAACGATCTCTGCAGGGAATAGAATTGACTCTGAGACTTTGCTAAGCTCCCGTTTAACCTCTTCGAGAGACGCCCTAAGTTCTTCCACAGTTTTAATAGCTTCCTCCGATGTCCTACCCGCTTCCTCAATTCTAGTAGATAGTACTTCGAGCTGGGAAGAGAGTTCTGCAACTTTAGCAGCAAGACTCTCTAGGTCCTTAACAGTAGCAGCACTATTCCTTAAAGCATCTAACTGGCTAGATAGCGCTTCTATTTCGCTCTTTAAACCTTCTAAGCTCTCCTTAGTTACAGCTTCGTTCCTCAGTGATGCAACCTCGGCTCTTAGAGCGTCAACACTCTCGCCAACACTATTTACCTTCTCCGACGTTTTCTCCAAACCCCTATTAACTTTACTAATCTCCATGTAAAGGAATCCATAGCCTACGATGCTTAATACTATAAGTATTGCTATAAATCCTATAAGGAGCCTTTGAGCACCAAAAGCCAACTGGACACCCCCTCCAGTTTCGGGTTTTGCTAGAAGCTATTAAGTTTAGCCTAGAAACGGCTCTCTTCCTCCGGCATTCCTCTCATAACCCCCGTCGGGGGAAAGATGGGAGGGTGAAAGGGTTCTTTGAGAGTAGCCCTAGGCTTGCTGATAGCGTCTGCTACTGCGGCTCTAGGTATAGTTGAATCTAGTCTTGCATCGCAGCTTAGAGAGGTTGTTGAGATGGCAGGACTTGGAGCTAACGGAGAAGTTGTCGTTAAGGGTGCCATAGCATCTGCTGCAGCCATAATGTCTCTTTGGGGTATAGCTTTAGGAGCCCGAAGGTTTAGAGGGGCTAGGGCGCGGAGAGTAGCCATAATACTATCCTCGGTAGGAGTCTCTACAGCCATGATATCACTGTTATGGCTGGGCTTAAACCCAGTAACCCTCATGATAGTGTTCCCGGCTTTAGGCGTATTCCTAGGGCTAGCAGCCTTCGCTGCAAGCAATACTATATATGACGATGTAGACTACACGCTATGGCGTAACGCTCTAGCAGGCTATTACATAGTTTCTTCTCTAGGCTCCTCACTACTCCTACTAGCCCACATCGAAGGCATAGCCCTCTACATAATACCGCTAACAGCCCTAGTCTCAGGTGCTATGGCTGCAGCCTTAGCGGGATCCTCTCCCATACCCTACACGTCCTTAAAGGTGTTAGAGAACTTCGCCACAGCAGCGGCTTTAGGCCCAAGGTTTAGGGGGAGAGGCTTCAAGCTGTATGAGATAGCTAGGATAGCCTCAGCGCTCGGGGCTCTATCAGCGGTGAAGCTGACGTTGATGGTGGAAGCACAGGGCATCCTAGGACCTACAGCCCCTCTAGTGTATAGTGCCTCCTATAGTATAGGTGTTGGGCTTGCAGCACTAGAGCCTAGCTTAACCCTTGCATCGTTAATAGCCATTACATCGCTAGCCTTTACCACATATATTGACAACTCCGTAATATCATTAGCGGCAGTCAGCGTCGCGCTAGGCTACTCAACTCTCACACTAGTATACTATGTACTTGATACAGCCCCCCGGAGGCTCAGAGTAGCAAGTGTCATGACATTCATGTGGACTGCTGCAGCCAGCGCTGCAGTAGCTCTCCTAGCTCCCATGCTTGAGGTAGCCCCCTCGGCACCAGCTCTAGCTATAGCGCTCATAGGGTTCGCTGTAGCAGAAAAACTGAGGCCTAGAGGGATAGAATGGGGGGCTACCCAATAGGCTTAAATAGCTCTAGCTGTAGCGGTTTAAACCCCAGGTTCTGATAAAAGCTCTTCGCTATAACATTGCCCTCAGGGAAAACGGCTGATATAATCCCCGCACCCCTCTTCCTAGCCTCTTCTATAGCGGACTCGAGTAATAGCTTGCCTACGCCCCTCCTCCTATACTCGGGCTTCACATAAAGGTCCGTTATCAACGCTTTAATCCTAGGCTCGTAGAAAACCCTATCTACTAGCTCAACACGTATGAACCCCACAGTCTCACCTCCAACATCAGCTACAAGTAATATAACACTGCTAGAATTAATGCTAGTCCTAACATATTGCCTAGCAGCGTCAAGGAGGTCCTCTCTAACCCTAAAGCTGGGATCCAACTCTTCATTGAGAGTCTTCAGCCTGGCTACCATAACTGCTATGCTATCAACGTCGTCCTCTGAAGCCTCTCTCACTGCAGGCCTTAACCCTTTGGTTGGAATCACGCTCCTACACCTCCCTGATAAACGTTGTCATGAACTTCCTGAAGCCCAACTTACTGTAAAACCTCTCTGCAACAACGTTGCTTGAAGGGATCTCGGCTGCAATCCTAGAAGCGCCCCTCCTTCTAGCTTCTTCAGCAAATCTCTCTATAAGCAACGCTCCAATCTTCTTACCCCGAAACCTTGGATGAACGTAAAGCTCTGTTATGACGCCTACGATACTCTCTTTAAGCATCGGTAAGGCCCTCAGATACCCTCTTATATAGCCTACAATGCTTCCCTCGAACTCTGCTATGAACGCTATGTCTGCGGTCTCGCCAGAAGCTAGTTTTGAAGCTTCCTCTCTAGCCTTTATGTCAGCGTTCTCACCTAAAACCCACGCAGGATCAAATTCCTCGTTGAACGCGTAGAACCTATACATTAGCTCAGCTAATTTCTCAGCGTCCTCAGGCCTCGGAGGTCTCACGGTAAAACCTGCCTCGTACATGGCCACTCCACCCCCCTTACTCAGAGGCCATCCTAGATAGCTTCCTAGCCCTAGATATGATTTCTAGAGCCCTCTCGTACTCTACCCTATAAGTTGTAGGCTTTCTAGCCAGCCCTTCTTCGGTGGCTTTAGAAGCTACAGCAGCAGCAACTCTAGCATGAACCTTCCAGTCCTCTAAACCCGGTAAGATCCTCTCTTCGCTTATACCATGTTCCTTTGCGTATTCAGCTAGCTCTTCGGCAGCCGCTATTACCATACCATCAGAAATGCCTTTAGCCCTTACGTCAAGGGCTCCTCTAAATACTCCGGGGAACACTAGTGCATTGTTAACCTGGTTAGGCAAGTCACTCCTACCTGTGGCAACTACCTTAGCCCCAGCCCGCTTAGCCTCCTCGGGCCATATCTCTGGCGTGGGGTTTGCAAGCGCGAATACTATGGGGTCCTTAGCCATTAGAGAGATCCATTCAGGCTTGATAACCCCGGGGCCGGGCCTACTAGCCGCTATAAGGGCGTCAGCCCCCTTTAGCGCTTCTTCAGGGCCCGCACCGGGCCTTAGGCCCCCTCCTCCCGTCTCGAGCGCGATCCTATACTTGTACGGGTTAGAGAAGAGGAGCCTGTCTATGTCGTCCCTGTCAGGGTGGAGCACGCCTTTCCTATCCAGCACAACTATATTGGATGCAGGGACCCCGTATCTGCGGAGTAAGTTGTAGAGCGCTATGTTAGCGGCTCCAGCGCCGAAAAGCACGAACTTAGACTCCCTAAGATTCTTCCCGACTATGTTAAAAGCGTTTATGAGGCCTGCTAGAGTTGCGGCGGCAGTACCCTGTTGGTCATCGTGCCAAACAGGTATCTCTAGCTCCCTCCTAAGTATGTCTAGAACCTCAAAACACTTAGGACTCTCTATATCCTCGATATTCACGCCCCCGAAACTAGGTTCAAGGCTCTTCACAAGGTCAACGAAGTCCGAAGTAGAAGTGTTCTTATGGATCACGGGTATAGCATCGACCCCTCCAAGATACTTGAAGAGGAGGGCTTTACCCTCCATTACGGGATATGCAGCTTCAGGTTTCAGCCTGCCTAGTCCTAAAACTCTCGTAGCATCACTCACCACAGCCACTATATTCCACCTGCTAGTCAACTCGAAGCTCAAGTCCGGATTCTTCTCTATAGCTAAGCTAACCTCTGCAACGCCAGGGGTATACCAGACTGAGAAATCGTCGAGTGATGCTAAAGGGACCTTGGGAACCACCTCTATCTTGCCTCCGTAGACCCTATGAAGTTGCACAGGATCTCTACGCCCCAAAGAAAAGCCACCCACAAAATTCTATTATTGCTTGGAGCCTCTATATCGCCTTAAGCGCTATTAGACTCCGTGATGCTAACAGCCCTCGCTTAACACAGCTTCTAAGAGGCGATCTGCAGCAGCCCTGTAATCCTCGGGGTAGAATCTAACCCTGAGCATAGGATAGCCTGGAAGCGAGTTGTCAACCTCGTACTCGACCTTCAAGCCCCTTGCTGCTTTAAGTGTTATCAATAGAGCCCTACTTATACTATCCAGAGCCTCCTTTAATTCATCAACGCGAAACGGTGACTCGTCGAGCAAAGGTATTTGAGTCTCTATCATAGCCCCCCTACCAGGCTCGTCCTTAAGCTCTATCACAGCATCTCCCACATGAAGCCTCACCATGTCACCCTCGGCTTCAAACCTGCAACCTAGATTCTTAAGGCTCTTCTGGAGCTCGGCCGCTATGCCTTTCCCAGCATGGCCTGGAATTCCTACCTCTTCCTCATGACCGTTACTCTCCACCTTCAACACCCAATATGCTACCCTTAATACCCATTAAAGCCTCAATAAAGTTTCTTGGATTGGATCCATCAAAGAATACGACTTTTATATTACTTCTCCTAACAATATCAAGCGCTACCCGGTCCCAAAGGGTATAGGTGCCAGCTTTCCTCTCAAAACCCTCTATAATCCTCTCCATGTCGTCGTAAGAGAGCTTCCTCAAGATCCTACCTCCAGGCTCATCCTCGTAAACCCCCTCTACACCCCGTAAAGCATTAAGCACAACGCTACCCCCTCCGGCCTCTGCAAGGCTAGCTGCAACAGCATTAGTACTTTGACCCGGCTGCAAGCCCCCCATAACAGGTATAAGGCCTATTTGCACTACCCTGAGAGCCTCCTCTATAGAAGTTATGGGAACGGGAGGAGAACGCGGATATAATGCTTTTGATAGCATGGAAGCATTTAGCCTCGAAGCCTCTATACCCATGAGGTCTAGCAGGCCCTCATTAAGGCCAAGCCTTCTTAGAGCTTCAATGTAACTCCTAGCAAGCTCACCTCCCCCCACTACAAAGCCTACCTTAAAACCCATACCCTCAATCTCGGAGACAACCCTTGTAATGCCGGCAATGTAATCTGCGCTAGGAGGATAGAGAAGACGTCCACTAAGCTTGACAACGATAAGGCTTCCTATGGGGGCTAGGGGCTCGCCACGCTCGTGCACGGCCATCCCCTCTATGGGTGAGCCATTTAACCCTCCGCTCACAGCCCACTAAATAATATTGTAACTTGCCTCTCCTAAGAGTTTAGTCAGATGTCCTGGCCCTCTTCATAGGCTAGATAGCCTCCGTGCTTTTAACCTTCATCATCCAGACTCGTATTAATAGAGTCCTACTCTCCACACACTCTTATCAAAGAACCAGGCCTTATTATAGTGCGGTGAGGGTCTATGGCGCTAAGTGACCTCTGGAAGGCTATAGAAGCGATTAGAGATGCATTCACCCTAACGGGCGTTGACATCAGCTACTACTTAGTGTTGGGAGGGCTAGTGCTAATGCTGTTTACAGTGACATCGATAATCGGGCTCGTCGTCTACAAGTTCGTCAATAATGCGGTCAATGCAGATGCACTAGGGTTCGTGAAGTCAGTGGTCGTCGTGGCTCTAGCTATACTAGCGTTAGGCCTAATACTACCCTAGCCTCCAGCCTTCTTTTCAAGCTTTCTTTTAATAAGCTTCAATCTAATGAATTCTTCTCTCTGCCTATCCTCGAGCACTAGCTTAATGTACTTAATAGCATCCCTATAACTCGGAAGTATAACATAGTCTAAAGCGTTTATTAATCTTTGTGTCTCCCTAAGCTCTTCTAATAGCCTATTGATGGTCTCTTCATATTCAGCCAGCTTAAGAAGCTTGGGAAGGAGCCTTCTTATCCCCTCGAAGGACTCATAGAGCTTGGGGTCTACTCCCGGAGGTAATGTAATAGGGGGTATAGTCTCTTCTGCCACATTGAAGGTGGGGATCCTTACTGCGAAGAGAACCCTCATACCCACATTAATCCTCAGCGTTTCTGGCACTGATTCAGCATAGACCTTAACGCGCTCGAATCCCTCACTAGCAGCGCCTACATAATAGCTACTATATATCCTCTCAAGTTCCTCTAGAACTTCCTCCCTATACCTAGCGTACTCAGAGGCAATGCTCGTGAGGTAATGGAGTATAACTTCCCTCTTCTCCTCAATAACTCTTCTAATTCTAGTCATCATGGTATACTCTCTCCTAAGCCTGATTAGGTTAAGCTTAGTAGGTAGCACCTTCCTAGGGTCAATAGCCAACGCTTAACCCCCCCAACAGAGGGTTTGATAAGAACCTATATACCTGGATACTTGGATGATGGGAGGGAGAACTTGGTTAAAGTAGGCCTAGCTCCATCATAGCCTCTATCATATTCTTAGGCCTTAAAGCCCTTTCCAAGCTTAAGGCCTTAGAGAGAAAACCTGAAATGTCGATGGGACTCGTTGACGTAGCTTCTTCGATCTCCTTTAGAATGCATTTCTCATACTCGGAGACTACGTTAGCTATAAAAGTTGTGAAGGAGGGGTTAGAAGAGAGCATTTTATTAATAGTTCTGGCAAGGTCCCTTGCATAATAGGACCTACTTAGCACGTCTATAACTCTTATTCTGCGTGTAATCAGGCTCATAAGAGCAGTATTAACTATGGCGAGACACTCAGAATTCCTGCCTAAAAGGAGTCTTAGGGTGAAAGAAGCAAAATTAAACACGTCACTATCGAGCGAAACGTTAAGACCCTTATTGGCTAAGAGTAGCGGGTCAACGTATTCTATAGTGAACCTATCGACGGTTATACCTCTCATGGTAACATTGTAGCCTACAAAGTCGGAAATCTTGAATACTAACTCACCACCCCTTCTTTTAAACAGTACGTTATTAGGTTTTACGTCAAAATGGCCTATGCCCATAGCATGTGCTACAGCTAAAGCGCCTCCGACGCTCTGTATAATAATTACAAGGTTCCTCTTCAAATCACCTTCTTTGAGCTTAGTGATATCCCCTTCCATTAACTCGAGGGACGCTAGGGGCGGCGCTTTAATATAGTCCTCTAAACCGTCGTACCAGCCTTTCGGCGCTATTACAGCGTATACCTTTACTATGTTGCTGCGATACTTGAGTATAGAATCAGCATCAACGTCCCTGTAGTCCTGGGCGTTAAGCATCCTTATAAGCGTGCCCCTGTCTACGCTAGCTAGCCTTGCTTGCGCTGCATGTTCACCAATGAACTTGCTCACTTCTCTCTCACTAGGCACTCCTCCTTCCTCACCTTTTAATACTTTAAGGGCTACTCTTACGCCCAGAGGGTCTAGGGCCTCTAGAATATAGCTAAAAGCTCCTTCCTTCCCCTCAGAGAGTATCGATGTCACCTTATACATGCCATAGAGTATAGACCCTACCCAAGCGTGGGGAGGCTTCTTCCTTTCTTCCTCTACGGCCGCGATAACTTCCGTCTTCAGTTCTTGATTATCAATACTCTCGATCGCAACTGAATACAGTATGGCATCGCAGTCTCCTTTAACTCTAGACAGGGACCTTAAAGCTTCCGACCCTTGAATAGACTTCCCGCCTTCTACAAAATGCGCTGCTACTAAGACGTCTTTATATATGAGTAGCTCTGCGCTAAATTTTTCTCTGGAACCCTCAAGCACAACGAAGATCACTTTATTACTGCTCACACTCTCAGGAATAGCTTCTACAATATTATCTAGATTACACTCGCTAAAGCGTCTTCTAGCCTCTAACGACGCAGAAAGGACTATGGACGCTTTCACGATAGGATCAGCAAATATAGAGCTAATTTTATCTATTTTCTTAGAAATCCTCACCCTCTTAGTGCCAGCCCCTCCCTCCCTCATCATCTATATTATCCTCCGCAGTATAGAGGGTTCCCCATAGTGGTGCTAAGCCCCTACTCTCCCTCTCCCTCCACATTAACCTTAATTATGGTTGATCCAACTATAATCTCATCTCCATTACCGAGTTTAACAGGCCCTTTACCCTTTATGTCGGTTCCATTAACTATGGTTCCATTAGAGCTATCCAAGTCCTCTATATACCATGAACCGTCTCTGTAAAAGATCCTTGCATGCCTTCTAGAAACGTATTTATCCGTTACTGGTATGTGAACCCTGATATCACGTCCTAGTATGTATGTGCCCGGGTCTAAGACGACTCTAGTCCACGGTATTTCAAATAGGCTTCGTACAACCTCTAATACTAGTCTTGACACCAAAGTCACCCCAGCTACTCTTCCCTCTCTCTAAGGGCTTCCGAGGCTAGAGAGAAAAGCCTCTTACTCGCCTCGCCTAGCATGCCCTTCTCGAGCAGGCTAGCTATATCAACGGTCCTTTCGTGTAGAGATGTGTCTCCTAGGGTGAGTGTAGTTTCGGCTGCGCTAGCTATAAGCTGCAGGGCCTTTCTGTAATCTCTCTTCTCTAGGGCTCTCTTAATATCCTCAAACGACTTAAACAGTTTAACCTTGTACATCACGAAGTCGTTAATGCTTGTAGGCTCGCCTACAGGTAATGATATAACTAAGGGGCCTCTCCACGAGGTTCTCTGAGTTAACGGGTCCGTATATGAAACCCTAACTTCAAGGTCTAACGCCGATATAGTATCCTCTACGAAGACTTCGCCTGGAAGCTCTACAACCTCGCTAGCGGCAACAGAGCCAACGTTAACTATAATCTTGTCATCATCTTCCTCATAATCCCATCCATACACTCTAACCCTAGTCCCCAGAGAGGACTTAATTATGACTTGTACGTTTGCTGCAACGATCTTAGAAGCCCTTAGAATCTCCCTTGTAACGGGCTTATCCATTTCAGCTACGTCTGAAACGTGCTCTAGCACGCCTCCTTTTACCTTAGCTATCTCTGCCAATAGTTTCTCATTGTAATCGCTACCCACTCCGATAGCAGTAACTGTTATAGGGGCTCCTCCCACATACTTTTTCAATAAATCCTTAAGTTTCTGAGGGTCTTTTTCGCCGTAGTTAGGCTCTCCATCAGTTATTAAGACTATAACTCCTACGCCACCATAACTGGATATCATGTTCTTAGCTACCACTATGGCATCTATTAGGGCCGCTTCAATGTTAGTGCCGGGGCACGTCCTTATTCTAGCTATGCTTCTAATAGCGTTTCTTTTGGTTTCTTCGCCTTCAAGCTTAGCCGGACCAAATACTATCTCGCTAGTCCTACAAAACCTTATTATCGCAATACCGTCTCCTATATCTAAAAGGTCCAAGGATTTTATGGCGGCGTGTTTAGCGAAGAATAGCCTCTCACCATCCATAGACTTGCTAGCATCTATAACGTAGACTACATTGGCTCGGCCTCGTGAAGATGAAGAGCCTGTTACTCTTAAAAGGAACTCGACTTTATCGCTATCAACAGCGTTTTTTGAGGTTACTAAGGACACACTCAAAGGATCCCTTTCAATAGCCTTAAATGACATAGCGCTTCCACCCTAACCCTCCACAGTTTAAGACGTATAGGTGGATTTCAAAAATTTTAGGTAAAAAGCTTAACGTAGCGGAAGAAAACCGTATTACCAATACAATTTTAGGCGGAGTGTTTATACTTGGGATGATATTTCCTTATAGTCTCCTCCTTAATGTTAGTCAATTCCTCCTCAGGGAGTACGGAAAGCACCTCCCATGCAAGGTCTAGAGTCTCCTCTATACTCCTATTTTCCCTCTCACCCTGGCTCAAGAACCTTCTCTCGAAGAGATCGGCAAACCTCAGATACCTCCTATCTACTTCGCTCAAGCTCTCTTCCCCTACTATAGCCGCTAGGCTCCTTAGCTCAACTCCCCTACTATAGCTGGCATAGAGCTGATTACTCACCTCTGCATGATCTTCTCTAGTCTTACCCGGCCCTATACCCTCTTTCATTAGCCTTGAAAGGCTCATGAGAACATTTATCGGCGGGTAGATCCCTCTGTTGTGGAGTTCTCTGCTCAAGACTATCTGCCCCTCTGTTATATAGCCTGTTAGGTCTGGTATAGGGTGGGTTATGTCGTCGTTAGGCATTGTTAGTATGGGCATCTGCGTTATACTACCCTTCTTGCCTTTAACCCTGCCAGCCCTTTCGTAAATGCTAGCTAGGTCGCTATAGAGGTATCCTGGGTATCCCTGCCTTCCGGGCACCTCTTCTCTCGCACTACTAATCTCTCTTAAAGCCTCGGCGTAGTTAGTCATATCTGTAAGTATAACAAGGACGTGCATGTCCCTCTCGTAAGCTAGATATTCTGCAAGGGTCAAGGCTGCTCTAGGAGTTATAAGCCTGATCATTGCGGGCTCGTCAGCCAAGTTAACGAACATCGCAACCCTACCTAGAGCCCCGGTCTCCTCAAAGAACTTCCTGAAGAACAGGAAGTCGTCATACTTTATGCCTATTGCAGCGAAGACTACTGCAAACTCCTCTTCCTCGCCTCTAACTGTAGCCTGCCTTGCAATCTGGGCTGCAAGCCTATTATGAGGTAAGCCGCTACCACTAAAGATTGGGAGCTTTTGACCCCTCACCAGCGTGTTCATCCCGTCAATAGCGCTTACACCGGTTTGAATGAAATCTTCGGGATAAGCTCTCTCAGCCGGATTCAAGGGGGCCCCATTGACGTCACGCCTCTCTTCAGCTATAATAGGGGGCCCACCGTCTATAGGCTCGCCCAGCCCGTTAAAGATCCTACCCAACATGTCCTCGCTTACAGGTATCTCTAGAGGCTTGCCTAGAAACCTTATAGTAGTGCCCATAGGGCTAATGCCCGTCGTGCCCTCGAAGACTTGTACTATGGCATAGCCCATACCAACTTCTAAAACCCTACCTCTCCTCTTCTCCCCGCTTGGCAGCTCTACCTCAACTATCTCGTCATAAGCGACTCTAGAAACTCCCTCAACAACGACTAGAGGCCCCTTAATCTCTCCTACCCTGGTATACTCTCTTACCCCCAAAGACACGACATTCACCCCCTACCCTGCCTCTAGACCCTCTAGGGCTTTGAGCGCCTTCTTCCTAATAGCCTCTATCTCCTCCAGCTTATCGTTTGGAACTGTGAACTTAGCCTTAACGATGTCTATGTATAGCCTGCCTAAAGCCTCTCTAACTTCCTTTACAGTCTTGCCCTTCTCAACTAATTCCTCAGCCTTTCTATGTATATCTATTATCGTTTTGAGTAGAGAGAACTGTTTCTGAGGTGTGCTGAAGGCGTCTATAGGATCGAACGCATTTTGCTTCAGGAACCCGTCTTTTAACATTCTCGCAGTCTCTAGGACTAGCTTATCCTTCTCACTTAGCCCTTCAGTACCCACTAGCCTAACTATTTCCTGGAGTTCGCTCTCCCTCAATAGTATATTCATGGCCTCATCTCTATACTCTCTCCAACTCCTATCTACGTTTTCATGCCACCAAGGAGTCACTAAGTCCACGTACGCACTGTAACTCAAGATCCAGTTAATTGCAGGGTAGTGACGGCTATATGCTAGCTTAGTGTCGAGAGCCCAGAAGACTCTTATGAAGCGTGTAGTGTGGCTAGTCACAGGCTCGCTGAAATCGCCTCCAGGGGGGCTAACAGCACCTACTATCGTGACACTACCAGTTCTAGAAGGCCTACCCAGTGTTTCAACCCTTCCAGCTCTCTCATAGAACTCTGCTAGCCTGCTAGCTAGGTAGCTTGGATAACCCTCTTCAGCAGGCATCTCTTCAAGCCTTCCAGCTATCTCTCTAAGGGCCTCAGCCCACCTGCTAGTACTGTCAGCTACCAGAAGGACGTCATAGCCCATGTCCCTATAGTACTCAGCGAGGGTGACTCCAACGTATATGCTAGCCTCCCTAGCAGCCACTGGCATGTTACTAGTATTGGCTATAAGTATAGTCCTATCCATCAAGGGCTTGCCAGTCCACGGATCCTTACTCTTAGGGAACCTCTCCAGCACCTCTGTCATCTCGTTACCTCTCTCGCCACAGCCTATATAGATGACGACCCTAGCCTCACTCCATTGAGCCAGGCTGTGGAGGGTTACTGTCTTTCCAGTCCCAAAGCCTCCGGGTATGGCGCCTGTGCCTCCTTTAGCCATAGGGAAGAAGGTGTCTATTATCCTCATGCCTGTTATGAGTGGTAGTACGGGATCTAGCTTTATCTTGTAAGGTCTTGGTACCCTGACGGGCCACTTATGGTACATCTTAACCTCATACTCAGTTCCATCCCTCTCTACAATGGCTATCGTGTCTTCAACGGTATAGTCGCCTTCGGGGGCTAGCCACTTGAGAACTCCTCTAACTCCCGGAGGCACCATTATCTTATGCTCGATAAGGCTCGTTTCTTGAACTATACCCAGAACGTCGCCGTCCTCAACCTTATCTCCAACCTTTAACTCGCTCTTTGCAGGGACAAAATGGAACTTTGTGTCTCTGGGGAGCGATGTTACTCTAACTCCTCTCTCTACGAACATTCTCCTCTTAGGGTTAACTTTAGCTATGCTCTCTGCAATGAGGGGTAGGGGCCTTTGGACTCCATCGTATATATTACCTATGAGGCCAGGGCCGAGTTCAACGCTCAGAGGGCCCCCGGTACCTTCAACAGGCTCTCCAGGTCTAAGACCGCTGGTCGACTCATATACTTGTATATACGCTTTGTCCCCGACGATCCTCGTTATCTCTCCTATGAGTTTAGACTCGCCCACTAATACCATTTCATACATTTGAGCGCCACTCATTCCCTCAGCTACAACGAGAGGGCCTGACACCCTAATTATGCGACCTTTCACAGCCACCTTAACCACCCCCTTTACTCGCCAAAAAGCGCTCTAAGTGCTACCCTTCTAAGCCTCGCGTCCTCAGTCCTTAAAATGTTGTCTAGAGTATAGTCAAGCCTGAATCCCTCTTCCTTGACTTCGGCTATAAAGCCTCCTATAAGACTCTTAAACGGCTTAACCTCAATAATACTAGAGACTCCTAATTCTCGTGCGATTGATAATATAAGGTTTACATCGTCCTCCGAAGCCTCTATAACTATCTTTTTTCCACCAGTTTCCTCGACGACCTCCTTTAGAGCTTTCTTGAGATAATTAATATAGCTCTCCGAACTGCCCTTTTTCAACTTAAACTCTTCTATAGCCCTCCTAATGGCTTCCTCAGCATATCTATTCTTCTCCGACGCTACCCTAGTCCTAACCTCAAGCTCGACCTTAGCTCGTATACCCTCGATCCTCTCTCTTACGCTTTCAGCTCTGCTTTTTATCTTTGACTGGGCTTCCTTTGTGGCGTTGCTAGCTGCTTCTTCCACGAGTTTTTCAGCAGCTCTCATGGCATCATTGAGAAGACTCATTGCTTCTCTCCTATAAGGGTCTAGAGCTTTTAGAGCAAGCTCTTCAGGGTTGCCGCGTACACCTCGTCTAGCGCTCATGCCAGTTGCACCTAGCCCAGGCCTAATGCTCTCGCTATAAGCTTATTAATGTCTATGGGCTCTGCAGGGGACCACCTGGAAGGTAATATAAGAAGCGTTATTCCGAGCCTTCTAGCCTCTCTTTTAATCCTGTCTTCATCCTCTACTATATGTTTAAGAACTATAGCCAAGGCTATCCCATCCTCTGCAGCTTTTCTAAGCGTCTTTATAATTTCCTCGTCATTATCAACAACCTTCGTGATAGCACCCATGCTCCTAAAAAGTGGTACTGTGTCCTCGTCACCCATAACAATTAGCTTCGTGAGCCCTCTGCTAGAAGCCTCCAAGGTCCCGCCCTGGAGGTCTTGGAGTCCGTGAAGGGTGATAACTAAACTTGGAGATTACAGCGATGCCTTGGAGATGGGAGGAGCGGTTAATAACTGTGCTAAGACACAGCCTTTAGACTCGGGTTCGGTGAATTGCTGGTTCCACGTAAACTTGAGGAGGTTGTGATCGCAGTACCATTGCAACTATATGATAGAGTTGTAGCTGCCCTAGCTAGCGAAGGCATATTTCATGTTGACGAGCCTCCAAATAAGCTGCCTGGAAGTTTAGAGCGCAAGTATAGGGTAGCTTACAGTCAAGCTTCAGAGAAGCTAAGTAGAATTCGCCAGTATTTCGCCCTAGCAGGGATAGAACCTTATACTGTTAAAGGATTAGAACTGCAAGTGGGGTCGTGGATAGGCTCTTTCGAAGAACATGTTAAAGCTAACTCGGATCTAGAGGAGTTTTATGACAACCTATTTAAAAAATACACAGAGATAGAGACTGAGATAAGGGTATTAAGCGAAGCGAAAAAACTGATAGAACCCTTTTATAAGATAGAAGGCGACATTGCATCAGCCTACAAGGTGGAAGTACTAGATTTCATCGTAGGTTTTACTGACGAGCTAGAGGTCATAGAAGTTATTGAGAAGGAAACTCTAAAACAAGGAGGCGTGATAGCAGTTGAAGAAGGAGTGAGTGGTGTATTGCTATTTGCTATAGCAGTGCCAAAAGGTAAAGGCAGGGCCCTTACTTCCCTTGCTTCCAGACTAGGAGCTACTATTTACATACCGCCTGAGGACCTGCCAGGGTCTCCGAGCGAGGCCTTGAAGGAGATAGATGCTAGGATTAAAAGTTTAGAGGATCAGTTAGAGTCCATAAGGGAAAGAGCTTCGTCTAGGATTTCAGAGCTAGCTCGATATTATACAGTACTTAATGCCTTCGCCTCAGTATTTAAGCTTCTATCATTAACATTGAGAACCGACACTCTAGCCATAATCAGGGGGTTTGTAGACGTTAAGGACTCTAGAAAGTTAATTACTATAGTTGAGAGGGCCTCGTTAGGAGCATACACTGTATTGAGCTTAGGTATTAAGAGAGGAGAGGAGAGAATACCGTCTAAAGTAGACCTGCCAGGTTTTCTAAAGCCCTTCCACAGGATAGTAGAGATCTATGGTCATCCGCAGCCCGATGAGATCGTGCCTACAGTCTTCTTGGCAGTAACCATGCCATTAACGTTCGCCCTCATGTTCCCCGATGCAGGTCACGGCCTTCTAGTAGTACTCTTTGCTTTGCTATACGTATCAAAGATAAGTAGGGATTGGGCTTATGTAATAGGAGTCATGGGGGCTGCAAGCGTTATAAGCGGCCTTCTAGCGGGGGAAGTCTTTGGTCCTATAGTCTCAGAGCTTCTGGGCATATCAAAGTTATGGAAGGAGCTGGGATGGGAAGTCCCCCCCTATGCATTGCCAACGTATGCAGTAACTCATGGCGAGGAGGAATTAGGCCCAGCGCTTTCAATGAGGGTTATAAACGTGAGTGTCATTATAGGAGCGTTTATGCTCAGCTTTGGCACGTTACTGGGCGTGGTTAATTCTCTTATCAAAAAGGACTGGGAGGACCTTATTGAAAGGTCCCTTCCACGATTCCTCATATTCGCCTCGGTAGCAGCGCCATTCCTAGTATATCTTGACGCCAGGGAGGGTGGTAGAATCTTGGGTAAAGCCATACTAGAGGCTGGTGGTGGAGACCCATTTGCAACAGTAGTCATAGGAGGGTTTGTCTTAGGTGTAGTATGGATGGCGGCTGCAGGCCCAATAATAGCGTTGAAGGAAGGGCATAGCCCCCTCTCAGCATTATTTAACTCACTATTAGAGTTGTATGAGAGTATATTGATGGTTATAGGCAACCTTCCAAGCTTCTTCAGGATCATGGCGTTGGCAATGGTTCACTCTAGCTTGACCCTAGCTGTAGCTATCATCTCAGAGATAATCGCAGAAGCTGTCTTGGGGGGTGTGCTGCTGGCAATCATAATCTACGTGTTAGGCAACCTAGCTATAGCCGGGCTTGAGGGTCTACTAGCCTTTGCCCACGCTACCAGGCTCCACTTCTACGAATGGTTTAGCAAATTCTATACTGGAGGTGGCATACCTTACACTCCTTTGAGGCTTGAGGGGGTCACAATACGAGTTCCATAGGAGGTGGGTGGAGTGCCGGGTTATAATAGGAGGGTTGACTTGATAACTGGTAGCCCGACGCGGAGGATTGACATGCTGAGAGAAAAACTTTCAAGGGAAGGTAAGGACGTCATATTACTGTCTACAGGTCAACCGGGCTTCTTGCCTCCTAGGAAGCTTAGGGAGAAACTAGCTTCCATGCTATTAGACGATAAAGACTTGAAACTCTACTCATACACACCAACGCCAGGCTTCTACGAAGTGAGGGAGGCTGTAGCCGAGGATGTAAGAGGACTTGGAGGTCCTAACCTAGACCCCGAGCAGGTTGTGCTGACTGCTGGGGGCCAAGAAGCCATGTTTGCCGCCTTGTCAACAATCTTAGATCCAGGCGATAGGGTGGTACTATTTGACCCTACATATTTTGGTTACAAGCCTATAGTAGAATACCTTGGAGGCAAGGTCCTATGGGTGAAAGCTCCAGTAGAGAATGGCTATCAGCCCGACGAGGAAGAGTTAAAACGGGCTATGGATAATAAAGTTAAGGCTGTAGTAGTTGTTACACCTGATAACCCCACTGGTAGGCTACTCTCACTTGAGTCAGCAAAGCTTATAGCAGATCTTGCCGTAGAGAGGGACGCTTGGGTCGTAGTAGACGAAGCTTATAAGACGCTAGTATATGAAGGAGAGCATGTATGGCTATATAAGCTGGCGCCGGATAACACGATAGCTATAAACACCTTTAGTAAGGATCCTGGATTCCCGGGGTGGAGGCTAGGCTACGTGTATGGGCCTGAATGGATAGTATCCAAAATAAGGCTTATGTCAGAGGAACTGGTATATTGTCCTCCCAGTATAGCTCAAAGGGCTATCCTAGCGTATTTCAGGGATAGAGAGTTGAGAATGAAGCACCTGGAGGAGGCTAAGAGATTTATGGTCGAAAGGAGGGACGCCATGCTTGCAGGTCTATCGGAAGTAGCTGGGGCTCGTTATGTCAGGCCTGGAGGGTCAATGTTCGTTATGGTTGACTTGGAGAAGCCTTTAGCTAGGGTCGGCATAGATTCTGAGGTCCTAGCAAGGAGGCTTCTTGAGGAAGAGAGCGTTGCTGTGATCCCGGGCAAGTACTTCGGTCCATCCTCGAATTATAGGCTACGGCTTAGCTTCGCTACTGAATCTCCAGAGAGGATTAGGGAGGGTGTTAGGAGGATTGCAAGACTTATATCAAAAATAGCTAGTTAAAGTTATTCGTAAGTCAAATTAGCTCATTTGCTAACATACTCTGGCTCCCGGCTTTACTTCTTCCTCTACGGTTAGTAAAACCGGCTTTCCCTCTTTCTCGTCGCATGGAGCCGCTAGTATCATACCCTGGCTTACGAGCCCTGCCATCCTCTTAGGCTTCAAGTTGGCAACTACTATCACGGTTTTACCCTCTAAGTCTTCAGGCTTATACCATTTAGCTAGGCCTGCCAGGACCTGCCGCTGCTCCCCGCCTATATCTACTATCAGCTTTAACAGTTTCTTGCTGTGAGGCACTCTCTCGGCCTTGACGACACGCCCCACCCTCAAATCTATCTTAGCAAAGTCTCCAATATCTATTAGACCCTCTGCCATAACAGGCCACCACACTATCCTCGGGGAACTCGAGTGTTAAAAGCGTAGGATAAAGGAACTATACTACGGCGGGGGGTTGAGGAGCCCAGGCGTCACCGAGCAGCGCCGTGAGGAATTCAGCCTTGCCTTACCCCCGCTTTCTTAAAGCGAATGCGGCAGCACCTAGAACTACCGCCACTACTATTATCGCAGCAGCCACTGCAAGAATAGACGGGACGCCGCCTTCCTCTTCTGCGCCTTCAATAACCGCAGCGGGAGTACCGGCTTGCTCTTCCTCTTCTCCATACCAGTTAGGGGCCGGGTATTGGATGTTCCCTGTCTCTAGCTTACCCTCCCTTATTTGAGCGTAAGTTGGGCTCCCACCGGTATGTACCGCTCTTTCTATATTAACAGGGCCATAGAACGTTAAATGAGAGTGTTTAACTATGTTTTCAGCTATTTCTTGAGGCTCTATGGAGCCGGAATCTATAGTAGCCTTAACTATGTGAAGTATCGACGCTGCCGCCCTCGCAGCCATGCTAGTGGGCTCTAGAGCAGGACAATTCTCTTCCATATACCTTTGGAAGACCTCGAGTGTAGGCCCCCACCATTCCTTTTTGAGAGCTGAAGCCCTTTCAGGGGTGTATACGGGAAGTGGAAGCCAATCACTCACTATTATAATGCCTTCAGCGACTATTGGAGTGAGTTCACCATAGAGCGATGGATCATAGCCCTCGCTCACTACTATCACGGCTTTGACGCTTATACTACCGTAAATTGATTTGAGAAGGTTCACTATGAAACTCCGTTCTCCAACGACAATTAGAATGTCGGGTTCGCGCTCTTTTATATCAGATATTAGCGATGTTATGTATGATTTAACATTCTCGGGTGCTACTCTGAAAGAGCCTGTTAAATCTACACCAGAGGCCTTAGCGGCTCTTTCAAGCAGGCTTGGAGGAGCAGATGCGTTCCAAACGCTCGAGGAACTCACTACTACGTATACCTTAGCACCGCTTTGTAGGACCTCTGCCACCCTAAAGGCCTCAGTTACAAGTGCTTCGTTAGGCGTAACAGGCATCATAACGTTGACGCCGTCCTCAACATAACGCCTAATAGTGCTGGAGTTAATATAGGAGTAAACCATTAAGAGTACCTTATCACTATATTCTCCGAGGCGGCCCTTAGGGGAGAAAAGTTCTAGTAATTCTATGGAAGAATCGCTCTCTGGAGGCGCCAGTATCACGCTAGCACCCTCGTCTATAAGTTTAGTCGCGAAGTAGTCTAGTGTCCTAGGGGTGCCGCCATAGGAATAGGTGATGTCGTAGTAGACCAATTGTACGTAGTATCTTACCCCTTTTACGAACACGCCTCCTCGAGAGTTGATCCAGTCCACCGCCGCTTTAGCCCCACAGAGAGCCTCTATAGAGGCTCTGGAACCGCCACTTAGGTCAAATAAGGCACCAATATATAGCGCCTTGCCTTTAACATTCTCAGGGTACTTTTCAGCTAAAGCGTCAACAGGCGCTAAGACGGTCGCTGCCATTATAATCGATATTATGGTTAGAACCATGAACTTGTGAAGGCTAAACCCTCTATAACGCGTCATATCTATTCCCCCTAAACGGGCTTCTCCCTCACCATACTAATTGCATTGCTCAAGGATAAAAGCTGTGGGTACCTAATGCATTGAGGAGTTAAAGTTTAAAGTTGATACCCCACTTGTAATATGTAAGCTCTAGAAAGTTAGGTATAAGATATAAAGGGGACGTCTTCACTGAGAGGCCTACGGTTTAGGGCCATATAGCAATGCGAAGGGGGTGCATTGAGTCCTGGATGGAGTAAAGAGTAATGCTAGAGAAAGCGGGAGAGTCGAGGAGCTGAGAAAGCGAGTAATTGAGGGAAGCGTGTTTTCTACGATGATCTGGTTAGCGGCCCCTATAATAGCTAGTAGGGTATTAAGCACTATTCAGGAAAGCGTTGACACGATCTTCCTAGGAAGGCTCGGTGAAGCTCAGCTTGCGGCTCCAGTAGCAGTATGGCCTCTTTTAATGTTGTTTGCAGGGGTGAATTTCTCTGTAGGAGCGGCTACTAGTGCAATGATTTCTCAGCTAGTGGGAGCTAGGAAGTTCTCCGATGCTTCTAAAGTAGCCGGCGAGTTATGGGGTACTGTTATTTTGCTGGGCGTTGCAGCAGCTATAGCAGTATCCGTAATGGCACCGCTAGTTTTCAAGGTGATCAGTCTCCCCCCTCAAGTGTACCCTCTAAGCCTAGCATATCTTTGGGTCGAAGCGGTCTCAGTTCCATTCATGTTCACACTATTCTTCTTCACAGGGCTCTCCAGTAGTGTCGGTGACACGAGAAAGGCTTTTCGCGCCTCAGCATCGTCCTCGATAATAAACCTGGTGTTAGACCCGATACTCATCTTCGGCCTCTTCGGCCTGCCTAGGATGGAGGTTATAGGAGCGGCTCTCGCTACCTCCATATCCCGCATATTAGCTGGGGGGTATGTCGCTATACTTTTAGTGAAGGGCTCGTTAGGTTTCCAAGTACTACCCAAGCCGCCTTCAGCGACCACGCTGTCGCTAGCTTTTAGGATAGGAATGCCAGTGGCTATTCAACAGGTACTAACTAGCTCGGGCTTCCTAGTTATGACTGGCATAGTAGCAGGGCTTGGAGCTACAGTTATGGCTGCATACAACGTGGGGATCGCGATTATCCACATAATTCAATCGGTCACTATGGGATTCTCTATCGCGATGGCTACTATGGTCGGCCAGAGCTTAGGAGCGGGTCTGAAGGGAAGAGCCTTAGAGGTAGCGTTAAGAGGGCAATCGCTAGTCTTTATCACTCTCTCGCTGGGAGCAGCGTTTATAGTAGCTGGCAGAGGCATTCTAGCTAGGATATTTACAAGCGACCCTGAAGTTGCAGGGGAAGCTGTAAGAATGATAGAAATCTTCGCGCCAAGCATACCTTTCCTCGGCCTGATGTTCACGTCTAATGGAGTGGGAAGAGGGAGTGGTTCTACTCTTCCGCCTTCAATCATAAACGTTGCAAGGCTCTGGGCGCTTCGAATTCCGTTATCCTATACTCTAGCTTATTTAGCAGGCTTAGGCTCCGATGGTGTATGGCTGGGTATGTCTTACAGTAACATTATCTCGGGCTTAGTAGCATTCTTGTGGGTAGCTAAGGGGGGATGGGCTCGCTCTACCGTTATAAAACGACTCGTAAAGAGAAAGCGGGAGAAGCTAGCATTACGTTGACGGCAACTTTGATCTTATCACGGGCGGTTATTGAGAACGACACGCTTTAATGCGTGTTTGGAATTTATAGGTGAGGGATGTATTTCTCTTAAACGTGTGGGTATTACTGGGGAGGGGGAGGGTGTGGGTAAAGTTACAAGCGTTCTAATAGTTGATGGGTATAACGATGAGCCTGGAGGCTTGGGGGTGCCACCGTATATTGATGTTTATCCACGTTACATAGCAGGGGCTCTATGGAGCGCGGATAAGTCGATTAGAATAGACTACGTCGACGTGGACTCCTTTAGGAGTCGTATTAGTGCTTGGCTGCGAAGGGCTAAGGGTTATCAGGTGGTGGTTTTCATAGCTGGTGTAGTCGTCCCGGGGCGTTATATTGGAGCGAAGCCTGCGGAGCCTGAAGAACTCGTTGAATGGGCTAGGCGAATCGAGGGTCCTTCGAAGGTACTTGTAGGACCTGCGGCTAAGTGGGGTCTAGGCGTTAAGGGAGGTGCAATAGCTTATCCTCCGTGGTACTTTAAGAGGGAGGGGTTTGACGTTCTAGTTACCGGAGACGTTGAGGAATACTTCTACGACATGGCTTTGCATGGGCCTGAAAAGGCTGATCCTGGGAGGGTAAGAGAGGATTACAAGCTAGTAGATAAAATAGCGCCTAAGGGCGCCAGGATAGTTAAAATGCATCCAAGTTACGGTAGGAACCTTATAGCTGAGATAGAGACCTATCGTGGTTGCGCTAGGTGGGTCACGGGTGGTTGTAGTTTTTGTGTGGAACCTTTACGAGGGAGACCTGTTGGGAGGAGCCCTGAGGCGATTATGAGGGAGGTAGAAGCTCTCTACAAGGCTGGAGTCAGGCACTTCAGGCTGGGTAGGCAGGCCGATATACTTGTGTATGGCGCTAAGAGGCTGGGAGATGAAGAGTGGCCTCGCCCGTCGCCCGAAGACCTGAGGCGGCTATTTCACGGTATAAGGAGCGTTGCACCCAGTTTACAGGTCCTTCACATCGACAATGTGAATCCAGGCACTATAGCTAGACACCCTAAGGCTAGCCTTGAAGCGCTGAAGGTGATCGTAGAGTACCATACCCCTGGAGACGTAGCCGCAATGGGGTTAGAAACTGCAGATCCCCGAGTAGCTAGGATAAACAACCTCAACACTTACCCAGAGGAAGTCCTAGAGGCGATAAGAATAGTCAATAAGGTAGGCGCTATCAGGGGGTGGAACGGGCTCCCCCACCTACTGCCAGGCATAAACTTTATATTAGGCCTACCTGGGGAGACTAGGGAAACCTACGAGCTCAACAGAGAGTTCCTCGAGAAGGTCTTGGAAGAGGGCTTAATGGTTAGGAGGGTTAATATTAGGAGGATCCTCATAATACCGGTTACGAGAGCTGCTCGCATGGGAGCTGGAGTAAAGAGGAAGTATGAGCATCTAGCTTCCTCCTTTACTAGGTGGGTTAGAAGGAGGTTTGACCAGGAAATGCTGAGAAGAATAGTTCCTAAAGGCACAGTAATGCGAGGCTTGTGGGTGGAGGAGTGCTCGGGGGGCATATGCTACGCTAGGCAGCCAGGAAGCTATCCATTAGTCGTAGCTATCCCCTGCAGGCTACCCCGAGGGACTTATATCGACAAGGTCTATGTGACTGGGGTTCATAGTGGTAGGAGCCTTCTAGGCGTGCCTGTGCCTCTCTCACCCTCGAGTAGCATAAAGTCTCTATCCACCCTCACGGGGTCTATGGAGTCTGCAGCCGAGGTTAAGAAAGGCGCCTCAGTACACCCGTTCGTCTCGAGGCCTGGATGGGTCTGTAGGGAGTTCTAGACCATGAATACGGGTTGCATAAGTAACTTATAGGTTACATTTGTAGCGTTGCGGTTTAAAGGAGCGTTACTCAGCCAATTAAATTGTCTGGGTTACGTGTGAATAGGCCGCTAAGGATCTACAAGCTACCAGTACTCAACTGCAGGACGGGCCTTAAGGCAAGGATACTAGCTGGCGACTTTGCAATCGAAGCATGCGGCTTCGGGGCGGAAGCCCTAAGGGTTGGCGAGCTAGTCTTCTCAACATCTATGACGGGGTACCCTGAAAGCCTCACAGACCCAAGTTATAAAGGTCAAATCCTTGTCTATACTCATCCTATGATAGGCAACTACGGCGTTCCAAGGGTAGGAGTTATAGGGGATGGAGTATCGGAGGAAATGGAGTCTACACTAATACAGGTAGAGGGATTCATAGTAGCCGAGGTGACAAGGCACAGTCATGGAAGGGCTTTCTGGAGTCTTGATGAGTGGCTTAGGCTCCAAGGGGTTCCTGGCGCTTATAGAGTTGATACGCGGTGGCTAGTGAAGACTATTCGGGATGGTGGGGCGAGAGAGGCTGTCATAGCCGTTTACCCTGAATGGATGAGAGGTCCTAGCTGGAAGGAGCTCTATGAAGCCCTCAAGGAGTGGGGGAGCTATTCTGCTAAGAACTATGTAATGCTAGTGTCTCCGGAGAGGCCTGAAGCTATCAGGGTCGTTGATAAGCCTAGAGCTAGAGTGTCCTTGCTTGACTGTGGTGTTAAGCATGGCATAGTTAGAGAGCTCGTGATGAGAGGCTTAGAGGTTGTTAGGATGCCCTGCAGCGCTAAGGCTTCTGAAATGCTCGAGGGTTTTGATGGTGTAGTGATCGGTAGCGGGCCGGGTAACCCTGCAGTCCTACGGTCAGCCTCTCTCAGCGCAGCCGAGGCAGCTCTCTCAGGCAAGCCTACATTGGGTGTTTGCCTGGGTATGCAGCTAATTGCTTTGGGCGTGGGGGGTAGGACCTACAAGCTGAAGTATGGACATAGAGGTGTTAACAAGCCTGTAATAGACCTAGAGAATGGGAGAGGGTATATAACGACTCATAATCACGGCTTTGCAGTCGACCCTAACAGTATAGTGGAGGCTGGATTCAAACCCTGGTTTGTAAGCCCTGATGACGGGGTCCTTGAGGGGATGAAGCATAAAACCCTTCCAGCACTAGCAGTTCAATTCCACCCTGAGGGGGGCCCAGGACCTACTGATGCATCCTGGATTTTCGATTATTACGTCAAACTTTTAGAGCGAAGGTCCTAGCTTCGGGAGGTGAATCAGGTAATGCCTGAAACTCCTAGGAGAGTCCTGGTTCTGGGTAGCGGGCCTATAATGATAGCGGAAGCCGCCGAGTTCGACTATAGCGGTAGCCAGGCCCTCAAAGCTTTAAGGGAGGAGGGCATCTATTCGATCCTAGTAAACTCTAACGTCGCGACTATACAGACCTCGGCTAGGATGGCTGACAGGGTCTATATGGGGCCGATGAAGGCCTGGTACGTGGAGAAAGTTATTGAGAGGGAGAGGCCCGACGGGATAATGCTCGGTTTCGGGGGTCAAACCGCGCTAAGCCTAGGAGTAGAGTTGTGGGATAAAGGTGTTTTAGCCAAGTATGGAGTTAAGGTCCTAGGCACGCCGGTAGAGGGGATAAGGAAGGCTCTCAGTAGGAGCCTCTTCAGGCATGCTATGGAGAAAGCTGGAGTCCCCATGCCTCCAAGCAAAGCCACAAGGACTCCCGGGGAGGCGCTTGAAGCTGCCGAGGAGATAGGCTACCCTGTGATAGCCAGGGTTAGCTTTAACCTGGGGGGTGGCGGTAGCTTCATAGCATGGAGCAGAAGGGAGCTTAGGGCGTGGATTGAAAGGGCTTTCGCTCAGAGCGAAGTCCGGGAGGTGCTTGTAGAAAGGTACCTACACCACTGGAAGGAGATCGAGTTCGAAGTTGTCAGGGATCATAGGGGTAACGTTGCCGCCATAGCTTGCATGGAAAACATTGACCCAATGGGAGTCCATACCGGGGATAGCGTGGTAGTGGCTCCATGCCAAACCCTTGATAACAGGGAGTACTACTCTACAAGACACGCATCCTTCAGAGTAGCTGAGGAGATAGGGCTTGTAGGAGAGGCTAATGTGCAACTGGCTTTAGACCCCTCAGGCTCCGGGAAGTACTATGTTATAGAGACTAACCCGAGGATGAGTAGGAGCAGCGCCTTGGCGAGCAAGGCTACGGGCTACCCGCTAGCCTATATAGCGGCTAAGCTAGCCCTAGGCTACACTCTCTGCGAGCTAGTCAATAAGGTCACGGGGGTTACTACAGCTTGTTTTGAGCCCAGCCTAGACTACGTCGTCGTCAAGGTCCCCAGGTGGGATTTGGAGAAGTTTGAGGGTGCTATAGACAGGCTTGATAGCGAGATGAAGAGCGTAGGCGAGGTCATGGCTGTGGGTAGGAGCTTCATAGAGGCTCTGCAGAAGGCTATGAGGATGGTGGGGGTAGTCGATGGTGGCATGTTCGGAAGGTACTATCTCGAAGAGGAGCCTATAGGCGCTGTGATAGAGAGGCTAAAGTCTAGGAGACCTTACTGGCCCCTCCACGCCGCCAAGGCTCTCAGGCTAGGCGTGACCCCAGAGGAGATAAGCAGGGTTACGGGCATAGACAAGTACTTCATCTACCAGATAGAGGATGCAGTTAAGTTGGCTGAGTCTATAAGGAGGGAGGGTCTGTCGCCCGAAACTCTCTGGGAGGCCAAGCTTATGGGGTTTAGTGACGAGCAGTTGGCTCTCCTCACGGAAAGAAGCGAGCGGGAGGTTAGGGCTGAGAGGGTTAAGAGGGGGTTCCAGGCCAAGACGAGGAGGATAGATACGCTGGCGGGCGAGTGGGAGGCTAGGACGAATTACCTCTATTTGACCTACGCTAGCTACGAAGACGAGTTCGAAGCCTCAGGAAAGCCTAAGGTGCTCATATTAGGTGCGGGGGGGTTTAGGATAGGGGTTTCGGTGGAGTTTGACTGGAGCGTAGTAGAGTACCTTGAGGAAGCCAAGACGCTCGGCTACGAGCCTATAATACTAAACTTCAACCCGGAGACTGTGAGTACCGATTGGGATGTAGCTGGCAACCTATACTTCGAAGAGGTGAGTGTAGAGACCGTGTTAGAGGTATTGAGGATAACGGGTGCTAAGGGAGTAGTGGCTTTCCTTGCAGGGCAACTGGGTAATAGCATTGCTAAGAGGCTTGAAGAGGAGGGTGTGCCCCTGGTAGGACCTAGGGGTGATAGTGTAGATGCTGCTGAGTCTAAATCAAGGCTATTCAGGATGCTAGAAGACATCGGCGTCTACAGCCCTCCCTGGGCTGAAGCCTCGACTCCACAGGAAGCCTTAAAGGCCTCAGAGAAGCTGGGCCTCCCCGTTATAGTAAGGTCGCCCTACATCATTGGAGGTTCTAGAGTTAGGATAGCTTATAGTCCCGTAGAGGTCCTGGAGGCTGCTAGGGAGGCTCTTAGGAGTTCTACTATGGGGAGGATAGTAGTGTCTAAGTATATTGAGGGCGTTGAGGTTGACGTTGACTCTGTAACCGACGGTAAGGGGCTTGCTGTAGCTGTGATGGAGCACGTAGAGGAGGCGGGGGTTCATAGCGGAGACTCTACCATGACTATACCCCCAAGGTCCCTCGAGCCCAGGGTTATCGATAAGCTCGTGGAGGCTGCGTGGGCTGTAGCCGAGGTTACAGGGTCTAAGGGCCTCTTCAACTTCCAGGCTGTAGTATCGCCCCAGGGCATCTACTTGATAGAGGTTAACCTGAGGGCTAGTAGGAGCATGCCCTTCGCCAGCAAGGCTACAGGGTTTAACATGGCTAGAGCAGCGGCTAAAGCCACGCTTGGAGGCGGGCTTGGGTTCAAAGAGGCAATCGTGTTGAGCCCCCCTGATGGGTTCTGGGCGGTGAAGAGCCCCCAGTTTTCCTGGTCTAGGATTAAGGGTGCCTACCCCGGCCTGGGGCCGGAGATGAGGAGTACTGGTGAGTCTGCGGCGCTGGGTAGGACCTTCCATGAAGCCCTACTCCTTAGCTGGCTTGGGGTAAAGGGTAACAACTTACCGCCCCGAGGCTCCAAGGTCCTCGTATACACCCCCCTCGGTGTAGGTGAGAAGACGTTGGTTGAGACTGCCAGAATCCTCCATGAGGCGGGCTACGAGCCCATAACCCTAGCCTCCAACCCTCTCCCAGACCTGGAGGCTGTGGGGGCTGAGGAGGCTGTCGGCATGATGAAGGGGGGTGAGCTGGGCCTCGTAGTCACTACGGGCTACGCGCCCCAAAGGGACTTTAAGGTGAGGAGGGCCGCTGCGGACTATAGCGTGCCTTTAATATTGAATCATAGGCTCGCGAGGGAGCTAGCAGTCGCTATCAAGCGTGTCAGGCTTGAAACTATAGAGCCCCTAGCCTTGACTAGCTAGTAGTTTAAGCCCTTAGAACCCCGGGTAGGACCTTAGGCGCCGCGCTGTAAGTATTTAACACAGTTTAATATTGTTGCATCTTCACATGCAGATCATGGAGGGCCGGACTCCGTGGAGGGCGGCTGCCGGGAGAGGGTTCTAGTTGTTGCAACGCCAGGAGCTTCGCCTGGCGAGAGGCCTTGCGCGGAAGTCTACATACTCCGCCTTGGAGGAGTAGAGGGGCTCAGGCAAGCCCTCTCCCGGAGCCGCCCCCATAAGGTTGTAGTCGTCGTGGACTCTAGCCGCCCTGAGGCGGCTGCCTACGCCGCAGCAGTAGTTAAGGCTCTAGGCTACCGGGAGGTGGTGGTTGAGGCTCCTAACGGCCTGGATAGAATGGTTCTGGACGTTGCCGAGAAGGCCCTTTCAAGGCTTGGAGGCAGGCTTAGCGAGGAGGAGCTGATTGAGGCTGTCGCAGAGGTTTTTGAAGAGTTGGAGGGCCGGTGGAGGGCTATAGTGGAGGCTCTCTACAGCGGCCCGCTAGCGCCTCTAGCCAGTATGGCTACGCTCGTGGCAACCCTCTTCCTTGTATTCAGCGTCTCCACGGGCTTCCCCCTAGACCTTATACTCGCCAGCCTCGGCCTTCATGGGGCATCGAGCCTCGTAGGGGAACTGGCGCCCTCAAACCTAATATCAAGCCTCTTTGAAGGGGCGAGCCTGGCAGTGGAATCGTCTATCCCGGGAGCCGTGGGTAGCCTCTTCTCGGCAATACTGAATGGTGTCGGCGTTGTAGCTAGCCTAGCGCCGGTAGTAGGGCTTACTGTGCTCGCTGTGGCGGCCCTTGAGGACTCGGGCTTGATGGCTAGGGTTGCAATCGGCCTTAGACCCATCACAGCCCCCCTAGGCATGCCGTCTCAAGCCTTATACCCCCTACTCATAGCGACGGGCTGTAACGTGCCGGCAGTAGTCACTGCAGGAAGGCTGGGAGATGCGAGGCTACTTAAAGCCCTATCCCTCGCCGCCCCTTTAGTGCCATGTAGCGCGAGGCTCGCGGTCATAGCAGCCTTCAGCTTCGCCCTCTTCAAAAACCCTCTAATGCAGGCCGTCGCCGCGGCCAGCGTCTATGTAGCTTCCATAGTGCTAGCAACTATTGTAGTAGGAGTTGCATATAGGCTGCAGGGCGGTGGCGACCTCCCTAGGATCTCCCTAGACCTCCCGCCCCTCAAGAAGCCCAGTACCCCTGTGATCCTGGAGGCTACATTCGAGGCTGTAAGGGAGTTCTCGGTAAAGATAGCAGGGCCCGTGGCGGTGGTTGCAGCCCTCATATGGTCTGTGACCTCGCCGGACTCCCCTGAGGCGGCGAGGCTCTTAGGGGACCTGCTCGCCAGCGTGATCTCCCCCCTATTCGCCCTAGCAGACATCCAAGGCCACGCCGCCGACGCTCTGGCGTTCGCTGCCGTGGCCGGAGCTGTAGCTAAGGAGATGGTGCTAGAAGCTTTAGCGGTCCAGGCAGGAACCCCCAACCCCTGGGATGCGGTAGAGGCTCTAGGCTTGACGCCCGCCCAGGCCTATGCAACGCTACTCTTCTACACTCTATACACTCCATGCATAGCCACAGCAGCGGCCATAATAGCGGCTACAAGGAGCTTGAAGGTCCTAGCCGCAAGCTACCTAATAAGCCTGGCTTCAGCCCTCACGTCAATGACACTCATATACACGCTCTTCGAGGTGATGCGCCTCGCCTAGGAAGCACGCCGGGAAAGGGAAGAGGACTAGGAGGCTCCGCGAAGCGCTACAAACGGAGGAGGTATTTGAGGCTAAATGCGGTTTAGAATGCACGCTATGCCCCCTAAAACCTGTATGCACCCTTCCTAGGATTCCTAGAAGGGAGATACGACTCAGGATCTTGAGGTGGGAGGGAGCAGAGAAGAGATAATTAAGGAGACCTAGTCCTCCATGTTAAAGGAAGGGCTTAAGGCTCAGGTTAAGCGAGTACATATAAGTAGGGTTCTAACGAATAATGGTTGGTAGAGCGTAGCCCTCAAGTTTACCCTATAGCTAGACTCTCGCTAGACTCTCGCGGCTTGAGGCCTCTATCACCCCGTTATGGAGGCTTGCCTCTGCTGATAGCTGGAGTGGCACCCCTTAAGTATGGCGTCCACTTTGAGTAGAGGGGCTTCGTAGAGTGGTTTCACCCCATCAGGGCTTGGAAGCCCTATTACTACTGTCTCCCCTGGCATATAGATCCCTTGAACTATAACCTTTTCTTCGAAGAGGGGGCTTCCACCATACTTCGAAACGAACTCGGAGGCAGGGTACAACGCTACTACCATGAAGCCGTTGCCCCCTTTAAGGAGGAAGACCGCATACTCCCCCTCAGGGCCTTGCGCGATAGCGTAGACTCCACGCGCCTCCAAGGTGTAAGTCCCACCTTTATAGTTCATGAGTAGGATGCCATCGCCGAGGTCTACAAGGTCTCCCGTCACAGTGACCCTTGTAGGCGCACTTAGCTCTTTAAGGCTACCAACGTCGTTGTAGCTAGACTCTCTAATGCTAACGTATCCTAGGATCACTATAGACGCTGCTAGCACGAGCACAGCGAGGAGGGCCTTAATCTTCAACCCTGCCCACCCCCCTCCATGCGAGGGCTAGAGATAAACTAATCGCGGTGACGTGGATTACTAGGTTTAATGGAGTGCTCCAGTGTAATGACACTAGTATCCTGCCGTCATCAACTCTGACTATGTGGTTAATGAGGGTGCTAACTCCATCCTCTGTAAGCGGCGGATCTATCGGATTCATTACTGGGGGGTTAAAGGTGTAGGTCCTTCCCGTAGAGACTATCATCGAGGAGATCATGCCGTCCTCGCTCGTTACAACCTCAAGCACCCTGTCACCCCCGCATAATGTGAGTGCGTAGGCTGCGACGGCGAGGCCGGCGATAGCATAGATGGCGGCTATCCTCCAGTCAGCGCTCTCCCCCCTTCCAGCAGTTAATGCAAGCGTTAGGGCTAAGAGAGGTATTATGGCTACGCGGGTTAATAGTAGAAGACCTCCTATACCCCCTGCAGAGAACTCGGATACAGCTTCTCCGGTAGGATGAAGGCTTTGAAAGAGGTTAGAAGCCGCATAGCTCATAGGCACCATAGTGAACGCTGCAAGGGCGTAAGCTGCAGCTATCCTTCCTCTCCTCTCGGGATCCGCTATACTCGTCTTCAAGGGATGGTAGGCGGCGTAGGCTATGGCTAGAAGTAGGACGGCAGTCTCCTTGGGGTCCCAGTTCCAGGGGGCACCCCAGGACTCGCTCGCCCATAGGATCCCTGAAAGGAGAGTCGCTACGGCAAAGAAGAGTCCTACGGTGATGAAAGCGTCTAGATACCTCAGCACGCTACTACCACCCTTTATCATGTAGAGGAGGCCTGTCAAGGCGGCGCCGGCGAATAGTAAGTATGTTGAGACTGCTATTGGCACGTGCAGGTAAATATTCCTGTAGGCTATGGGCGTCCCGAGGGGGACCGTCACGGGGAAGGGCCCCTTGAATATAGCGTAGACCGCGGTTACCATGTCCGCGGCTAAGAGGACTGTTATAAAGATGATCGTTATGCGGGAGAACTTGTCCATTTCGACCAGCTCCTCACCATTACTAATTTAAACCGTGCTTGAAGGTTAGGTTTGCACACTTACACCCCTCGTTGGGCCCCCTAACATGTAAGGGCGCTCCTTATCACCCTCTACTACATCTGATATAATCGTGGAGGGCAGGGTCTTTGAGACTAGCTACTCCTAAAAGCTACACGGGATTAAGTGAGGCCTCCATATTGACCCTCGGAGTCCTTCTAGGATCTCTCGTAGCGTTCTACCTCCTCATGGCAGGCCCTTCTAGCGGGGCAGAGGAATTTTATCTGGGTTCCCTCGAGTTAAAGAGCGAGTCTAGCTTCAAGGCGGCGCTTAGGTCCTACGATAAGCTAGCGGCCATGTTTAGTAGTGATACCTGCCCCGTATGCAGGAGTCTTGAGCCCGTGTGGAGGGATTTGGCTTCAGACATGGAAGGTTATAGGCTTGTCATAGTGAAGCTGACGCCCCTTACTGCCCGCCTCTTCGCCGAGGAGGGGGTCGTTGAGACGCCAACCTTTATAGTCTATGTAGGCGGGGATGAGGTGGCTAGGCTCGTGGGTGGGGTGAGGAAGGAGTATGCTGCAGAGTTCTTTAGAGCGTGGCTGAAGTCTGCATTGGAGGGCAGGGCTGGGGCGGAGGAGGTCCTAGAGAGAGCCTGCGGCGACTGCCATGCACTCGAGGAGGTTGTGAGGGCTCTTAGCGGGGCCAGGGGCATCCCCGAGTCCATCGACTTGATCTCTAAAGCCCACGACGGCGGGGAGGTCGGGGTAGAGGAGGCTCTAAAGGCTGTGGCTGCCGTAGCAACTCTAACCTGGGGTACTGGTCATGCAGAGGAGGCTACGAGGCTAGAAGTAGGTCTTCCGGATTCTCTGCCCCAAGTCTCGGTGGTTCTGGCGGCGCTTGTTGCGGGGGTAGCAGCAGGACTGTCGCCCTGCGTATTACCTATACTCGCGGCCTACAGCATGGCGTCAGCCGCCACGGGGGCGTCCAGGATCTTGTGGTCGCTGGAGGTTCTAGCTCTTTCAGCTCTAGGAGCGGCGGCGGCTGCAGGCCTGTTCGTGGCAGCCGGCAGCGCATTTACTACGCTCCAGGCCATAGCTCCTGCGGCCGCGGGAGCCACCCTAACAGTAGCAGGCCTCCTAGAGTACGCTGGCGTGGCGAGCTACATCTACGCTCCATGGGCTGGGAGGGGTAGGAGGCTTGGCTACGTGATCTACGGGCTTCTCGCCGTGCAATGTAGCCTCCCCATAGTGGCGGGGGCTATGCTCGCAGCGGCCTCGGGCTCACTTATAGGGCTAGCCTCTCTGACGGCTTTCTCGCTAGGCATAGCCCTGCCAGCGGCGGCATCTACGCTCTCAGCCAACCTAGCCGTCAAACTGTCAAGGCTCGGTAGCAGCGAGGCTAGGAGGGTCCTCGGCGCCATCATCGCTGCCGCAGGCCTCATACTCCTAGCTTCAAGCCTTGGCTTAGTATAGGGGGGTTCACGGTTTGCCTGTGGGCCTCCACTACGCCACGATACTCCCTCTAGCCTCACTAGCCACAGCCTTCATAGCCCTCCTAGCGTTCCCCGTGGATAGGAGGCTTCACGAGAAGCTGGCCAGGCTGTCTTGGGCTTTAGCGGTAGCGGGCTGGCCCATCTACGTTCTAGCATTCATAAACTTAGACTATAGGCTCGCGGAGGTCGCGGGTAACGCCTCGGAGGACCTAAGCCTCGCTCTAAGGCTTGGGGCCTCGTGGTCTGGAAGCGGGTCCAGCCTATACCTATTCTCTGCTGCCCTTGCAACTGCAAGTCTTGCAATAGCCAGGACGCTAGGCGCCGCATTCACGCTCCCTTCGCTAGCGGTGTTCATAGCGTCAATGGTAGCAGCCACCCTCAATGGGGCTTTCGCGGTCACCGAGGCTAGGGGAGGGCTCGGCCTCAACCCCCTCCTAAAGAGCTACTGGGTGGTACCGCACCCGTTAACAACCTTCACAGGCTATGCTCTAGCCCTAGTAGCGTCACTTGCTGTAGCCGCCGGCGCCCCCGCCAGGCTATGGAGGCCTCTGGCAGTGGCTTCGTGGGCCTTTGTATCTGCTGGCATAGCTTTGGGGGCCTACTGGAGCTACGAGACCTTCGGCTGGGGAGGCTATTGGGCTTGGGATCCCGTTGAGGTGTCTGAGCTGATGGTGTGGCTGGGCGTTACAGCTCTACTCCACTCCACGGGCTCCCTAGAACCCTTTACAAGGCCCCTTGCAGCCCTTACAGTCAGCAGCGTAATGCTAGCTCTCTACGTAACTAGAAGCGGCCTCAGCCCCCTCCATAGCTTTGCAGGGCCGGGGCTAGGGAACGTAGTGCTCCTGTCCGGCTCTATAGCGGCGTTGGCTTCGGCCTTAGCGCTCTCATACGCTCTAATGGCTCGGAGGGAGTTTATAGGCTTGAGGAAGGTCCTAGAGAGCCCAGGCTCTACAGCCTTAGCCGTCGCAGCCCTAACCCTCTCAGCATCCTTCATCTTCACCTACTCCACCCTCCTAGCGCCGGCGGCTCTCACAGTGCTGGGGAGGGGGGCTACCATACCGACGATGGAGGCTGGAGCCCGCTTCTACGCCCCCCCGCTAATAGCCGCGGCAATAACAGCCAGCATGGCTATGGTGATTAACCTGGCAGGGCTGACTTGGAGGGCCACCATAGCGTATAGATAA
>WAKF01000031.1 GCA_015523465.1 Aeropyrum sp.
CCCTTACCCTCCTCAAGCTCCTTTTCAAGCTTCTTCAGCTCCTCCTCTATCTCCTTCTCGATCTCTTCTATGGGCTTAGGTGGAGGGGTTGTTGCGAGGGTGTAGCCTATCCATGCTAGCAGGCCGAAGAAGGCTAGCACCGCGAGAAAGCCCGTCAGCTTGAGAACCAGAAGGGCCCAGTCACTGAAGAAGACAAGGTATCCATACCCTAGTATGACTAGTAGGGAAACCACCACTAGGATCCAGCCTACAAGCTGATCTCTACTCAAAACACCCGCCCCTCACAAGCCACCATTAACTCTAGTAGAGCGGTGTACTAGAGCTTAATAAACGTTGTCCCTCAGGTCCTACCCTCGGAGGCCTTCGTCTTAGCATGAAGTCTGGGTAAGGTTTTAGCCCCTCACCCTGTAACATTTGACTCTAAGGCCGGAGTCTCGGAGGATGATATGCGCTAGTTGGAGGTGCCTTGTAGATGGAGCTTCCACGTTCTGTAGGCATAATACCCGACGGCAATAGGAGGTGGGCTAGGAAGGTCGGTGTAGGAGTTGAGAGGGCTTACCTGATAGGTGTTAGAAACGCTGAGAGGGTCGCAGACTACCTCCTAGGCAGGGGGGTAGATAGGGTCTTCTTCTACCTCCTAAGCGAAGATAACTGCAGGAAGAGGAGGAAGGAGGAGTTAGGAGCAGTTGAGAAGGCGGTAAGACTAAACCTTACGAGGGGGGAGAGGCTTGCCGCGAGTCATGGAGCTTTCATAGTCACGATCGGCGATTTCAACCTGCTACCTGAGGACCTGAGGGAGGTAGCTGAGAGATACAGCTTCTTTAGGAGGGTTAAGGAGGGGGTCCTCGACAAGCCTTCAAGGCTCCTTGTAGTCGGAGTCTGCTACTCGCTGTCATGGGAGTTTAGGGTTAGCCCCTGCAAACCCTTAACCCCGATGTTGGGCGAGATAGACCTTGTAATTAGGAGTGGGGGGGAGAAGAGGCTTAGCGGGTTCTTCCCGTTACTCACCACCTACTCAGAGCTATACTTCCTCGACAAGCTGTGGCCTGAGGTGACCATAGACGATGTGGAAGATGCCCTTAGATGGTATGCTGGGAGGGAGAGAAGGAGAGGGGCCTAGGGAGCGGCTAGCCATTATAACTCCCGCCTTCAACACCAAGTAGTACGGTGAGGAGTTGGAGTTGTCTAGGGCCCTTCCTCCCCTCCTTAGGTCCTTACTCTCCGAATATAAGAGGCTTGTCAAGGTCTACCCTGACACCCCCAACATTGCTAGGAGGATGTTTGTGACTAACGCTATGGACGGGCTCTTAGCCGCTATTGGAGTCAACGTTGGAGGGTTTAGCGTTGACGTTGACCCTAGGGTTCTAGCTTTGAGTATCATGGGTGGCGCCCTTTCGATGGGCCTTCTCAGCGCGGTTGTAGGGGTTTATCTTAGTGAGAGGGCTGAGAGGCTTAATGAGGTTAAAAGGCTTGAAAAGAAGGTGGGAAGAAGCCTGAGGGGCTCTCTCTACTGGAGGGCTGCCATGCTCGTACCCATTTACATAGCGTTGTGGAGTGGCGTCGGGGTTCTAGTCTTCCCGGCCCTCACGGCTACGCCCTACCTGGCAGCCTCTGCAGGAATACTAGGCATGGGGGAGGCGTTCGCACTCTCATTAGCCTCGGCCCTAGCCCTTATGGCTACCCTTGGCTATTACCTTGGGGTGGTTAGCGGGGAGAGCAGGCTGCTATATACGCTTCGGGGTTTAGCCCTGGGTGCTGGCGGCGCTGTGGTGGTCTACCTGTTTAAGAGCCTCCTTCAACTGTCTCCAATAGCTTGAAGGGAAGGGCCGCGAATGTAGCTACTAGGAAGCGCAGGTCCTCTAGGCTTATGTGCTCGTCCGGCGCGTGGGCTAGGTGGTAGCTGGGGCCGTAGGCTAGGGCTTTGGAGCCCCTCACAGTGTAATACCACATATCTAGCCCCCCGGGGCATACCACAGGGTCTCTAACATCCCTTCCTGCTTCTCGAGCCGCTCTCCGGAGAGCCTCCATCAGCGGCCCTGGCTCGTTTATCGCGGGCTCCGCCGCGATCTCTATGAAAGCCTCAGCCTCAACCCCCGCCTTTATTGAGGCCCACCTAAGCGCTGCTCTAAACTCCTCCCAAGCCTGGCTTACCCTCTCCTCTGGTATGAGCCTCCTATCAACTGTGAACTCGAACTCGCCTGGCACTTGATTCGTCTTGCCACCGCCAGGGACGCCTGCAACGCCACCTATCATGGCTGTGGGCATCTTAGCGTCCTCAGGCTCGATCTCATACTTGCTAGCCCTCTGAGAGTAGATGGAGGCTAGTACGCTGTGAAGCTCGAGGGCTAGCCTAGAGGCCGAGAGGAAAGCATTATTACCGAGCCAGGGCGTGCTCGCGTGGGCCGTCCTACCCTTAACCTTGACCCGAACCCACATTATACCCCTATGCCCGTGCCAAGGCCTCTCCAGGCCGCTAGGCTCTGGCAGGATGACGTAATCGGGGGCCCTCTCAAGCCTTTCCACTAGATAGCCCGTGCCACAGTGGCCTCCTATCTCCTCGTCAGGCACGAAGGCCGCCTCCACCGTTATGGGGGCATTCTTGAGCTTTCCTGCGACAGAGCTGAGGGCGCCTATGACAGCCGCTATACCACCCTTCATGTCAACAGCCCCCCTACCATAGACCTTGCCGTCCCTCTCAACAGGCTTGAAGGGCTCAGTAACGGTCCATCCAGGCCCTCCGGGAACCACGTCGTAGTGACCGTTGAAGTGTAGTATAGGACCTCCCCCGCCAATCCTCCCCAAGACTATGAATCTCGGGTTCTCCGAGGCTAGGGGGCACCTCTCCCTCTGATAATCCCCTGGAACCCGTAGGACCTCTACGTCCATCCCTATAGACTCAAGCTCCCTTGCTAGGAGCTCCGAGGCTTCCTCGTAGAAGTCGCCCTGAGGGGAGACTGTGGGTATTGCTATTAGCCTCTTAAGAACGTCTACAGCCCTCTCAAACCCCTCCTCCAACCCCATCCTAAGCCCACCCCTAACCTCTACAACACTATATCCTGTGCGTGGGGGCTTAATTCGTAGCTATGGGTGCTTGGGTTGAGCTGCCTCACACTACACCTCCTTGGCTCTGGAGCCTCCTTACACCCCCATAGAAGCCAGCCTGCAGTAGCCTTAGAGTACGGGGGCTATGTAGTCCTCATTGACGCTGGGTGCGCAGCCCCCCAGAGGCTCGAAGCTCTGGGTCTACCACCTATACCGGACGCTATACTACTAACACACAAGCACTACGATCACCTATGCGGCCTACCTATGATGGCTTTCATAGCCAGCTTCAGGGGAGGCATACTTACAGTTTACGGGGAAGAGGAGGCTATAGGGCTGGCATCCGAGCTAGTAGGACTGGCATCAATCTCGTCTAGCTCCAGGGTAGAAGCGTCGTTCACACCCGTAAAGCCCGGGGGCTCCATAGTAGTCGGCCCCTTCAGGATAGAAGCATTCGAAGCTAAACACAGCGTGCCAGCACTAAGCTACCAGCTAGAGGCTGGAGACCTCAGAATCCTAGTTAGCGGCGACACCCGACCCACAACAAGCTTCCGGGAGAGAGCAAAGCAGGCTCATGCAGCGCTCCACGAAGCAACCCTCCCCTCGACCCTAACAGATAAAGCAGTCAAGACCGGTCATTCCACAGTCGAGGAAGCCATAGCCCAGGTTTCAAGCGCTGAGGTCGGCATTCTATACCACCTCACCGTTGAAAGCGAACGTGAGGCATTAAGGGCTCCCCAGGGAGCGAGGGGGAGCAGAGTGGTGGTGGCCCCAGAGCCCGTAACTATAAAAATATGTTAGTTTAGGCTGAGAGAGCCCCCGGGGGTTAGTTGAGCCCCCCGGGGGCCCAAACCTATTCCAGCGTCCTATCAGCCTCCCCTTCCTCGACTCTCGACGGCTTGAGAGCCTCAACTATCACCTCGAAGGCCCTCCTAGGGTTCGTGTGACTACCGCAGCTATACACGTCCACTGTGGCAAACCTAAATTCCGGCCACGTATGTATAGTTATGTGACTCTCTAGTATGATAGCAACAACGCTTACACCCTCCCCGATCTTCCATGATTTGACGTCAAGCACCTTCATATTACCCTCACTAGCAGCCTTAAGCACCAGTTCCTCAAGCCCCTTAGCATCCCTAAGTAGGTCCACGTTAGCACATTCATAGAGATTACCATAGACGTGGCGACCATAGACTCTAACCCCAGCCTCGACTCCAACCCCGGCCTCTCTACTTACAACTTGAACCAATAACCCCCACCCCCCCTCCCCCCTGGGGGGAGGGGGGGATTTTAATAGTTTCCCGTCTGGAACTCTAACACTAAACTTGCAGGATGAAGCAGCCGGCGTGGTGGCATCCTGTTTCCAGAGCTTACGCGTAGATCCTTGCATTGAGATAATGATCATTGGGGAGGGGGTTAATAAGTTCGAAGTGAGTGCCGTAGCTGATTATTCTTACTCTCTAGGACCTCCAGACTCGGCTTCCTCGGCTCGCTTCAAGGCTTCTACCACAGCTATTAGAGCCCTACTCATTATCTCTGCCTCCTTAACTTGTATTCTCCTAGCCTGCTCGTAATCGTATTCTACGGGCTTAGCTGCCGGCGTGAGGTTCTTTAGGGCTATTATTAGTGAGAGGGCTCTCACCCTACTATAGTAGTATTGGAGGGCGTATAGGGGTGCTGTCACGGAGTCTGCAAGCCTAACTCCCCTCATACCTAGGTAAGGCTCAACTTCCTGGTAGCTCCAGGGCATCCTGGGGCTTTTCAGGGTCACTGTAACCCCCTTAAGCGTCTCTAAACCCCTAATGACCGGCGTCTCTGAGCCACCACTCTCAATACCTTCGACCTCACCCTTAGCAGCGTTTATAAAGTGCTTTAGCAGCGCTTCAGAAGGCATTAAGGGTAGGCCTGGAGCTGCCACTCTCTCCGAGACTCCGTCTAACGGTACTGCCGCTACTGCTATGAATATTGAGTCCTCCTCCCTACTCCTAGACTCTACGGGAAGTTTACCCAGTCTATACCCCCTGGTAAGCATTACAAAGTTCCTAACGCCCATCATGTAGAGTTCGCTGACAACCTCTACGACGGCTTCAGGGTAGGGAGGTATAGTACCCACTATAACCGGGTGGTCTAGATATCTCCCCGCGACGAACCTGAAGCCCGGATAGCCAGTATACCTACCACCCATGACCACCTCTATAGTCTTCTCAACCCTCTCATAGACCTCCACACTATCAACTAGTACGGCTGAAGAGGCTAGCGTGTGGTAGCTTTTAATCCCTGTAACCCTACCGTAACTAACTCCCCTATGCATGACCGCGCCCAAACCTCTCACTATAGGTCTAGCCGGCATCAACTCATATTAACCTCAAATCCCCCGTTAAGGCTTCAGCGTACTTAGACAGGTCTCCTCGGGATTCCTAGGGAGTCGCCCGTAAATCTCCCTCTTTTCACATAAGCATCGTCTCTGTTGTTTCTACGTTGACTAACATGGAATCCTTACATGCTATGATCATGGGTTCAACGATAATGTGGGGTTCAACTCAAATTGATTTCATAACGATAAACGTTATTAACTACATCATAAAGTTATATTTTACCATTATCAATTTAATTTATATCACTATTAATAAATTTGCGTATTAATTCAATAAATTACTGTGATTTCTTAATAAGACTATAACATATTATTTTAGGTTCTAAGCTAAACTAGTTTAGCTAGCTTACCAAATGGAATTGTATACAGTCGCTCTCAGCAGCGAGAACAATCACCATATATAAAAACTTTAAATATATATTTAACATTTAAAATGGAGGGCGGTGTATATGGCATCTTTGAGCGGCTCCGCTTTAAAACTAGCTATAATAGCCTTAATAGCGGGCCTTGTCATCGGAGCTGTAGCTGGATATTCTATAACCAAGCCTGAAGAAAAGGCTGTAGAAGCGCCTGAAGAGAAGACGGTTACCGTTACAGTTACCGCGGAGTCTGAGGGTGCTGAGAAGGAGGAGAAGGTTGTAACTGTTAAGATGAGAGTCTTCCAGTGGGGTTTCGACCCTAATGTAATAGAGGTTGAAGAGGGTACAAAGGTTGTTATAGATATAGTAGAGGTTTCCGCAGATAAGGAGCCGCAATATAGATACCACACGTTTACGCTACCCGACTTCGGCATTAACCAGCTTCTAGAAGTTGGTAAGACCTATAGGATAGAGTTTGTCGCAGATAAGGCCGGAGAGTTCACATTCGAGTGTGCTAGGTTCTGTGGGGTAGGCCACGCTGGTATGAAGGGTAAGCTAATCGTAAGGCCTAAAGGTGCCGTCGCCGTCGAAAAACTAGACCTCACTAATCTAGACGATATAAAGAAGACGCTTAGGGTCCTTGTACCTGAGGAGGAGCTGCCTGATAAGCCTGCGAAATGGAAGTTAGAAGACTACCCTTACCTGATGGTGGTAGTTCAAAGAGAATACCCTGGAGGCGCACTTAAGATTATAAACACTAGAACCCTCGAGGACCTAGGTAACATTGAGGGTGTGGGTATAAGAGTCCATGTCGTCGAGTTTAACCACGTTGAAAAGAGATGGGCTTACTCGATCTCCAGGGACGGCGTCGTCTCTAAGATAGACTTGTTCACGCTTCAAGTCGTGAGGCAGGTGAAGGTAGGCTATGACTCTAGGGGGCTAGCTCTATCAGAGGATGGTAGGTATCTGGCAGTTGGCAACTATGATCCTAACACCCTTGTTATTTTAGACGCTTATACGCTAGAGCCGCTTAAGGTGATAAAGGTCTACGGGGTCAACCTGGATGGCGAAAGCGTTGAATCTAGGGTGGCCGGTCTAGCATATGCTAGGGGCTACTTCGTGTTTAGCGCTAAGGAGCTAGGTGAGGTGTGGGTTGTAGAGGCTAAGCCTCCCTTCAGGGTTGTGGCTACTCTAGAAGCGGCTAGAATACTCCACGAGGTTAACCCTATAACGAGAGATGAGAGGTATCTAGCAGTCACGTCTCAAGCTGACAATACTATATTGATACTTGACTTGGAGAAGATGGAGATCGTTAAGAGAATTCCTACGCCTCAAACGCCTCACCCCGGCCAGTCTACACTAGACTATGTATATGGTATATGGTATGCGAACAGCGTTAAGGAGGCGTCTATAACCGTTATAGACGTTAAGAACCTCGAGCTATTGGGCTATATTAAGCCTTCAGGCATAGACGTCTCCGCAGGTGGAGGCCTATTCTCCACTCCAATACCCCCTGGAAACGAGAATATAAAGTATATCGTGTTCGACATAGTCTTCGGTCCTCACCAAGGCACCCTAATCCTAGTTGACAGGCAGCTAGTAGCGGAGGGCAAGCTAGGCTCGGAGCCTATAGCAGCTCTTATAACCTGGAAGGACCTAGGCTTTGATAAGCCTGGCAGGATCTTGCATCCAGAATACACTTATGATGGTAAGTACTTGGTAGTCTCTGCATGGGATCACAATAAAATCATAGTATTAGATGCAACAGCACTGCCGGAAGTTAAAATCGTTAAGGTCTTTGATGCTATAACGCCAACCGGAATATTCCCTGCGTGGAGAGTAGAAACGCCCTGGTTAGGTTAGAGGGCCCTCTTACTCTCAAACTCTTTTTTATCAATAACGCTCCTATCATAGTTAACTTTAACTTCAACTCCCTCACCCGAGATCCTTATCATGATCGATTTGAAACTAGCTACATAACATAACGCCCACCTACCCTTGCCTGTAGCAGTGAAACCCTTACTCTCCAAGAAGCCCATTCTCCTTAAAACCTCGAGCCTTCTATAGGCTGTGGCAGGGGGTATACCAAGTTCAATTAGCCGGGGAGCACATACAGGCCTCTTTATAGCCTCTAGAAGAATCATGAGCGAATATCTGTCACCTAGTACCTGTAAAACATCGTAAATATTACCATCGAAAACGTCACACGTCATAAATCCCTTCTAAGTAATACATGTATTTTTCTCGTAAAATCCCTAGTACTCGCTCGCCTTATAAGCCTTGGCATCCATCCAAACATATTTAACTTTAAACCTCCATTAGCTAACCATTATTAGCCTCAACGCCTTAACGACTATACTATTAAAATCCCTACATTAGGATTGCCTGGAATAGAAATCTTACGTCCTTGACCTCTTCAAGGGTGGAACATATACTATCTTTTCACATTCTCATACGTCCCCAACTTTATTAGCCAAGAACTGCTCTACTCTCATTTCCATACATACTAGTCACTCTTTTATGCAGACTTAAGAGTAGTCTTTTATCGACTCTAACCATAGACTTCTTTTATCCATGAGAGTATCTCGCTGTATGACATGAATCCGTGTTTGACGTCAACGATCTTCCCGTCCTTATAGGCTACGAATGCGGGAGTACCAAATACACCCGCCTTATTCATCTCCAGTAGCGCCGCCTTTCTTTCTTCTTCGCCGAGTAGGGGTCCTGCTATTACGGCGTAGAATCTAACTGGAGTATCTTCTGAGGCCTTAAGCATGTGGCTCCAGTCTTTTTGACAGAATGGGCACGATTTGCTTATAACTAGGAAGACGGCGTCACCTTGAAGTCCCCTCCGGAACTCTTCTACGCTGATATATTCAAGCCTTCCATTCTCTATGACAACGAGTCCCTCGTTAACGTAGCGGAGATCACTGGAAAGCCCCTCTCCGGTGCACAGCCATTCAGCCTCAACAACTGTCTCTCCAACTCCATCAATTCTAACCAGCTCGTGGCTATACTTCACGTTAACGTCTGGGCCTACCACGAAGGCCTCAAACTTCGCTATGATTCCATCCTCCCTATATGAAGCCCTAACCTTCACCACATAGCTTGTAACCTCGGTAGCGCCCTCGTAAACTAGCAACCCGCCTCCTCTAGACTTAAGCTCGAACTCCATGCAAACCCCAGCACCGACGCCGGGGAGGAAGACTGGCAGCGAGATTCTATCCTTCCCCAAGAACTCTCTAGGAAGGGCTAGTTGAGAGAATACTACTACGCCGGGCCCTGGAGTAGCATTACCCTCCTTAACCTCAAGGTCTACATTAACCTCCGGCCACTCAAACCCCTTAACCTTGAGCACGTAAACCCCACTCTCATTCCTCTCTTCACCCCCAACTACAGCCTGACTCTCGATCTTAAGCTCTAAGACGCTACCCTCAGTCAAGGGCATTGTGAACCTAGTGTTCGGGAAGTAGCCTTCAAGGGGGGCTAGCTCTTCGCCGCCTCCATCTTTAGCGGGTCTGGGGGCTATAGTAGTGAATACCGTTACAGTCGATATTACAATTACAACCCCCAGAAGAACCCCTATAGCGAGGCGGAGGTTTGCCACGACCCAGACCCCTCAACTACCATTCCACGTCTTGGAGGACGGAAAACCTTTATAAATTATATATAGACCTCGGCGGATCCGTAGGTTTCATCTGCAAAGCTTGTCGTCTAGGATACGGATAACATACCTCTGCATTTTCCCCTTATAACCTGGCCTGCGGGACATAATATTGAGACGCGTTATTCAACGTTTATGAGAGCATTCTTTACAGCCTCCCTATGCAATGGAGTCTGCCACGCTACAAACCTTCCTATCCCCATTTCTAGGTCCTTTTCGGGTGGTGGAGTGTCGATCCAGTAATCTTGAAGTCTTGGTGGGAGCCCATAAGCGATCAGGTTCAACTCTACAAGCTTCCTTGCCAATGCCTCCACATCGCCGCTAGCACTCCAAAGATAGTCTGGGTCCTCTAAAGCCCTTTCCAGGTCCTCTCTCCATCTTTCAACAAGCCCGGGAACAAGACCTTTTGAGAGTGTCATATCACCGACAACCGTCTCAACCCTCCAGTCCACAGTATAAAGCCTTCTAAGCACGTCTGGATTACCACCCGTTATCTTCCAAACCTCCTCGGGGTCTAGGAGCTTCGAGCCCGGTACTGCTTGATATAGCTCCTTAAACCCTCGCTCCTCCATGTTCCACATGACCCTTAGCACGGCCCACCTATGCCTCCCAACCCTCCACCTCGTGACACCCTCACTCGACGTTATGATAACTACTATCCTATCATAATCCCCTGGAGGATATTCTATTAAATTTAGCATGGCTTTAACATAGCTTTCAGCCCTTTCAAACCCCACAGCCTGAAAGACATCGTCCATTAGCACTGCTAGCCTGGGCCTCCTAAGCCTTCTTAAAGCCTCGTGAGCAACAGTAATAACCACATCATCGATCCTGGAATAAGGCTCAGACATAGTCTTAAGCGCGTCCCTAACGATCTCCCTCATAGAAGAGGAAAAACGTAGTACCTCCTTCTCAACCCTAGCCATAGGGTTAACATAAACCACATCATACCCCGCATCTTCTAATATCAAAGCAGCCTGTCTCAATAGCGCAGTTTTTCCGCAACCCTCAGGACCATAAATAACTAGTGGGTACGGAGTCCCCTTTACAGCAAACTCTTCAACCTGCCTAATACCAACATTTCTATCTACAAACTCTATCTCGAGGCTCCCAACGAACCTCAGCTTAACCCTTCTCCAAGACAAATCAATACGCCCATGAACAAATGATATATAACGCACGTCTTAGCATTTAATGCAGTATCTTAAGACAATAAAGGAGCCTGGGGCCAATAACTATCTTACATAGTTATTAAATAAAGTATAATACTACTTATTTAATTGTGCTATAATCCTGATCGCACAACTCCAATACTATTAATTTGATAAAAATATATAATATAATAAAATCGTTAAGTGCAACACTATACTATTTTACTATCGATGAATAATTACGCGAGGCGAACCGTCTAGGTGAAGCTGGCAGGCATAGCCTCCTACATTACTTTGACCGAGAAGAAAGCCACTACACACATTATAACATTATAACACTATGAAAGCCTGTGAGTATTACATTAAGCGTGTCATCCCAAAGTTGCCACGGTAAGAGGAAGACGCTTGAAGCCGTAACGATCATTCTTTTCCCAAGCTTGAAAGGCTTGGCCACGACACAGCCTGTCACAGCATTCTCGTGGATCGCTTGCTAGCTCTCATAGCCTCCGAGAAGGGGTTCTACCGGTGCTTCTGCAACCTTCCTTTGGTTAATGTTCCGGTATAGGAACGAAGCTTTAGGAGGCTTGGAAGGGAGGTCCTGAGGCTGCTAGTAGGCACTTAAGGAGAAAGCGATAGCATATTGAGAGTATGCGCCGGGAAGCGCTATAGCTAGATATAAAGTTGCGTGGAGGGACGTGGCTAGAGATTTCATATCTGCGCTCGTAGCCGAGGGGTCTGTGCAGGCCTATATCGTGAATATCGTGAATTATGTGGTAGTTGATAGTGTAGACGAGGCCTACCACCTTATGACCGTACTCCTAGCCACCCAGATCAACGCTGCAGTAAGAGAACCCCCCGGATAGGTCGTGTATGGCTCAGGCACGACCCGTCCAACGCCATACATGGGAAGCTAGCTGGTATAGGGAGAAGAATGCGCGAGAAGGGAGAATGTCAGCATGGAGGACCTATAAATCTATAGAATTGTTTGTAGAACTGTATAACAACGTGAACGTGGTGCGGGGGGTGGGATTTGAACCCACGCAGGCCTACGCCAACGGGTCTTGAGCCCGCCCCCTTTGGCCTGGCTCGGGCACCCCCGCGCTCCGAGATAAGGGTAACTAGCCTTGAGGGGGTTTGAGCGTTAACCGCTAATCCCGATCTTCTTCTTATACTCTGCTATCAAGCTACCCTTGCACTCACATACCCCCTCTTCCCTGAGCTTTTTGCATGGTGGCGGATTACGTCTTTCCAACTCTCCCCCTGCCACGAGCTTAGCTATCACAGAGGCTGCGGCGCCTGCCGGGCCCTTTAGGAGGTCCTCTGCCTCTTTTTCCTCCACATCGACGTTGGTAAGGAATGCCATTAGGGTATAGGCTTCCAGGTCTGAAACCTCCCCCAGCCTCTTCGATGACACTCGCCTGATGCATTCTGGGACGGCTTCTGTATTGTAAGGTAAGAGGCCTCGTGCAAGCCTCTTAAGCCTCTCAGCATACACGTCCACGATACTCCCAGTACTGATGCCCTCGGCCTCACGAAACCTCTCTTCCAGCAGCCTCCTAGCAGCCGCTGCTCCGAGGGCTCTGAGCCTCGTTATATCTAGGTAAACGTGTCCCCCCTCTAAGAATGCTTCTGTCAACGATAGCATAGGAAGCCTATCTACTATGCCGCTGGAAAGCCTCAAGTACCAGTCAACCCTAACTCTCCACTGGAGTGATAGTCTTTCAACGCTCTTCCCCCTAGGCTTCCAGGGTATGAGCCTCAAAGCACCTTCAACCTTAGCCCCAGCAGCCACTACGATCCTAGCTACAACTCCAGGCTCCTCTCTACCATCAACTAACAGCTTGAGAACCCTATTCCACTCACCCTCGAACACCCTCCTAGCCACTCCAGGCCCAGCCCGAGAAGCAATGAGAACCCCCGCCACGAATGATGATATAGCCTCCTCGCTCGAAGCGTAGGTCCTACCCTCCAACCCCCCCTTAAGAGCACTTACAGCCCTCTCAAAACCCAGCTCCACAACATCTCTATCCGAGAGCAGAGTAACCAGCGATACGGGAGCCGGCGAACCCACCACCATCGAGGCGGCGTCACTCAACCTCTCAAGGAAAGGATACTTAGCCAGCAACACCGAAACCCACCCCTAACCCCCCAAGAAGATAACACCTTACCCGCAAAAACCTAATAGAGGGGCCCGCCGACCACCGCTGGCGGCCTACGGGGCCCTTAAAGAGGGCCCTGAGGAAACTCCGCCCTCCCCGCGGCATCCAGGCCCCGAAAGGGGGCGCGGGTGATACCCGCGGCAACGGCACAGAAACGACACGGCCCCCGGGCGTGTCGGTGAAGCGGCTAGGCCTCCCGGGCAACCGGGGGGCGGCAAACCGTGGATGGAACCCGGGGGATGCGGTGAAACGGCCGTCCCTGGAGGAGCAAGGCCCGGGGGAGATGAGGGCCGCGCGACAACCCCCGGGGGTGTCCGCTGAGTCTAATGCCGCCGTAGTACTGAAGGCGGGTTATAGCGGTGGTCGGCGGGCTCTCTGTGTTTGGAAAGGGATAAGGACTTGGATCTTTCAGTATTGAGGCGTGGGGGAGCCTGGAGAGTTGAGCGCGCCTCTGAGGAAGGTGGTCCTCGACGTCCTAAAACCCATTAAGGGCCCCTCTATAATTGATGTTAGTAGAGAGCTGGCTGGGCTTCCCGGGATCGATGGGGTTAACATTACCGTGAAGGAGATCGACGTTGAGACGGTTACACTTACCATAACCATAGAGGGTAGCGACATAGACTTTGACATGGTAGAGAAGAAGCTTGAAGAGTTAGGGTGTATAATCCATAGCGTGGACCAGGCTGTGGCCGGCAAGAAGATCGTTGAGGAGGAGGCTATAGAGCAGGGCGAATAGGTCCCCCTCTAGAACCTCTTTATACAGGTTTCGGGGTATAGTGCTAGCTGGCTGGCGGACTGGCATACAGCTACCGCAGCCAAAGGGTTTCCATAGGGCTCGCCCTTCCTCGAGAAGAGCGTAAGCACCTTCTTGCCGTGGTTAAACTTGGAGCCCTCCATAACAGGCTCGTGAGCCCTAACTATGACGCGGGCCCCCACCTTATCTAGCGCTCTTCTAGTCACCGGCCTCCCCCAGAGGAACCCGATCCCTCGAGGGCTGGGTAACTTCTCGCCTTCACCTTCATAGGGGTCGTTCCATAGTATCTCTATGAACCTCTCGCCGTCGCCCCTCCAATCTAAGTAGTCGAACAAGTCGCTTTCAAAACCGCTTGTAGGAGGACCTCCGTGTACCGCGAGGAATGAGCCCTTGTATACTAGCGCGTGTAGCAGGCTGTCAAAGAACCTTCTAGAGGCTTCATAAAGCCTCTCCCCCCACTCAGCCCCGTAGATGCTCTTCAGAGCTTCAGGGTAGTCATGTGGCACGGGCTCCATGCCCTTAGGCGGCTCGTGATTGCCCCTAAGGAATACGACAGCCCCCTCTAGCTCCCTGGAGACCTCTGCGAGCTCCACTATAGTTGCCGCCTGCCACTCGAAGAGACCCCTATCTATGTAGTCGCCGAGGAATACGGTTAGAAACCTCTTTCTAGCCTGCCTCAGAAACCGTTCCTTAATATATTTTAGTGACGGGAGGTCGCCGTGTATGTCGCCTACTATTATTACACCCCTCTCCCCACACCTATCAACAACCATAACCCCGCCCTTCAGGTTAACCTCACACTCATTAAGATCGTAACGGCCTTCCCTCAATCCTTCATTGTACTCTATAAGCCTGTAAATAGCACCCTCTAGCTTCTCTCTTTCAGGTGCTATCACACCTCAACCCCTCTAGCCACCTTTAACGGTCACCCTAAAGTATTGTAAGGTACTAGTTAGCTCCTAATAATGCATTGCACCATACGGTCACATATCTAGATTATATTCGACGTGAAATCTGAGGCGTGGAGGAAGCAATTTTCAACTCAATTTAGACAAGTAGCTCCAGGTTGGGGTTAACCCATTTTAAGTTTAAATATCCTCCACATTTAAACTTTAATGTGGAGCTACAATGTATAAATGTAATAAGGCGTGGGGGGCTTACGGGGATCTAGGCTATGACTAGAAGGCGCGATGCCGACGTTGAAGAATACTTTTACAGGGTGCTCGCCACCGTCTACAGGTACTCGCGAGAAGTAGCTGTTATAGACTTCCCTAGAAGCCCTTCTAAGCGTAGCATAGACATGGTCGCTTCGCTTAGGGAAGTTGATACTACAGTCCTGTTAAAGTGTACTCCCGACGCTTCAATGGTGTCTAAGAGGGAGGCTGTAGAGCTTAGGGGTATTGCTTCAGTGCTCGACGCATCTGCCATAATAGTTTCTGAGATGCTTGGCGGCATTAGGCTGGAGACGGGGGTCGTTTACGACAGGTATGGAGTTAACCTTGTAAACCTTGAGACGCTTGAAGACTCCATCTCGGGGAAGAGCCTACCTTACGTAATGGCCCACAAGGACATTTTCAAGGTTAGAGTTAAGGGTGAGGAGCTGAGGAAGAGGAGGATCGAGAGGGGCTTTAGCCTAGGCGATGTAGCTAGCTACCTGGGCGTGTCTAGGAAGGCTGTGTACGAGTATGAGAAAGGCGTTATGGAACCTACTATAGAGAGAGCTGAGAAGCTAGTACACCTCTTCGGAGAAGATATACTTGAGCCAGTAAACCTATTCAAACCCGCTATGGAGCCTTCCGAGAGGGTTATGGAGCCGTTCGACGCCCCCGAAGAAGAGGTCTTAGCCGGGGAACTCAAGAAGATGGGGTTTAGGATTGTGCATGCTAAAAGGACTAGTGTAGACTTAGGGGTTAGAGGCTCCTCTGTAAGGGTACTTGTAGTCACTTTTAGGAGGAGAGAGAGCACTTCTAGCATGGCTGAGAGGCTAGCTAAGTCTGAGAAGTTTAGCGAGGTGGCGTCGTCAACGCTCCTCTTCGTAGCTAGTGGTAGCGTTGACCGTGAGAAGCTAAAATCCGTCGGCTCAGAGCCTTTAACTGTTAGGGAGGCGGTTGAGAAGCTCAGGGATCTCGAGTCTGGTTGAGTGCATTAAGTCGAAGGACCCGGGGGAGGCTATTTTAGGGCTTACTGGAAGGCCCGGTGTGGGTAAGAGCACTATTTTTCTATCTATAGTTGACACTCTTAGGAGGCTCGGATGCAGGGTTGGGGGGATCTCTGCGCCGGAAGTTAGGGGGTCTGGGGGAAGACTTGGCTTCAAAATAGTTGATATAATGAGTGGGTCTGAGGGCTGGCTGTCAAGGAGGGGGGTAGGACCTCCCGGGGCTCCTAGAGTCGGAAGATATTATGTTGTCGTTGATGACGTAGTTAGGGTGGGTGTCGGCGCTATTGAGAGTGCTTTAAGGGAGGCCCACATTATAGGGATCGACGAGATAGGTCCTATGGAACTCGCCGTAGGCCCCTTACGGGATGCTATAGTCAAAGCTCTAGCCTCCGGGAAGCCCAAGGTAGTAGTATACCATAGGAGGCTCCCCTCATCACACCCCGAAGTTTATCGTGTGGTAGCTAGAGGATGCATTGTAGAAGTTACCATTGATAATAGAGGCTTGCTTAGGAGGGAGGCTGGGAGGCTTGCGGAAGCCCTTGCCTCGAAGGCTAGCTGTGGTTAGGGAAGGTAAGGCTCTCATATACATCCCGGATCCTCGAGGCGCTGTTGCTGGTGGCAGGTTTGAGCCTGCTTGGCTCGAGGTCTTCTATAACCCTCTCATGGAGGTTAACAGGGACTTCAGCGTCATGCTAGCATCTATACTGTTATCCGAAATGAAGGGTAGGTATGGCCTTAGAGTGCTAGATGCTCACGGTGGCACTGGAGTTAGGGGTATCAGATACCTTCTGGAGGCTGGGGCCGAGGAGGCGATTATAAATGATATCAGCGGCGAAGCTGCCGCTCTAGCCCACCTTAACGCTAGGCTAAATGGAGTTTCCGATAGGGTTAGGGTTACCGTAGCCGACGCCAACGCCCTCATGTATAGGCTTAAAAGGGAGACTCCAACCCCCATAGCCCTCATAGACGTTGACCCTTATGGCAGCCCGGCACCCTTCCTCCACGCCTCCTTAGACCTTGCTGGTCACGGGGCTGTAGTTGCAGCTACTGCTACAGACCTGGCAGTACTTGAAGGGTCTAGGCCCTGGAAGGCGTGGAGAAGGTATATGGTTAAGGTTGAGAGGACCCCTGCTGCTAGGGAGGTTGCTGTTAGGGCTCTCCTAGGCTTCATGGCTAGAGTTGCTGCAGTGTTCGATAAGGGCATTGAGCCCATAATATCTATCTACTCCAGACACTTCGTGAGAGTAATTGTTAGAGTGTATAGAGGCGCTGGGAGGGCCGATAAGAGCCTCGCTAGGGTTAAACCAGCATATTACTGTAAGAATATGGGCATTGTAGCCTTCACCCCTGATTGTGAGGGCGAAGCCGTAGAGATAGGCCCCCTATGGGCTGGAGCCCTAGGTGATGCAGACGTAGCCTCCAAGGTCTGGTCTCTAGCCCTTGAGACCCCATACCTAGGCTCTGGGAGGCACGTTGCAAGGATAGCATCGTTACTAGCATCAGAATATCCTCTCTCCGACGGAACAATATACTACTCAATAGCTGGGATAGCCTCTTCGCTCAAGAAGTCTATGCCCTCGAGAAAGGCTGTAATAGACGAGTTAAAGTCGATGGGCTATAGGGCTGTGGAGACGCACTTCTCCCCCGAAGGTTTCAGGACTGACGCCCCGCCGAGAGTAGTTGCAGATGTAATAGCTAGGCTTTCACCCACAAATTAGAACCTAGCTCTGAGTCGTCTCTTTCACAAGATATAATACATAGCCTTGCAAGCCCTTCAGGTTATCGCTAAGCATTAGATTACTTTTTCTTCTAAGCTTTTCAGACATGTCAACTAAGGTATCCCTAAAACCATCTATTATGGGGCACTTCAACCGATTCTTCAATATTCTCATATCTTTCCTTGCCACTTAGATCCTTTAAATTACCGCTGAGCCGCATATGTTCGTTGGTCCTCACTCATAATATCTTTTTACTTATCGAAAAGTATTTACTTATAAGAACCTTATAATATTTCAACCTGTATACCCGTTAAGATAATTGTGAAACACGTCTTCATAAACCTTTAAATCCGCTAGATGAACGTAATAAATCCTTCCTTTAACCCAAACTCCTTTAAGTTATAATACGTTAGACGAGAAGCCCTCCTTGAAGCTCAACTGCTAGAGGCCTCTATCTTGTAGGGAGGGGGGTCCTTGACGTTGACCTTGAAATATAGGTTCTTCGATCTGCTACGATCCTCTTAGTACCCAGTCTTCTATCAGCTTGCACTTGTAGGGTGAGTACACCCCCTCAGGCCCACACTCTGGAAGGAACCTACAGGTGGCGCATGGCAGATCTAATATGCTTGCCAGGTCTATCATTACTCTAACTCGCTTAGCCTCTACAGAACCTACGTAATAGAGCTTATAGGTCCTCCTACCATTAACTATCACCCCCTCCCTCTTAATCATACCCTTCCTCTCAAGTCTCAACACGATCCTAGACCCTTCCCTGCTGTCAAGGCCAAGCCTCTTCCATAGTTCACTCTGAAGAATACCCCTATTACTCTTAATGAGTTCGAGAGCCTTCCTCTCATATACCTCAATGTTCCTTACCATAGAGAGGCACCCCTCAACTCCAAGATATTATGTTAGCTTTTCTACGGCCCCTCGGACATTCATATATTAATGGATAGGGCTTCCACGACTTTTATTTACACTATAAACCACACGATTCCCCTTATATCAACCCCCTCTTATAAACCCCTTTCCCCTGCCACGCATTTTCTCATGAACAGAATTCAATTATCAATTGGATCTGATTTAGGATTACCCCAAGCCCTTACCAAGGTTCCGCCCCCAATAAGTGTTACCGTCTCGCCGCATCCACCCATCCCCCTTTCAGGGGGGCTCGCGTGAAGCTTGTTTTTCAGGGGGCCGAGCTAGGTATTATTGAGGTGGTTGTGGGAGGCGGATCACATTTGAGGGAGAGCCTAGGTGATGTGAAGGCTGTTGTGCAAACGGGCCATGTGGTTGTAAAGCCTGTGGACGCCTCTATAGTGAGGAAGCTTAAAATAGGGTTTAAGGTGTATCGTGACGGAGAAGCTGTGGGGTGGGTTTCAGACGTTATAGGCAACGTGAGTAACCCTTATGTTGTCGTGAGAGTTAAGGATAGGGGTGTAATGGAAAAATTACCTGAGGGCGCAAGGCTCTACGTTGAATTGCCTCCCCCCCGCAGGCCCAGGCGTAGGCCTGGAAAGCCTCGGAGGGGGCGTGGAGGTCCTCATAGGCGAGGTCCTAGCACCAGGGAGAAGGGAGGGGCTCGGCCCCCCTCCCGTAGGCTACGCGGGCCTGAGAGGGGTGGTGGCGGTGGGAGAGAGAAGAGGGGGATGCGCAGGCGAGTGTAGCAGTGCCGAGGATGAGGCCCGGGGAGACCACATTTTTGACTCTGGATTCCCTAGGGGCCTCGTAGCCGGCGAGCCTGGAGCGATAACCTTTACTCGCCACGATATGGGCGTTGGGGTCGACATAGTGGAGGATAAGCCCCGTAACCCTCTGCGGAGGGGGCCCCGGGGGCCCAGGTATACTGGGGTTAGGAGGCGAGATGTACCCCTGGTCACGGCCCTTAGGATCCTGCAGGAATCGTCTAGCAGCCTAGGCCTGTCTAGGAGTATCGTGGAGACGGCTGGGCTCATACTCTCAGCCTACTACAGGGGCGGGGGCCGGAGCCCCGGGAGGCCCGAGCCCCTCGTGGCGGCTGCCATACTGAAGGCCTGCGAGATCCATAATGTCGCGGTTGCGCAGGGCGAGGTCCTAGAGCTACTGGGTGTCACCACTCAGGAGCTCTGGAGGGCGCGTTCGAAGCTCGCGGGGATAGAGGCTATACGCAGCCTCCAAGCCCAGGCCATACGTAGGGGGCGTGGGGGTAGGCTGCTGGAGAGGACTTACCAGTTCGTGGATAGGATCGTGGGGGAGCTTGGGCTGCCTGGGGAGGTTGCTGAGCTCGCGAGGAAGGTTGTAGAGGCTAGCCTTCGGGCTGAGAGGAGGCCTGGGCTACGGAAGGACCTACACGGCAAGAAGCCCGAGGCCGTTGCGGCGGCTGCAGTCTACCTAGCAG
>WAKF01000032.1 GCA_015523465.1 Aeropyrum sp.
AGTCGTCGAAAGCCCACTCATAGTAGAACGCCAACACACCCAGGATGTCGGCTAGCGTCATATCGGTGCCGTCATGCCACTTGCCCAGGACGAACTTGAACCTGACAACACTCTTAGCAGTCTCACCCTCTGTAACCACATACCTGACGCCAGGAATGTAGTCCTTACCCTGGTCTATGGCTTCTTGCACGGTAATCCACTGGTTGTCAACGGGGTCGTACACTATAGCGTCGCCAGGCACAGGTATACCCTCAGGGTTAACCTCAACCTCCCAGCTCTCCCTGATCGGCACGGGTATGCCAGTGACAGGGTGGTTGTACATGCCGAAGTCGGCTAGCTGGTACCTGATCACCTCGCTATAGATGTCGGTGAAGCCCAGCACGGGGTTCCAGGGGCTCAGGAATAGGGCTCCCACAGCGCTAAACTCCAGTATAGTTAGAGTGCCGTCGACAGTCCTGGCAGTCCTCGGACCCCACATGCTCCAGAGGCCTGTGGTGGTGCCGTAGACTAGGCCGGTAACCCTGTTCTTGTTGATAGCGAAGAACTCTAGGTTCTCCGTCAGGAAGACCCTGGGCACCTGCTCCAGCCCGAACCTCGTGAGCGCCCTGACGTCCTCCCTCAGCTTGTCAACCTCCTCTGGAGTGTAGCTGCCGAACCTCAGGCTATAGCTTATCTCGTAGGCCTCCTCGCTGGGGAACCAGAACCACCATGTTTGCACCCTGTGGTTTGGACCGAAGCCTCCTAGGGGCCCGTAGAAGAACCAGACGTCGTACCTCACGTAGTAGATTGGGTCGTCGGTAACGCTGACCCATCCCTCAGTGTAGAGGTGCCATATCTTGCCTCCGATGGTCTCGCTTGTCTGTATGGGGTTGATTCCGTAGACTAGAGGTGTGACTATGGTCCTGGTCCTCTCGATCCTGTTGACCTTAATGTAGAGGTAGCTCTCGATCCAGGCTGCGATCTGCCTGCCTATGTCTAGCCTCTCGTCTTCAACCCTGATCAGGAAGTTGACTTCCACCTGCTGGGCTGTGCCGTCGGGCTTTATGAAGTATAGCCACTTGCCTCCGGGTGCTGTGGGGTCGTCTCTGAGCTCTAGGGAGAAGCCGTACTCGCTGTAGATCTGGTTTAGCTCCTGTAATGCTTCGTTGAAGAGCTGTTGTGCCCTCTCAGTATCAGCCACAGCGGTTATGCCTAGCTCCTCTGGTATGTCCTTGACCCACTCGTACCCGGCGAAGCTGGGCCTCACCGCTGTCAGCATGGGGTTGGCGCTGCCTAGGAGTAGGCCGTTTACTATGAAGCTCCTATCTACTATGAGCTGGAGGGCCTGCCTGATCTTGAGTACGCCAAACGGGTTAAACGTGAGGTTGGGATCACCAGGATCAACATCAGTAATGGCCACCCAGTTGCTCCCGAATGCTTCCTGAGCGTTTATGTAGATTAGACCCGGTATGGGCTGGCCGTCAATATACTCGTAATCCCCGGGCCCGTTAACCTTAACCACTATCTTGCCCGGCTTGTTCGGGTCGTATACGTTGCTAGCGAGGTTGATCGCTAGCGAGTAGAACGTGGATGCTGATGGTATGAGGTCTATGTTAGCCATTATGTCCTCTGGTATGTCGAAGAATGCCTTCAAAGGCAGGCTCCAAAGGAATATGTCTGCATCGCCCTTACCAACCTGAGTTATACCAGCAGTCTGGTCTGTAACGGCCTTGAATATGATCCTTTCAACAGGCTGTCCTACCTGTGCTGATGTAGGAGTAGCTATCATGGGGAGGAGTGAAACTACGATTAACGCCGTCAATGTTAGAGCTGCTATAAGTCTTGTAGGACTAACCATACTCTTCAATCTCCCCACCCACCACATCCATGAAATCGTTTATTGTGGTAATAGATGGGGGGATATTTAAAATTTAGCCTATGACCTCTCTTAAAGGCATTACCCATATCACAGACTTGACGCTTCCCCCCATAAATAATATTTGTATAGCTTAACCCGTTTATCATCTATCATACTAAGCCTATAGTTTAAGAACTAGCCGAAGAGACACAATAGGAGGTGCCGTCTATAGAGTCAGGCCGCCGGATTTCCCGCTATAAACTTTCGCCACCATAGGTATAGGGAGGCACCGGGTGGCGGGGGCTAGTAGAAAGTACATATTTGTTACAGGTGGCGTGCTCTCAAGCGTGGGTAAAGGAATTACATCGGCTAGTATAGCCTTATTAATGCAAGCCAGAGGATACGAGGTTCAAGCCATAAAGATAGACCCTTACATCAACGTTGATGCAGGCACCATGAATCCTTACATGCACGGTGAGGTATTCGTCACAGAGGACGGAGGAGAGACGGACCTAGATATAGGACACTATGAAAGGTTCTTGGGAAAGAACCTAAGTAAACGCAATAATATTACCGCAGGCCAAATATATTATAGTGTAATACTAAAAGAGAGGAGAGGCGATTATCTAGGCCAAACAGTCCAAATTATACCGCATGTAACGGATGAAATAAAGTATAGGATTGAGGAGGCCTCTAAAGGAGCTGATATAGTCATCGTTGAGATCGGCGGTACCGTAGGCGACATAGAGGGCCTACCATTCCTAGAAGCATCTAGACAGATTAGGCTTGAAAAAGGCCTCGAAAACACCTTCTTCGTCCACGTAGCCCTTTCACCCCTACTTCAGACTACGGGAGAGCAGAAGACTAAGCCTGTGCAACATAGCGTCCAAGAACTTAGGAGAATCGGGATACAGCCAGACGCCATAGTGGTTAGAAGCCATAAGCCCCTTGACGATGAGGCGATCACTAAGATAGCTCTCCACTCAACCCTCCCCCGGGAAGCTGTCGTAAATAGCTATGACGTTGACAATGTGTATAGGGTGCCGTTACTCCTCGAAGAGCAGGGACTCCCAAGCCTTATCGAGAAGAGATTAGGACTGGAGCCTAGGAAGCCCGACCTCTCCCAGTGGATAGAGTTTGTCGAAGCCTATGAAAGCGCCTCTAGGGAAGTTAGGATAGCTATGGTGGGGAAGTACACAAGACTAAAGGATAGCTATTTGAGTATATTAGAGGCTATAAAACATGCCTCTGCCTGGAGGGGTTTGAAGCCCACATTCGTGTGGGTGGAGAGTACTGATGTAGAGACAGGTAAAGTAGACCTAGACGAAGCCCTCTCGGGAGTCGATGCTGGGATTGTACTACCCGGATTTGGGTCTAGGGGGGTTGAAGGTAAAATTAAGGCTATAAGATGGTTTAGAGAAAATAAAGTCCCTATGCTAGGAATATGCTTCGGTCTTCAGCTAGCCGTAGTGGAGTACGCTCGTAACGTTGTAGGGCTCGAAGGAGCCCATACGACAGAAGTGAACCCCAGTACCCCCCATCCCGTAATAGACTTGCTTCCCGAGCAGAAAGACGTAAGGGAGAAAGGAGGAACTATGAGGCTAGGAGCTCAGCCCGTTAAAATAGTCAAGGGTACCATAGCATGGGAAGCTTATAACATGGAGATAGTGATGGAAAGGCACCGACATAGGTACGAGGTTAATCCTAAATACGTTAGACTCCTTGAGGATCACGGACTGAGAATAAGCGGGTGGAGCGAGAAAGGCTTAGTAGAGATCATAGAATTGCCGAGAAGAGAACACCCACACTACATGGCTACGCAATTCCACCCCGAATTTAAGAGCAGGCCGCTAAACCCCGCCCCAGTCTTCGACGCCTTAATCAAAGCTACAGCATCAACTCTATAAAAAGCCTTTGATGCAACTCGTCACGCTTAAGATATAACAATTAAAAACAATGTGAGATAATCTTAGTTAAGCCTAACACCTAATATAGGTACCACTTTATTGTTTCGCTCGAAGCTTTAGAGGTTTTTCACTCTTTCTTCTCAATCTTTTCTGGGTCTAGCACTAGCACGATTGCTTTAACTTTCAACTCTACCAGCTTCTTTATACCTCTCTCTCCCGGCTGATAAATAGGTGCTACTACCCCTATTTCTTCGAGCTTACGTATTTGACCACTGATATTAGCTTTACTCTGATTTACCTCATCAGCTATGTTATCTAACCCTTGAGGACCATGCCTTAGCAAGTCTATAATCCTCGTTCTAGTCTCACTTGCGAGGGCTTTCGCAACTTTTGCCACGTTCCTATATCCTATAACGTAAAGGACGCCTTCATTCTCATTATAAATTATGCCTTCTTTCTTAGGCAACCTTTGAATATCAAGCCCCATTTTACTTCCCAGCCTCCACATTATCTTAACTTAATTAGGGGTTTTTTAAATTTTTAAATAGTTTTAGTGTTAAGGACTCCATGCTTATCTATAATGGATAAATAAACAGTTAAAGGCCGAGGCCCGATTAAGTTGTAAACCTTAAGGCTAGAGTGTAGAGTGGCGGCGTAAAGGCTATATAGGCTAGTAGCTGGGCTGCTATAGCTTCTACTATAACCCCTAACCCCTTTCTGCGATAACGGAAGACCAGCAATGAGGCTGAGACTACATGGCCTGCTACTACAGTTGGAATTAAAATACCCTCACCAAGCCCCGCTAACGTTGTAGCCAACACTGTATACACTCCCGCCCCTACCCCTAGCACTCCTCCTAGGAGTACATTCCTCCTAACCACTTCTAACCCGTTACCCCCTACCAGTTCGGGATAAAGTAAATAGTATTAAAGGGTTGGAGCCTCCCTAAGCCTTTTACTGAAGGGGTGTTGAGACTGTGGGTAGGAGGATAATTATTGAAGAGTATTCTTACCCCAAAGTGAGTGACTTTAGGGTGGAGTTAGTTGAAAGAAAGGGGCTTGGGCACCCAGATACTATATGCGATGCAGTTGCAGAGGCTGTCAGCAGGGAGCTAAGCAGGTATTATATGAAGAATTACGGTAGAGTATTACACCATAACGTAGACAAGGTATTACTCGTGGGGGGTCAAGCATCGCCACATTTCGGCGGAGGCCATGTAATACAGCCTATCTATATTATAGTATCTGGTAGAGTTACCACTGATGTGAGAACAGAGGGGGGTTGGGAGCAGATCCCTGTAGGACCCATTATACTAAGGGCTGTTAAAGGATACATCAAACACAACTTTAGATTCCTAGATCCAGAGGACCATCTAATAATTGACTACAAGATAGGTAGGGGTAGTGCGGATCTCGTAGGCATATTTGAGGCCGAGAGTAGGGCTCCTAGGGCTAACGATACGAGCATAGGCTCGGGCTTCGCCCCCTTAACGCCGCTTGAGAAGCTGGTGCTTGAAACCGAGAGAATGCTTAATAGTAGGGAAGTTAAGTCTAGGGTGCCTGCTGTAGGCGAGGATATCAAGGTTATGGGTGTTAGGGAGGGCAACCGCGTCGATCTAACTATAGCTGTAGCAATGATAAGTAGGCTGCTTAGAGATAAGGACGAGTATCTTTCGGTTAAGGAGGAAGTAGCTAATATGGTAGCAGACCTTGCTTCTAAAGTAGCCCCCGACTATGAAGTCAAAATTTATGTCAATACAGGCGATATACCGGAGAAGGGCATACTATACCTGACTGTCACAGGCACCAGCGCCGAGCATGGAGATGATGGAGCTACTGGGAGGGGTAACAGGGCTAATGGGCTTATAACTCCCATGCGGCCTATGAGCATGGAAGCGGCTGCAGGTAAGAACCCGGTAAACCATGTAGGCAAGATATACAATGTAGCAGCTATCGAGGCGGCTCAAAGGATTTATAATGAAGTTAAAGGTGTCGAGGAAGTGTACGTTAAGCTTGTAAGTCAGATCGGAAGGCCTATAGACGACCCGCTGATAGTAGACGTTAAGATTAACCCTGAGAGCGAGAAGGTAACTAGCGATATGGCGAGGGAGGCTGAGTCTATAGTCAACGAGGTCCTAGATAGCATCACTGAATATACAAGAAAGTTCGTCGAAGGCGAGATTATAGTGTATTAGGCGCGATGCGCGAATCTTAGCGTCGAGTCTTTTAAGGAAAGACCTACCGCCTGCCGAATAGCTTACTCCTCTCTCTCCTATACTCTTCCACGATACTCCTAATATCAAGCTCTTCAGCTTTCCTCTTAACTTTCTTCCTCGCTTCCAACTCCCTCCGAACAGACGCTCTCGCAAGCACAAATTCTTCTATAACCTTTAATCCAGCTTCATTACCAGTGATCACGGGGATCCCATGTTTTTGCAACGAATTAGCTAAAGGACCCTCCGCATTGTCTAGGATTACTCCTAGCACCTTGGATGCAAGGAGGACTCTCACAGCGTCGAGAGTAAAGCCTTCTTGGGTTTCAACATAGACGACCTCGCCTTCCCTCAGCGGCCCGTAGAGTCTAGTAGATTCTCTGATCTCGGCTAGATTAAGCTTTTGGAGGCGCCTCACCATCATATACTCTCCCTTCGCGAGAAGTTTTAAAGCCTCACGGAGCCTTTCCTCCCTCCTTTTAACGCTTTCCAGCTCTCCTTTCAGGCTCTCCACCTTGGCAGTCAACGATTCTATACTAGCCCTCATAGAGGAAAGCATCTTATCCCTTAAAGCTCTCGACGCAGCGTCTTTCCTAAGCCGCTCTATCACATTCTGCAGCTCCTCTACCCTATTCATAGCTTTCCTGAGCTCTGACGCCAGTCTTTCACGCTCAGCCTTCAAACTCTCAATGATCTCAACGTACTTAGCTATATCTTGCATTACTTTCCCGCTATTATCTCCTATTCTTTTACCCTCTCCCTTCTTAGCCTCATCTACTTCCAGCTTCTCGAGCCTCTCGGCTATAGCCCTCTCCAGGGCTTCTGCAATACTAGCACCCCTCACTACCTCCGCCTTTACATCCTCAACGTTCACGTCAATACCCATCTTATCCAAGTGCCTTTCTATACTCTCGAGTTTAGACTTAAGTGCCAGGTAAGCCTTCACAGCCGCAGCTAGAGCGTCTCTCGCATGCGAGTCTTCCACGCTATCTAATATCCTAGATGCTAACGACCTCTTCTCGTGCGGTGACAGGTCCTGCGGAGGGGTGAAGAGCGTAGCATTCCAGAGGCTGGCTAGCTTCTTAGCTAGGTCTGGAGGCTCCGCCACATCCACAGCTACTATAACAGGCTTGCCGAAGGACCTAGCTATCTCCGCTATCCTACTCCTATCCAGGTTCCTCCCGCTGTCAATATATAAGAGGTTACCATTCATGTCTAGTATTGCTATACCTGTAGTAATCCCAGGGTCTATACCCAAAATCAGGTATCTCTTCCCGCCGGACTCATTAATTCCTGGAATGAGCAGCTTACTCTTATATACATGCTTAACTCTAACCATCACGTCATTATCACCCTTAAACCCCTTAAGTAACGTCTTAACCCGTGATGGAGAAGCGTAGACAGTGAAGAAAGCCGATTCTATACCCCCCTTGCTACGTCTATACTGAAGGTCGTAATCCAGTCCTTCACGGTCTAAGACCTCCTTAATCATGTTCACGGCACTGGCAACGCTAGCCCTAATCCTCCTCTGATACCGTTGTTGGCTCCAACCGCCGGAGGAGCCGCTCCTTCCCCTCGAGACCACTATGATGGTCTTTTCCTCTACAACCCTGAGCGGGGTTCCATAGCCCTTTGACGCCAGCAGAGCCGCTAGGTAGGCAGTCTTAGCGGGGGTAAGCTTGCCGCTCTCGACCTTGATTCCAGCCCGCCTAGCAGCCTCCCTCATATCTATAAATAGCCCATCCTGGAATGTAACTTGTATTATCAGGGTGTCGGGAGGCATCATAGAGATTACTCTCGCCACTTTCCCCGAGTCCTCGCCGATCTCAAATACGTTATCGAATGCCAGCGCTCTAGGCTTGACTTCCCAGAGAATCCTTATTAGCCTTGGCAGCGTCACATGCTCCTTTTTATAGAGAAACTTTCCCTCCCCGTTGACAGCAACTATAGTATACCTAGCACTAGGAGAACCGGGAGCCCCAGATTCCAGGTCGACACCCATATAGACCTCACTGATAGAATCACCAGGGCGGCTCATCAACTTCACCCTTCACATACCTCAGTACCTCCTCGACATCGAGGCTCAAGCCAAACCTCCTCTTTAAGAACCTTAAGAGGTAAGTTACATCCCTACGCAGTAGCTCCTCAGCATTGGGTTCATCCTTGTAGACGTACTGGGGCCAGTCTATTATATAGGCTTCAACAGGCTCTCCTAGCTTAACCAGAATGTTGTATTCGCTCAAGTCTCCATGAACTATGCCCACTCTAGTATATGCTATCCTGAGCGTCTCAACACTATCAACAAGAACCCTAAATGCCGACTCTTCATCCAGCTCTCGCACTATAGATAACTCTAATCCATCAACATACTTTTGGACAACTGCATGTCTATTCCAAGCTATAGCGGGTGGAACCTTAGCTCCCTCCCTCTCCAAGGCTACAAGCGCCTTGAACTCCCTCTCACCCACGATCTTAGCAAGGATTAGCCACGTCGTAGCCCTCACGTCTAGAGCATAGCTCCTATGCCTCCTAATCTTCCTGAAGCTCTCCCTACCAGCCCTATGAAACTTAACCACAACCCTATCTCCCCCAGGCGAAACACCTATATACACGTCACCCTCCTTACCCACACCAATCTTGTCGCCAAGCTCTTCAATAATACCCCTTGCAACGAGGTTTCTCAAAGCCAGCAGATCCAACCCCATGTATGTAAGAGTATACCCGCTAAGATTCCCCAGCCTTCTCTTAACAAGCTTAAGGTTAGAGAGCCTATGAAGAGCCTTTACAAGTCTTGAAGGAGGAAGCCCTGCAGCTTTCTCTACAAGCTCTACAGGCACATACTCATACTTACCGTGAAACCTCTCTATAGCCCTCAAAACCCTGAAGTCATCATCCTCTAGCATCTTAAAGATCTCCCATAGATTCCGGGGCACCCGCTGGCACCACCCCCACTCCATTAATTTAACCTACACTGAATTTTTAAATAGGGGTGGCGGGCCCGCCGGGATTTGAACCCGGGACCACCGGCTCACCCCGCGCAGGGCCGGCCTCCCCCGCTTAGAAGGCCGGCGCTCTGTCCTGGCTGAGCTACGGGCCCCGTAGCGAGGTTAATTGTAGTGTGAGGGTTAAAGTATTGACGCTATCTCAGGCATTCTCTCCTCGATTTTCAGCTTGTCTATGCATAGGCCACAGTCTATAGGTTTCAAGCTTATAATGTTAATTGACGGTGTCGCGGCGTCTAGTATCAGTAGCTTGTTATATAGAGGTTCTCCTACGCCCGTGATAACCTTGATGGCTTCTAGCGCTTGAATAGATCCTAGGATCCCGACGACGGGGCCTAGTATGGCCTGGCAGCCTGAGGCCTCTATGTTGGGCGGCGCTATGCATGCTAGGCACCCAGTAACCCCTTTCTTCACGGTCGTTGCCTGTCCGTAAAGCCTCTCTGCGGCACCGTGTACTAGTGGTTTCCCTTCTCTCCATGCTGCAGCATCTACCAGTAGCCTCGACCTCCAGTTGTCGAGAGCATCTACTATAACATCCGAATTCCTAGCTATCTCTAGGGCTAGCTGGGGGTCTAGAGGCTCTGGTATCGCCTCGATCCTTATCTTACCATTTATACCTTTCAGCCTCTCAGCAGCTACTACCGCCTTAGGCTTCCCTATGTCAGCTTCTGTGTAGAGTATCTGCCTGTGTAGATTATTCGACTCCACTACATCCTTGTCAACGAGTATGAGCCTGCCTACGCCGGCTCCAGCAAGGTATAATGCCGCTACCGAGCCTAGACCTCCAAGGCCCACAACTGCTACCGTTGAGGAAGCTAGTGATAATTGGCCTTCAACCCCCAGAAGGCCCAATTGCCTTGAGAACCTCTCAAAATCCAGTAACTCTAGAGCCTCGGGCGTTAGCTTTGAAGTCATTGTCACTTACCCTTCTCCACCCTTCTCCACTCCGTCCTAAGCCCATAGTCTAACAACTGAATGCCCATGACAGCTAACCTCTCCCTAATATAATCTGCTAGGTCGTACATCTTCTTTTCTCTAAGCTTACTCCTAACCTCAACTATCAAGTCTATCAGAGGCTCCTCTAACCCTTCCCCGACTCTCCACGCGCCTCCAACTATATCATCTGCATACGCATACACCCTGTTAGTATCAACGATGAACTTCCAGGCCACGCTTAGCAAAGCAGAACTCTCGCTAGCCTCAACCTCCCTAAAGTAGGTAGTAGTGAACTCCCAGAGGTACTTAGCAGCCGCCCCGAAGTTGAAGTCGTTTGACATTGCTTCGTGCCATCCCGTGATGAGCGAGCGAAGCCTGCCTAGCGTACTGAGGTCCTTTTCCTCAAGGTAGTGTGAGGGCTCCGATTTTTCAAGTCTCCTAGCAACCCTCTCAGCCACAGCCCTCAACCTGTTATAGAGCTGCGTGTACTGTTTCAAGGCTTCTTCACTATAGTCTAGGTTATGTCTGTAATGGGAGCTTAGCAGCCAGAGGCGCAAGGGGCCTGAGCCCCATTTAGCCAGCGCCTCTCTAAGAGGTATAATATTACCTAGAGACTTAGACATCTTCTCGCCCCTTATCGTAAGATAGCTCACGTGAAGCCAGTACTTCACCCACTTCTCCCCCGTAAGCGCCTCGCTCTGCGCTCTTTCGTTTTCGTGGTGAGGAAATACTAGGTCTACCCCTCCCCCGTGAATATCTATTTTCCTCCCAAGGTACCTCATGCTCATTACACTACATTCAATGTGCCATCCAGGCCTTCCAGGCCCCCAAGGACTCTCCCAACTTGGCTCACCAGGCTTAGCTGCTTTCCACAATGCAAAGTCGTAGGGTTTCTTCTTTTCCTGCAGGTACTCTTCTTCCTGCCTCCATGCCTCCCTTGAGGTCCTACGACTTAGCCTTCCATAGTCTGGGTACTTATCGACTTCGAAGTAGACATTGCCGCTTGGAGTAGCATAAGCATAACCCTTTTCTATAAGACTTTCAACGAACTCGATAATCTCCTTTATGTGGCTAGTGACTCGAGGGTGAATGTCTATCCTTATATTAAGCTTCTCCATCATCTCCAGATAGTCTTTCGTATAATAGTCAACGATTTCTTTCCAGTCCCTCCCCTCCTCTCTAGCCCTATTTATAATCTTATCGTCTATATCAGTTATGTTTTGCACGTGAAGAACGGAGTAACCTCTAAGCCACAGATATCTTTTCATAGCGTCGAAGGCGGTGAAGGTCCTAGCATGACCTATATGTGTATAATCGTATACTGTAGGCCCACATGTATACATTCCAACCCTGCCTGTAATATAGGGTTCAAATACCTCGAGCCTCCTTCCCAGAGTATTAAAGACTCTTATAGGCTTCAACAACGTCACCCCCTAGAACCTGATTTCGAATGTCTTGAACTCTCCCTTGTACTTCTCAAACTTTATCTCAACCTCCTCGACCCTAGCCCCTGGAGGGCCCCTCAAGCTCCAGCACAACACTTTCTCCACGCTATCCCAGTCACCCTCAAGAACAGCCTCAACACTTCTCCCATCAGCCAAGTTTCTAACCCACCCTGTCACCCCATTAGCCAGCGCAATCTCCCTCATAGAAGCCCTGAAGAAGACACCTTGAACCCTACCCCTAACCGTAATGTGGGCTCTAACCTTCACGCTAACTCACCCCCTACCCAGGACTCGTACAAGTCCAGATACTTGTAGCCGGTGTCCGGGACTATAACTATGTAATTGCCCGAGATCCCGTAGTTTTCGGCGTGGGCTCTAAGAGCTGCGAATGCCGCCCCAGCGGAAGGAGATACTAACAGCCCGTCACTCCTAGCAACCTCTACTGCTACTGTTAAAGCGTCCTCAAGCGTCACATCGTAAATGTTATAATCAACGTCTAGTAGGTTTATCCACAGCATACCCGTCTCAACTCTCCTAAGGCCTGGTATGACACTACCTTTTGCCGGTTGGGCTAAAACTATATCAACGTCCCCCCGGGTCCTCCGGGAAAAGTAGAAGGCCACTGCAGCCATGTGGCCTGAAGTGCCCAGAGAGCCCGCTAACCCCGACACCCTTATCCCCTTACTACGAGCCTGATAGTCTAGCTCCCTAGCAGTCCCCCTAATATGAGCCTCAAAGTTCAAGTCGTTGGTGAACTGGTCTATATGGGTAAATCCGAGCTTCTGAGAGTCATCCTTGACTAGCTTAATCAGGTCTACGGTGGAGGAGGCGGTCTTCACGACTACTTCAGCCCCCATTATAAGGGACGCCACTCTGCCTATCCTTCCAGTAGTGCTGGGGAGGTAGACTCTAGCTCTATAGCCGAATATTCTAGAGGCTGATGCGAGAGCGGCAGCAAAGTTCGAACTGCTAGCATCACCTATATAGGAGCCTGGGGGTAAACCTAGCTCCTCGAGTATGTGTAAGGCAGGCCTATCTTTAAGGCTGAGTGATAGAGGATTGAACCACTCTAGCTTAGCCCATACTCTTACATCCTTAGCAGGTTTCCATGAGAGTCGGACTAATGGTGTGGGCTTCGCTTTTCTAGCAAAGTCTCTTACACTACTATAAACCTCGTTTCTAGGTTTATCCTCAAAGTCTCTAAATACCCCCAGCTCGTCTAAACTTGCCTTGCAGCCCTCTCCTAACGCTATCAGCTTGCATCCAAGCGCCCATAGGGACCAATAAACCCTGTCGTAGTCCTCTCCGTTTGCATTAACGCATGGAGCTTCCCAGCGCTCTATGATTAATCCTAGTTCATCTATGATATCAAGGGGTGTAAGTCTTCTACTAGGCTTAGGAGCATCCAGGATACTTACTAGTTTCATACTAATCACCCTGCGGTCCCTGAAAAGTTAACGTGGCCTTCTTCAGCGCGCGTTTCAAGCCTTCTTAGTATTGCAACTATGAAGGAATCTGGGAGCGCGAGATGACCGCCTACATGAGACGCACAAGAAATGTTATTCCTGAGAAGCCACACAATAGGCATCTACCCCGTTCAAACCCAGTCTATTCCATAGATCTTGAATTATGTAGAAGGCTAATATTTCCTCTCGGCTAGTCTGCAGCCTTAACCTCCTCCACATCAACTTCTTCCTGGAGTATCCGCGAGAGTATCTGGGTTCCTACGGAGTAAAGTGGTCTACCTCTGGAGTCCACTATCACTGTAGGTCCTCCATGAAACACTAGCTCTTCAATTAGTTTTTCAACGCTATCATCGACGCTTAAGACAGATACTTCATCGTGGACCTCGCTTACGTCAATATCTCCCCTAGTAGCTACTACCGAAGCCAGCCTGGCAAGGCTTACAGCCTTTCTTATCCTACCTTCACTATCAACCACTACTACCACCTCGCAACCCTCTCCACACATTCTTATAGCCTCAGACGCCTTCACGGGCCCCTCCACGATTAAGGGTTTAGAGACTCCAGTAACAGTCGGTGCTTCAAGGAGGCTCGAGACGGGCGTTGAAGGGTCTATTATAACTCTGAAACACACCCTATGACCCGTGTCCATAGGGCCCACCCTACTGAGTTGGGTCTCAGAGGCTTAATAGTGGACGGGGACTCGAGGCCTCGAGGCACCCCCTCAGCCAAATGCCTTCTCATCACTACTCAGTGTCGGGAGTACACTTCAGCGGGGGCGCCCTTCCATTGGTGCTTAATTAAGGGTTTAGAGCCAACATAGCTTATTATGCTTTAGCCTGGGTGGGAATGGAGTGAACTGCCCGGCTTTAGAGGAGTATGATGCTGTGCTAATGGATCTCGACGGTGTGTTGTGGGTTGAAGGTAGACCTATAGATGAGAATCTGAGGGTTGCAAGGATGCTGGCTGAGGAGGAGCTACTAGTAATTGTCACTAACAACTCTACACGGAGCCGTAGGACCTACGCTAGGATGCTTTCAAGAATCTTAGGGAGCAGGTTACAGCCTGATAGGATAGTTACCAGTGGATATTCTGCTTCCAGGCTTCTAAGGAGGGTTAAAGGCAGCACTAGAGTATTTGTCGTCGGGGAGGAGGGTCTTGTAGAGGAGCTGGTTGCATTGGGCCATGAGGTGCTCAGCGCTTCTGAAGCACGGGAGGCTGAGGCTGTGGTTGTAGGCCTTGATAGGAATCTAGCGTACTCTAAGCTTGAGGCTGCATTGAAGGCTCTAGAGGTGGGGGCTCTCTTCGTGGCTACTAATAGGGACCATGCCCTCCCTGGAAGGGATGGTATGAAGCCTGGAGCGGGTGCTATAGTAGCTGCGCTTGAAGTTGCTGCTGGCAGGAAGGCTAACTATACAGCAGGTAAGCCTGAGAGGTGGATGCTTGAAGCGGCTTTAGAGGCCGCTGGAAAGCCTAAGAAGCCTATAGTTGTTGGTGACAGGCTAGATACAGATGCAGAGATGGCTTTGAGATTCGGGCTTCCAGCGGTCATAGTGGGTACGGGGGTTACGAGGGTTGAAGAGGTAGGTGGATCGAGGAAGAAAGAGTTAGTAGTGGTGAGAAGCCTTGAAGAGCTGTGTAGAAGAGGCTAGAAGGCTCGTTAAAGAGCTTAACAGCCTCTCTGGTGGAGAGTATGAAGCGTTCATAGACTACGTCGGAGAAGACAGGGTAATCGTCAGAGTCATAGATACCGGGTGCACAGACTGTAGTTTAGAGCCCACACAATTTCTAATACCCACACTTGCTAGAAAGATTGGGCTTAAAGTCAGGGTTATAGGTGCTTTGAACTCAGAGCAGCATTCATACATTGTAGAAGTGTCATGTCTACCCTAATACAGCCTTAACGGCTTCCTGAAGAGCTGGAAGTGCTGTGAGAGAGGCTATATAGACTATGCCGCTAATCATGGTAGAGAGGCTAAGTCCTTCTATAGCCTTATCCCCGCAAGTGACGCCACCCTCAGGCTCGGTTGAATGAGCCCCTATAAGAACCCCCTGATACACTAGAAGCCCAACCTCCCTCTCGCCAGCCCGCCCTCGGAAGTACACAATCTTACCCTCATAGTCCGTGCTGAGCCTGAGAAGTTCCTCAAGGCTACCAGAGAACACGTTGTTGACTTCGGCAAAGGCTACCAGAGATGCTTGAGTGAGAGCATCACAAGCCTGCTCCACAAGCTTTTCAGATCTCCAGCGCTTAGCCTCCTCTGCAGCTTCAGCCTCGCTAGGCTGGGCCTCCTCGCTTGGAGCCCCAGCCTGAGGCGCTTCTACCGCACTCTCGCTAGGTGCCGGAGCCTGGGGGGCTTCAGGCCCTTGTGACGCCTCTACAGGCTCTACAGACTTGGCTTCAGGTTTAGCTTCTTCAGCTCTAGGTTTTTCTTCGGGTCTTATAGGTGGTGGCGGTTGAGGAACCTCTATAGTTTCCCTTGGAGCTCTAGCCCTATACACGGGGCATCTCTGGTATCTACCCTTACAGGGATACCTCAAGGTGCTAACTTTCTTGCCTAAGAGGCTACAGTAGGCTACAGCGCCTTTGATGTCCCTTGCATACGGGCATGCCACAGTTTAAGCCCCCTGCATTTAAGGGTTGTCGTAGAATTGTATTTAGCTATGCCCGTATAGAAGTTCGTGCTGTATGGGATACCGTCTTGACCGCTATCAACCCGCTGCTAGGTCCACAAGCCTACAGCCTCTGAGAAAAGCGAGGTCCTACCCTCCCCCCTAGCAGCCTTTAACACTCTATACCTCCCAGGCAGCCTATCCTCGACTTCTTCCTCGGGCACCCCGAGTACTAGGTGCTTTACATCCTCGGGTAGGACCTTGGCTAGCGACTCCTTAATAACCCTTGGTTCGCTTCTCGGAGTCTCGCCAGGGGCTAGCTTGACATAAGCTATAGAATACCTTTTAACTACGTCCTCACCGCCCACAATTACCATACTAGCATTTTCGAAAATGGTTACTCCTAGGTAAAGAGCAACCTCGACACCGTGTATATAACTTCTCTTCCCATAAACCATCACACCCCCATGAGGAAGGTACTCGCCCGCCGGAGGCGATAATGAAACCTGGGAACCCATAACCCAGTACACGCTCACAGAACCTACCCCTGATTTCCAAGCTTTGCTATATGATACCGCTATGACCGCCGCATCCCTAAGGTCCCCTTCGCTCGGCTTTTCCCCCCGTGTCTTGATAACTACTGCTGGAGCACCGTGCACGTCAGCATGCATGAAAACGTCGTCCCTGCCTAGGTAGCGCTTGACTATGCTTTCATTCTGCCCAGCATCTCTCCCGCCTATGGCTAAGAGACCGTTTCTTGTGATAGTCCAATGATACCTCTCAAACCATAACCTCCTTCTTGACCTAGCGGCAGAGGCCACACTCCTAGCCTTAGCCCTTAGCAACGCCTCCCTTAACTTCTCTTCAGCAGACCTCCAAGCCTCCCTAGCCCTCCTAGCCTTGGCTTCCATCTCCCCCGCTTCCTTGTAGAGCCTCAATATAAGCTTCCCGGCATCCTCCCCCCTATAGGCTTTAACTCTAACGCCGCCGACGTTAAGGATCACATGGGCCCTTGAAGCCTCCACGATGGGCCCCTCAATGACCCCCTTCCAGGCGCTCCTAAGCGCCCTGTCTACTTCTTCGTACCTAGATGCTACAGCCTCTGCAGCTTTCCTCAGCTCTTCGGCCCTCTTCATGTACTCTTCAGTAAGGGCTCTAGCCTCTTCTATACTCCGCTTAAGCCTAGCTACCTCAGGATCCTCGGAGGGAGGCCTGAAGGTCCTAGCTAGAGCGAAATACTCGTCTAGAGCTTCATCCAGTGTAGGATAGCTCCTCACCCTCTCAAACCTTAAGGGTCTGAATGGGTCTGCTTCCGCAGGTTTCCCTTCGTCATCAAATACTATATATCCCTTACCCTCCATAGACTCTTTAAATATGTCCTGTAGTCTATCCCGTACGCACCTATACCCGTCTAGGCCGACCTCCAGAGGCTTCAGCTCCTTAGGTATACCACACCTGTGGAGAGCCTCCTCTGCAGCCTCAGGGGGGACTTGAGCCCCAACTATGAGGCCTCTAACAACATCCTTACCCTTAGACGCTCCTTCCATCAACTCCTCCGGATTATACTCGAAGGGGCTCTCCCGCCTTAGAGGCGGTAGCTTGTAGGGGAGCCCAGGCTTAACTATTCTGTCTTTAGCCTCGATAGTCGAAGATAACCCCATAACCCTCCCATCACTTGACACTACTGCAATTATACCCCTAGGTAGTAGTTCTACCACGATGCGAGCCCCGTTGTGGAACTCAATCTCGACTATCTTGTCGAACCCCGCCTGTCTCAATCCGCTAACTCTCAGCCCTCTCACGTGCTTCCTAGCAACAGCTACGAGCCCCCGGGGTAGGACCTCCCTCTCGGCCTGCAACCTCCAAGTTTCATGGATCCTTACTGAAGGCTCTGCAACTACCAGAGCTTGCCCTCCGGGCCACTTAAACTTCAATAGTAACCCGTCAACGCCCTCAGGCTTGTAAATATTGTCGAGCCTGGCTCCCTCAAGCTTATCCTTCCACACATTCACCCATGCAGCAACATCTAGCGTGCTCATAGCTTTACGAGCCATACAGAGCCCCCCCGCCCATCTTCAAGGCTTCATAACCCGCCATGAAAAGCTTTGAATACCGCCCTTCCAGCACATTTAAAGTCTTCTGGTGTCGGTTTTGGACGCTGGAGAGCTTCTAAAGGCTTTTATGAGGAACGTAGCCCAGCCCGTATTCGCTGTCACTGCTCGAAGCAATAAGGGCTATGCAGCATTCACTGCTTCCAGCGTTACAAGCATAAGCTTAGAGCCCCCTCTAATGATGGTATCAGTAGCTAAGGGCAGCAGAAGCCATGACCCCCTAATTGAGGCTAAATACTTTATAATCACGCTTTTATCCTACGACGACCGTGAGGTTGCAGAGGTCCTAGCCGAGAGAGAAGACCCTAAAAATAAGCTTGAGAGGGTAGGTTTCAAGGACACACCCTACGGTCCCCAGGTTAGAGGTAAGGCTCACCTTTACCTTTCAAAGTGGAGGACCTATGACGGCGGAGACCATACCATAGTCTTGGGTAAGGTTGAGGGGGGCTCTATAGAGGTTGATAAGGTTGAAAAGCCACTAGTATATCACTACCGCCGCTATACAACGGTCCTTTAACGTCATGGTAGTTCTCAACCCCTAAAGCCCCATTAAATATTAATTAAGTAGAGTTATTAATGATTCATTAATTACTATTATCTCTGCGAACTCTCACCCTCCCCCTCGTCACTCATATTTTGTGTCGTACCCGAGCTATCCTGAGAAACAGCCACTTGAGGCTTTCTCTTATACCTCTTAACAGTCCTTACACGTGAGGGTACCATTACCACTACGCTTCTTAGCAGCTCGGGAACATTGTGAACTAGCTCCCTAGCTATACTCCTAGCCTCCCTGTAAGCCTCTATTAACGTAGCCGTCCTAGGGTACTCTACCCATACCTCAGCCTCTGCGAAGGTACCATAGCTCTCGACCCTAACACCCTTAACCTTGTATCCGAGCCCCTCCACCACAGTGACTATGGACCTTCTCACTCTCTCCCTCTCGCTTCTCGGCCCGGGACCTACTAGGTAGAGTAGGTTGTGTATTGCTATGCTACCTAGGCTGTAGATAACATAAAGGCCTACGGAGACTACAAGGGCGATCTCGAATAGTCTGGAGCCTGTGAGGTTGGAAGCTATTATTGCTAGGCCTCCAGCAGCCTCCAATGCAACGTCTAGCTTAAGCTTCTCTGCAACGAACCTAACTGAGACTAGCCTCACTTCAAGCCTATGGAGCTGAGAGTGTAGGACCTTCTCCATCACATATGATATGAGGGCGCTTAAGAGGGGGTAGAGGCTGAGGGGGAGAGGCGTCACTTCCTTGCCCTGAGTGAACAGCGACTTAGCGACTACGAAGCCTGTGACTGCTAGCCCTGCAACAGCTACGTGTAGCACTGTGAGAGCCTCTACCCTGAGTATCTCAAATCTCTCCCTCTGCCTTATAGTCCTAGAAGCCGCAATGTAGAACGCTACAGCGAGGCTGGAGAAGCTTATAGCCTCTATAAGCCACACAAAAGCTTCTACCAGGACCACGTCGCTGGGGAAGACCATTAGGTAGAGTGCTATGCCCAGGGCCGCCATAACGCCGCTTATAGTAGCTGCTACTAGCACAGCTTTCAGGGCGCTAGCGGCCTTAAGTATCTTCCTTACAGCATAGCCTCTACTTTCCTTCCTCCGCCACCTATCCGGTGCCCCTGCCTGATCCCCGGTCATGCCTAGAAGCTCACCGCCACCTATACTCCTAGGATGCGGAATGCCTCTGGCAGAAGCTTATAACCACGATCTATAACCCCCAGGCGCCCCTCTCTGCAGGCGACTTCGTTAAATGAGCCAGGCCCTCTAGGCGCCCCCTCCCAACTTATCAACACTGGCACAGGATCCGAGCTATGAGCCCCTTTATCCCAGGGTGTTGCGTGATCTGAGGTCACTATGAAGGCTACATCGTCGCCAACGCTATTCAAGATCACGTTAAAGAAGTGCCTATCTATAGCCTCAATAGCCTTAACCTTGCCCTCAAAATCCCCGTCATGGCCTGGCTCGTCAGGCCCCTTCAAGTGAACATACACAAGCTGGAAGCTATTACTTTCTAGAGACTCTAGGGCGGCTTTAGCTTCAGCCTCAAGCCTCTCCTCTACTCCCACTTCCTCCAGGTTAATGTTAATACTAACATCGCTTACCCCGAGGTACCTAGCTATCCCCCTTTCAACAACCATCTCGACAATGCTAGCAGCCTTCAGTCTAAACCTATCCTCGAAGCTTGGAGGCTTCTCACTCATCTTACCCGCATCCCTCAATAGTATAGCGTTGGCCTTAGGTAACCCCCTCCTAGCACGCTCAAGATTCACAGGATGCCTGTCTAGGACCTCTATAGCCCGCTCAGTGAATTCGTTAACCATCCTAGCCGCGACCATAGCGCCCTCGCTATCCTCCAGGGGCACTGATCTTCGAATCACGGGTTCAAACTTCTCCAGGGCAACGCTTATTCTACCTCTCCTCTCATACGCTGGATCAGTATTAGATATGGCATCGCTCAGATTGTAGCGCTTATGAGATAAAACCAGAACCCCCCTATGACCTATGGTAGCCCTAAACCTGGCCAGGCCCCAGCCGCCATCAAGACCCATGCCATCCACAGCCTCAGCGAGAACCCTAGCCTCACGGCTAGTAAGGCTCCTCCCGACCCTCCTATCAAGTATACGCCACGTTCTAGCATCGACAGTGGCAAAGTTAGCCCTCAAAGCTATAGCTCCGGGGCCTAGAGCGAGGCCGGCACCCAGAGCCTCCAGAGGCCCCCTACCGGGATAGTGCTCCTCCGGGTTGTAGCCTAGAAGGCTAAGGGTTGCTACGTCGCTTTGAGGGGCGACTCCCGGGGCGACAGTATACATAAGCCCGCATACCCCCCTCTCAGCCAGCGAGTCTATATTGGGCTTAACAGCCTCCTCCAAGGCTCTCCTAGGAGAGCTAAGGGAATCCGGAGCCCCGTCCAAGACTACATACAATACTTTAGAGGCCAACCGCCCCCTCACACCCTACACCCCACACCATCCAACCCGGCTTAAAAGCCCCCATCACTTTCAAAGCTCTATCAGGGTGCCGCCTGGTGGGAGTTAAGGCTAAAGCATCTAGAGTAGGCCCAAACCTCATCCTTATAGAAACCGAGCCTGTCTCTTATACACATCTCCGAG
>WAKF01000033.1 GCA_015523465.1 Aeropyrum sp.
CGGCCCCCCTAGTATCCTTGAGGCTTGCTCCAACACCTTTGAGGGGGGTTCTGACAGCTCGGCGGATATTGATGCTATGGCCTCGTCGACCACGTCCCTCAGCACCCCGGGTATGTAGTCTCTGAAGAGCCTCTCCTCCCCTAGGCTGCAGGCCTCCACCAGATAGCCCGGAGACCCCCCGAAAACCCCCCAGTACACCTTGAACCCAAGCCCGCAGCTATAGCGGGCCCTGTAGTCGCTGTAGAGGGCCTCCATGTGCCCCTTGTCGAGCCCCTCGACCGGCAGGTAGCCTGCCGAGTAGCCTAGGAGCCTGCGCCTAGCAGAGCCCAGGGTTACGAAGCCCTCGCTAGAAGTCACCACTAGGCGCGCCCCGGGCTCGCCCCTCTTAGCCAGGTATCCCGCCGCCCGCTCAAGCTCCAGTAGGGCCTCCCTCCTACTAGTGTAGAGTAGGTGGAACTCGTCTACCACCACGGTTATAGGCCCAGGCCCCAGGCTTCGGTAAACCCTAGAGACGCCCTCAGCAAGCCCCACGAGGCTGGGAGCCCTAAGGGCGCCTGAGAGTAACTTGTCCGCGAGCCCCAGTAGCTCCCTCAAAACGCCAGGCCTAGCCAGCCCAAGCCCCTCAGCAGAGCGCCTACGAGCGTCTACCAGCAGGAATGGCGAGCCTGGGGAGCGCCTCTGGGCGTAGTAGCGGGCCAGCTCGCTCTTACCCACGTTACGAGGCCCGTAGACTACCACAGTCCTCGCAGCCCCAAGAAGCTCGCTGAGGAACTCCAACTCACGTACCCGGTCGTAGAAGGGGAGCCCAAGCAGAGTACGGTAACCCCTGTCAACGAAGACCCCCATACAACCGCCAACCCCCACACTACAACATGGACAATAAAGCACTAATACCGTTAGAGTCTACACGGGGCCTCCGGGAGCCCGTAGACCCTCCAAAGCTATGGAGAGGTTCTTGCATGAAGGTTTTTGACGTGCTTGAGTCTAAGGCTGCGGGTGATGAGGACCTTAGGAAGGTGACGCTTTTAACCTCTAAGAACCTAGCTGGAGGCGTTAGGCAGCTCTTCATTAAAGGTTTAGAGAGGGCTAGTAAGGTCGTGTTTGCAAGGCCCAAACTAGCCATAACTCTCTTTACATCAAATAACATCAAATAAAATGCCGGAAGCTAGTCTTGACGGGCTTAGACCTTCCCCGTCTAAATAAAATTTGTATGGAATGGGGTTGCATGGAGAGTGTGAGCCTGCTGCCATAGGCTTACAAGCCTTGAGGACCTAATCTGCAGCTCTCGATAATAATGATGCAACCTACACCATTGGAAGGTACAATGTGATTGGCATGAAGGTCTATTTACTGGCTCTAGGAGGAGGATGCATGGGATTAATCATATTAACTATGTGTACAATGTGGAGTGTGAAATTGTGGAACGTAGTGGTCTATTACTGTGGGAGAGGGAGTTGCATTTATTGATGAGGGCTCTCAGGGCTGAGACTGGGGGGTTGGAGCTTGAGGCGGCTGTCGTGAGGGGGGAAGGTAAGGGGGTTTGAGGAGAGGTGCGGGTTGAGTTCGGAGGGGTTCATGTCGAGGTATATTAAGGGGGAGCTAGTCTTCTTCGAGAAGGCTGCTAGGAAGCTAGATGGGCTGAAGGAAAATTGAAGGAGCAGTGCCTCATAAGGCTAGCTATCTAGAAAGAGTCAGGGCTAAGCTAGAGGAGCTTGAATCGATAACCCCTAACGCTAACCTACAGGTGGGCCCGGAGAGCGCCAACGAGGCTCATTTTAATGGGTATAATAGCCTTGCATGGACGGGTGGAAGTCACACTTCCTAGAGTATATCTCTGCCAAGGGGGAACCGCCTAGAGATGATGGTTTATATATTCCACCACGTTAAGCTCTTCTCGTCTTTAGCCGTTGGCTAGTTTTTCAAGCTCCTCTACAAGCCTATCATAAGCTATTTTATCCTGTATCCACTCTTCTATGATCTTCAGCGCCTTCTTCTTCCTTCTTTTCGGCACTCTATCATAGAGGCTCCATATCTTCGCCATCATGCGCCTATACTTTTCCTTATGTAGCAGTACTATATTCTCCTCCTCCCGCATAAGACCCATCTCTCGCCTATATTCTCGGAGGAAGGTATATCACTGTTAGTCCCAGCACTAGACGGTACTGAGCTAACCAAGCATCCATAGTCAACAGGTAGGTTATCACTAGCTGCTAGAGCTATTGCCGCGTCGTCACGCCTATCGTCCGGCACGTGCTCTAAGCCGCCAACTAGCTTCAGGTAACTAGGTCCTACCTTCAAACCGTTACGTTTAATGTACCTTATAATAGCATCTTTCTTTTCAATTATCTCCGGCCTTGGACTCTTTTTAACCTCAACTAGAGTCACATCAGTATATGCAAGCCTATACCTAAGCGATCTAAACTTATCGACAATACACCTAATAATATCTGCTGTAGCAGCAGGTCCTAAGCCACAATAAAAATAGCCAGGTGTTGGTGTCCATGACCAGCAATTTAGTCTCAGAACCTGCTACCAAGCTAGCCACCCTTAAAGGCACTTCAACACGACATTAATGCCGGATTCAACTCTATAAAGGCCTCCTTCCAAAGCCAGCCCCAATAGACAAAGAGATAAGGTACATGCCTGCGCTAGACATTATAATTAGAAGGTGTTTGTGGAGCTGCCGGTGGGATTCGAACCCCGCGACCACCGGCTTACAAGGCCGGAGATACAAATAGAGGGTTTCCAGCAAGCCATAGAAGGCTGAAACATCTATGCAGAATGTAGTGTTAAAAAGATATTCATTAATGCGAGCTGAAACATCTACGGGCCGCCAAGGATTTTTATCAGGGGCTGTATTACAGCTTTAGGGGGTGTCGTCCTGGGATGCGCGTAAGAGTCATTGTTTGGCGTGAGGAGGATATGTATGTGGCTAGAGAGGTTGCTACAGGGGTTATCAGTCAAGGCAAGACCGTCGAGGAGGCCGTTGAGAACCTCAGGGAGGCGCTAGAGTTGTACCTGGAGGAGGTTCCTGAGGCGCTGGAGAAACTAGAGCAACTCGACAGGGGCATTGTGGGTGTGCTGGAGGTTGAAGCAGAGGCTCCCAAGGCTGTCAGGGCGTGAAGTTGTAGAGCTACTCGTCAGTAAATTCGGGTTCACCTTGAGAAGACAACGTGGGAGCCACGTAGTCCTGGTCAAGTACACCGGTGATAGGAAGATTGTGACTGTCGTGCCGCTCCACCCAGAGCTAAAGCCTGGCACTCTTCTCGGAGTACTTGAACTGGCGGGGATAGATAGAGAGGAATTCGTGAAGGCTTATGGAGAAGACTGCTAAAATGGACCTTATTACTCAATGACTGCATAGAGTTACTGGTTGTTGGCACTTTAAGCGACTAAAGCGACTACATTCTATACGATGTGTAAGGCAACTAGAAAGCCGTGGAGCCGCCGGCGGGATTCGAACCCGCGACCACCGGCTTACAAGGCCGGCGCTTTCGGCCCCGCGCAGGGTCTGCCGGCTGAGCTACGGCGGCACCACTAAGCTAGTATTGCCTGCTTGGGGGTTTAAGGGTGATTGTACCCCTGGAAGGCTAGGGGTAGGTCCTACCCCTCTTTAATGCCTCCCTGCGTCGCTCGGTTTTTGTGGTGGCTGGGGTTGGGTAGGCTTTACACTAGGTCTGGGGACTCTGGGTCTACCACGTGCTTCTTCGCTGGCAAGCCGTTGAGGGTTCCTAAGAGCCACCCTGTCGTGGAGGCTCTGGGCTCCATAGACGAGGCTGTTAGCTTCATAGGCTTGGCCCGCTCCTTCTTGCCAGGGGGTGATGTTTATGGTGAGGTTGTGGAGGTTTTGAGGTGGCTTCAAAGGCTTTTATTCAACATCGGTTTTTCCCTGAGCACAGGGGAGGCTAGGGTCTCGGAGGGTGATGTTAGGAGGATGGAGGAGCTTATAGACAGGTACTACGGGGAGCCCCTTAGGAGGTTCATACTGCCCTCGGGCCCCCCCTACATAGCGGGCCTACACGTAGCTAGAGCCGTGCTTAGGAGGGCTGAGAGGAAGCTTGTGGCGGCTATGGGGGAGGGCTTTAGTGTTGACCCGGTGGTGTTGAAGGCTGTGAATAGAGCTAGCGACCTGCTATTCGCTATAGCGATTAGCCTAGCTAGGGCTGAGGGCGTTTTGGAGGAGGTTTAGGGGCCTCCAGGGGGACGGGCCAGCCTCACCCCCCGGGGGTCGGTCGATGGCGTATTCTTCACAGGCCCACTATAGCTTTACCCCGCTATGGGTTTAACTCTCTGGCGGCCCGGCACCCCTATTAAGACCCCTCCGCTACGGTTTTCCCTGGGGTGTTGCGTGTTGGCTTTGGAGGAGGAGTTTGGGGAGTATAAGGCTATGTTTAGGTATGAGGCTAAGGTGTTTAAGGAGATGGTTGATGGTGTGGCGAGGATTCTCGATGAGGGCGTTATAGTCGTCTCGCGGGAGGGTTTGAGGCTTAGGGGTATGGACCCTGCTAGGGTGGCTTACATAGAGATAGACATACCCTCCAGCTCCTTCCTCGAGTTCGATGTGGTGGAGGACGTTGAGTCCATTGACTTGGGGGTTAGTATGGAGACCCTGGTTAACGTTGTTAAGAAGAGTAAGAAGGGGGACCAGCTTGAGGTTAGGATTAGGGATGACAAGGCTCTGTTTATAGTGGAGGGTGTCGTGGTTAAGAGGTACATGCTCCCTAACCTTGAGGTCGCGGCTGAGCTTCCGGGGGAGGTGAAGCTTGAGCATGGCGTAGAGGCTAGCGTTATAGTCGATGTCGTAAAGAAGGCGTTGAAGGACGCAGAGCTTGTAGGAAACATAGTCGAGTTTGAGGGTAGCCAGGACTACCTGGCAATAAGGGGGCTGGGAGAGGCTAGGAGCCGTATGGAGGCCCGCCTAACCCCCGAGACGCCAGCCCTCCTAAGCCTAGAGGTTAGAGAGCCAGCTACAAGCAGATACGACATAGACTATATCAAGAAGGTGTTGAACCTCACGAAGATCGCTGAGTCGGTCTACATAGGCTTCTCAAGCGACAGCCCGCTGGAGATGGTCTTCAACAGCCCTGACGGTAGCAGGGTTAGGTATGTATTGGCCCCCGCTAGCGTCTAGCCCTCGCAAGCCTAGCAGCCTCCCTAAGCCTCTCCACAACATCACTCTTCCTCATCAAGGCTAGCAGAGGGGCGGCCCTAGGACCTTCAGGCTTGCCCACTATAGCTAGGTAGAAGTCCCTGTAGAACCTTCTCCTCTCCCCAGGGCTCATACCCTCCCCGAACTTGATTAGGGCTTCCTTAATGCTCCCTTCGCTCCACTCGCCTAGGGACTCGAGTGCGGCAGCCAGCTCATCCAGCAGGTCGGGCCTCTCGATCCTGGCTGCGGCTTCAGGGTCAACCTTCTCTGGCACAGTGAACCTTAGGGCTGGCGGTGCATACTTACGAGCCCAGGCTAGGGCCTTGCGTAGGAGGCTCCTAGCCCACTCAACACTGTAAGCATCATCGCCTAGCATGCCAGCCTTCCTAAGCCTAGCCAGGCCCTCGCTCTCAAGCCTCTCCTCACCCACAACCTGAGCTACTATCGCCGCATGGATATAGGGCACCTGGCTTGGAGGCCTCTCCGGAGGCTTTACAGGGTGGCTTAGCTCGTAGGTCCTAGCAAGCACCCCAGCCTCGCCGCCCGCATCCTCCAGGCCGAAATACACCCTCTCAGCCCTGTAGTACTGGCTGTAGTACTGGGGGACCTCCCTGAGGTCTATGGTTATCTTCCTGTGGGGCGGGTGGAGGAAGAATAGGAAGCGTAGGACCTGGGGGTGAGCTACCTCAAGCCACTCCCTCGGGGTCACCCCCACGAAGCCGCTGCTAGTCATGTCGGCCTCCCCACCCTCACCCCTGAAGGCAACCCACTCGTACCACACGCCCTCCGGAGGCTCGATGCCGAGGCTCATCGCCAGCTCCACGCAACTATCCCTGCTACCCCCAGGGGTAGCGTGGTCTTTGCCGTAGGGCTCGAAGTCGACCCCCAGGCTCCACCAGACTCCAACCCACTCGATCCTCCAGTTCAACTTAGAGTCTTCAACGCTACCCTCACCCTCATAGCCGCAGTTACGGCATCTATACCTAACCCTCTCGCCCCTAACCTCTAGGGCCTCAGTAGAATCGATCCTACCGCATCTAGCGCATCTGGGCTCCAGGGGTATCCAGCCTTCGGGGTAAGGCTTCCTCCCTCGGTACCTGTTAATGACCCTCCTAACCTCCTCACGCCTAGGCATTATGACTTTGAGGGCGAACTCCTTAAGCCTCCCCTTATAGAGTTCCGTGGTTGTTACCACCTCTACCCTGCCGTCGGTGAACTCTCCTATGTAGGGGCCGAACTCGCTCCAGTAGTGTTCGACCCAGCCTGCATGGCAGCCTTCAGGGTCGGGGACGTCCTTGAGAGGCCAGCCTACATAGCGTGAAGCCTCCTTTGCATCCTTAAACCTCTCAAGCTGCTCCTTCTTACCCTTCCAGGGGTCCTGCGTGTATAGTGTAAGGTACTGTCTGACTTTGAAGCCCCTCCTCTCAAACTCCCTCCTCACGGCTTCTACAAGTATCACCTCCCCCCGGAGCCTGCCTATGTGCTGGAGTCCGCTAACGCTAAGGCCTCCGTTAAAGACGAGCTCCCTCTTACCTCTACGCTCAAGCCTCGAAGCAAGCTCTTCTATGAGCCTGTCGAACCAGTGCTCAGCCAAGACCCCTCCCTCCTCTGGGTACCAGCCCAAATAGATAGTGTGGGCGGGTGATGGGAGGTTAACAGTATTGCTTACACAAGCTTGGAGGGTGCATGAGGCTGTGGCTAGGGTTAGGGAGTTCCTGGAGCTGGTTAGGGCTCCCAACTCGCTGATGATGGGGGCTGCTGTAGCGGTAGCGCTTGCAGTAGCTGGTAGGTGGGATTTAACCGTTATTGGAGACCTGATTATATGGGCTCCGCTAGCTGGCGTGATGGTAGCTGCTCTAGTCATGATTACTAACGACATAGTAGACTTGCCTGTTGACAGGGTAAACGCTCCTTGGAGGCCCCTCCCCTCAGGCTCAATAACCATTCAAGGAGCCCTGATTCTCGCTCTAGCAGCGTCGTGGACAGGCCTAGCTTTCTCGGCTATGGCGGGGGTAGTAACTGTTATATCCTTTATAGCGGCCGGGGGTCTGGGGGTAGCTTACAATTTTCACCTTAAAAGGACTGGGCTCCCGGGCAATATTACAGTAGCTCTTTTGGTAGCCTCACCTTTCATATATGCCTCTGTAGCGCTTGGTAGAGTTGACGAGCTAGCGCTAATATTCTCCGTTATGATATTCCTCTCGGTACTCGCTAGGGAGGTGGTTAAGGGTATACCTGATGTTGAAGGTGACGCGAGAGTGGGGGTAAAGACTCTAGCTGTAGTCCTTGGTCCTAGGGCGGCTTCTAGAGTTGCAGGGGCTCTCTACATGGTTGCTGTAGCTGCTAGTCTACTTCCCCCGGCGAGAGGGCTTGTAAACGAGCTCTACACGATCCCCGTGATCCTACTAGACGCCGTGATGGTCTTTGAGTCACTAAAGCTAATGGCTAGAACTCCCTCCAGGGAGGAGGCCTTGAGACATAAGGATAGGGTGCTTTTATACATGATGATTGCCCTAGTAGCATTAGCCTTGGGTAGCATGCCTGGGGTGGAAGTTATTGGTTGAACTTTGGGTAGAGCTAGAGCCCAGGAAAGCTTACACTTGGAAGGACCTGCGGGAGGCCGCCTCAAGACTGCTATCGTGTTTCGACGCAATAGACATCCCAGACCAGCCCCTGGGAACCCACTACTCGGCACCTATAATCTCAGCTGCTATAGCAAGGGACTTCGGCGGCGAGAGGGCGATAGCTCATATCAGGACTGTGGACTACACCCCTAACGCCCTAAAATCTATTGCTAGAAGCCTCACAGCCTTAGGAATTAGGAGGCTCGTACTTCTAAGAGGCGACCCCTTAGGAAGCGGTATCGGCGTCACCCCGGAGGGCGGATTAGAACTATTAAGGTCCTACAAGGTTAAGTATGGTGTTAACTTAGGCCTTATACTCAGCCTGAGGAAGCCCTTGGAAGCCATAGCCGAGAGGCTATCCTACTCTCCCGACTTCGCTCTCATACTAAACCTTACTAGAGAGAACATCGAGAAGCTGGAGAGGGTTAAGTCGCTTGGAAAGGCAAAACTATATCCATACCTGGTCGTAGCTCCTCCTAACAGCTCGCCCCCAGGTAAGGTCACTAGTGCTATGTTGAGTGTGAAAGAAGCTCTCGACCTTGCAGTGGAGATCGTGGAGAGGGGCTTAGCGGAGGGGCTAGTAGTCTCCGTGCCCGGAGACGACGACCTAAAGTTGCAATTGTGTAGGGGTCTTAGGAGGGAGCTAAGCCTTGGGTAGGACCTGCAGCGGGGCCGACAAGCGCAGCATTAGGGAGTGCGTGTGGAAGCTTTTGAAGGATGCGGGTGTAGCTCTCCCTCCAGGCCCCTTCGGTAGGATCCCTAATTTCAGAGGAGCGGAGCAGGCAGCCATTAGGATTGTAGGGCTAGGTGCTTGGAGGAAGGCTGGTGTCGTCAAGATCAACCCCGACTCTCCCCAGAGACCTGTAAGGCTCAGGGCTCTCAGAGAGGGAAAAACACTGCTTATGCCAACGCCGAGGCTTAGAAGGGGGTTCCTCCTCCTAGACCCTTCTAGCATACCCTCATCTAGGTTTAATGAAGCTTCTACGATCAGGGGGGCTTTCAGATATGGGGTGCTATTAGACACTGTAGACAAGCTGCTAAGGAGCGTGGAGAGAGTAGAGTTCATAGTTGAGGGTAGCGTGGCCGTGAATAGGTGGGGTGAGAGGCTTGGGAAGGGAGAGGGGTACGGGGAGCTAGAATACGCTATACTGCTTGACCTGGGCCTTATAGAGGGTAGCGTTGAGATAGCTACCAGCGTACACGACCTACAAGTTATAGAATCAAGACTACCCCAAGACCCCTACGACGTCCCTATAGACTGGATAGCGACCCCCTCAAAACTTATAAAGTGCGAGAGGGGTCCCAGGCCCCCAGGGATACTATGGGATATGCTTAGCGAAGAAAAGATTAAGGAGATACCCCTTCTAAGGGAACTCAAGGCTATGGTGAGAAAAGGGTGAAGTGTTGGAGCCTCCCCAAAGGTAGACTACTTGCCGTAGTTAAGGGTGATATAACGGCCCTTAAGGTGGATGCTATAGTGAATCCTGCTAACAGCCTAATGTTGATGGGCGGAGGGGTAGCTGGAGCTATTAAAAGGGTTGGAGGAGAGGAGATTGAGCGGGAGGCTATGAAGTACGCACCCGTGCCTGTGGGGGAGGCTGTAGTTACCAGGGCTGGGAGGCTTCCTGCTAAGGCCGTCATACACGCTCCTACAATGGAGAAGCCTGCTATGAGGATACCACTTAATAACGCTGTGAAAGCCTCCCAGGCAGCGTTGAAAGCGGCCGCAGAGAGGGGCTTCGAGTCTATAGCCCTCCCAGCTATGGGGGCTGGAGTCGGGGGCTTGAGCATTAGGGATGTTGCCAGGGAGATGGCCAAGATAGCATCCTCGCTAGAGTCGGAGAAGCCTCGGGTGATAGTATTTGTGGCTCGCGGCGACGAAGCCTACAATGAGATGCTTATGGGGGTTAGGGAGGCCCTTGGTAGTGAGGGGGCTGAGTGTCCTGGAGAGTTGAGAGGGTTAGTGTAGCTGTTACTGGTAGTAGCGGGGTCCGGGTAGCCCTCAGATTCCTGCAAGTAGCTTCCGAGGCCCTGAGAATAGAGGGCATCATACTGACTAGAGGGGCTCTAGAGGTAGCGAGGCTAGAGGAGGGCCTTACTGGGGAAGAGTTACTCCATACCCTCGAAAGCTATTCTAGAGTCTATATGGAGGACGACATGGCATCGCCTTTAGCAAGCTCTAGTAGCCAGCCGGACGCTATGGTAATAGTTCCTGCCAGCATGAAGACAGTAGGGCTTATAGCCAATGGCATACCAGCTAACCTAGTAGCACGCTCAGCCCTAGCCATACTAAGGCTTGGGAGGCGCCTCGTGGTAGCCCCTAGAGAGACTCCTTTGGGGATTGCGGAGCTGGAGAACCTCACGAGGATAGCCAGGATGGGCGGTATAGTGGTCCCATTAACACTTTCATTCTACATTAAGCCTAAAAGAGTGGAGGACCTAGTAGACTTTGCTGTGGGGAAGATACTAGACGCTCTAGGCGTCGAGACGAGAGTCTATAGGAGGTGGAGGGGCCCTGAGGATTAAGGCCTAAACCAGTCTATTTGAAGGTATACAGGGCTACCATCACGCTCTACACTGGCTATAACGAACTTCTTACGTACACTGTGGCCCAGCCTACCAGCTCTTATTATCTCTACAGGGTCTAACTCAAAGTCTATGTCGTAGACGTGGATGATGAAGGGTGCATGCTCGAGCCCCGGGCCTATCCTATATACTGCGAAGTCAGCTCCAAACTTGAGGCCGGACCTAACTATAAACCCTTTATCCCTCAAGTCCTTGTAGATCCTGTAGAGCCTAGAGAACCTCTCGTTAGACTCCAGGACCTTCCTAAGCTCATTTAAGCTTACAGGCTCCCCGCTACTCCTAACAACTTCTAGAACCCCCTTGTCAGCTAGATAAAGGGCCTCTAGGGGGCTCAGTCTAAGAGGCCCCTCGAAATCCGCTCCTTTAGGCTTCTCCACGTCTACAGGTTGACCATAAAAGCCGCATGCATACAAGGTTCTAGCGGCTCTAGAATCCACTACTAGGACCGAATCTCCAATCATGACCCCCCTAACCTTTAAACCCTTACACTCACCTGTCACTCCTTAGCCCCTCAAGCTCATCAACGATCCTAGAAGCCTCTTCACGCGCTCTCTCAGAACTCTCTATGTGGACTTCCATGTCTAGGAAGAGTGACGCCTTTTTCAAGACGCTTATCTCTCTTACGGCCCCGGCCTCTACATAGTAAGATAGGAGAGCGTAGAGGTCCTCCAAAGCTTCACCCTCCCGCAAGCCCTGGGCGACCTCTACGGCCTTCTCCATGCTCTCTATGAGGGAGGACCTCAGCTCAGAGAGGTTCTCTAGTTGCCCCTTTAAAGCGTTTATATGGGCTTCTTTAACTTCGTCCAAGGATGCCATGAAAGACACGTATCTCTCTATGCTATCAACTAGGTCCATATGCTCATGTAGGAGAGCAGCAATCCTCTCAACATAACCCTCAAGGAGGCTGGAGCCCCCGCTCAAGCTCTCACCTAGGCTTAAAAATCTATACTGGCAGCCTAACTCCCATCCTCTCCTCTCCCCTGTAGGACCTCACGGTAGCTATGCTATTGTCAGCTACTCCATGTTCCTCCATTAGATCGGGGTTTACGTATACTCTATTATACTCGGCTTCCTCGTCCACAATGGCTTTGAATATGAACCTATGCCTCCCCGCCACTACAATCTCGAGCTTATCCTCTATACCAAGCTCTTTAGCCAGGTCGGGGTGAACTTTAGCTTCCTCGGGCTTAAGGCTCGGATCATATTTGAGCCTGATCCTCTTCTCACTAAGTCTTCTACCTCCTTCTCTAAGCTGGGAGGCAGGGGGTACTATGGACTCTATCAGCTTCGAGATGGGCATCCTCGGCTTATCAGGCTTAACAATCTCCTCCTCGGAACGCTCTTCAAGGCTCTCCCTAGCCTCTCTAGGCTCCTCCCTGCTCAACCTTACATCACCCTCCCAAGGCCCTCTTACAAGCCCATGCCATATACATTAGTCCTTGCAAACTAGGGCTTTAAACACCCTCTCCGCCCGCCTCCGAGAGGGGAGTACCTAGGTCTTCCAGCCTTGCATTCTTGTAAATGAACATCCTTAAGGCCTCAGGGGCCTTCTCCATTTTAAGCCTAACCTGCCTCCAGGTATCTCTATCCCTCAAGGTCACAGTTCCATCCTCTAGTGTCTGGTAGTCGATGGTGAACGCTGCTGGAACTCCGATCTCGTCGGCCCTCGCATACCTTCTCCCAATACTGCCTGAGGCGTCGTAGTACACTGTGAATCCCTCGTCCACTAGCATCTCATAAAGCCTCCTAGCCTCCCTTACAAGGTTCTCATCGTTCTCTATCAGGGGGAGGACGACTGCCTGGATGGGAGCTATGTCTCTGGGGAAAGCCAGTATAACCCTCCCCTCCTTCTCCCTATAAGCGTATTCCAGGGCTACATACACGTTCCTGTCAGTGCCGAATGAGGGCTCGACTACGTGAGGTATAAACCTCCTCCCAGTTATCTTCCTCTCAACCTCCTCAACCCTAAATGCTTCTCTAGGAACCTTAACACCAGCTACTTCAGGCTCGGGCGACTCGACAAGTCTCATGAGTTCTTCCTGGCTCATGGACTGTAAGGCCTGTAGGACCTTCTTAGCCTCAGACTTCAAAGCCCTACCGATCACAGCTTTATTCACTATGACCCTTTTCTCTTTTACAACTATGGGCTTAGGATGGGGCTTGAAGACCGTTAGGTCTACACCACTAAACCTCATATGCCTTCCCAAGTCATAGTCGCCTCTATAACTGTGGCCCGCAACCTCGACCCACCCCCACCGGGACACCTTGACCATCTGGTCGAAAGTCTGGGTAGAGTAGTGTGCCCTCTCCTCAGGCCCCTTCTCCTCGAAGTACATGTTAGCCTCGGGCACTCCAATGCTCTCCACGAACTTCTTACCCACAGCCATCCAGTAGCCTAGACACCTATGCACTATGACGCCCTCATCAACAGCCTCAGATAGCTTATAGTACTCGGGCTTCCCTCCAGCCCTTTTCTGCTCGTAAGTCAGTATCCTCAGCCTCTCACTTTCAAGCCTGTGGAAGAAGGGACAGCTACCTTCAGGGTCCTCGGGGTCTATGAAGTATTCCATCTCCATTATAGTGAATTCGCGGAGCCTTATCATAGCTTGGCGTGGACTAATCTCGTTCCTCCCAACCCTACCTACCTGGGCTATCCCAAGGGGGATCCTATTCCTCATAGCCTCGTACACGCGCTTGAAGGCCACAAAAATGCCCTGAGCAAGCTCGGGCCTGAGATAACCTATACTCCCCTCATAAGGCCCTATTTGAGTCTTAAAGAGTAGGTTAAAGGTCCTAACCTCCCCTAGGACCCCGCCGCAGACCGGACATCTAACCCCCTTCTCCCTTATTATCCTAGTCATTTCTTCTACAGGCAGGCCCTCAACACTCACTCCAAGGGCGTCCTCTATAAGGTGGTCGGCCCTAAACATCCTCTTACAGCTAGTACATTGTACTATGGGGTCGGTGAAGTGCTCCACGTGGCCACTAGCCTCGTATACCCTTGAAGGCCCTATTATAGGGGTCTCGATCTCGACCACGTATTCCTGGTGTGAGAGCACGAAAAACCTTCTCCACTTCTCCACGATCCTCTGTTTAAGCAGTGCCCCCAGAGGCCCCCAGTCATAGAAGCCCGCTACGCCCCCATAGATCTCGTAGGATGGCCAGAAGAATCCCCTTCTCTTCCCGATTTCAACAAGCTTCTCAAATAGGTCGGCCATCTATAGGCCCCCTCTCTACCTGTGGAGTGAGGCGTGTAGACTATTAGCTTATGCCCTCAAAGCCCCTTTAAGGGTGTGTGTAATGTCGATATCGGAACTTTACCTAGTTGACTATCCTTTGACGTTTTATGGATCTCCATCAAGGCGCGATGCGAAGTTTAATATCATCGGAGTGCCATTCGACTCTACTTCATCCTACAGGTCCGGGCAGAGGTTTGCTCCTCGGGCCTTGAGGGAGGCCAGCCTTAATATAGAGGGTAATGGCTATGCAGTTGGAGGTAGTATTGATGATGTGAGCATTAGTGACCTAGGCGATGTCGCAGTCATCCACGGAGACGTCTCGTCAACCTTAGAGAGGGTGGCTATCGTTGTTAAAGAGGTGGCTTCTAGGGGTTCTATACCAGTCTTAGTTGGAGGAGAGCATACCATAACTCTGGGCGCCTTAAGAGGCTTATTACGAGCTGGGGTAAGGCCATGCCTGCTAGTGCTAGATGCGCATTTCGACTTAAGGAGCGAATACCTGGGATTTAGATTTAGCCACGCAACCGTGATGAGGAGGGTGACGGAAGAGGTCGGCGTGAAAATATTTTATGTGGGTGTGAGAGCTTATGACAATGAGGAGGTTGCTATAGCTGAAGGTATGGCAGGGATAGGCTATATAACGGCTTGGAACTTTGATGTGCTAGGAGTTAAGGGGGTCGTAGCGAAGGCTAGGAGCTTTCTAGGCGAATGTGATAGTATTTACATTTCAATAGATATGGATGTATACGACCCGGCATATGCACCTGGAGTTGCAAACCCGGAGCCTGGAGGCCTTCCTCCAGGGAAGGTCCTACCCTTGATAGCCCACCTGGCAGCCGACGAGAGAGTCGTTGGCTTAGACTTGGTAGAGGTCGCGCCACCCCACGATTGTGGCGATATAACGTCTATTCTCGCAGCCAAGACTCTGCAGCAAGCACTTATAGCTGCAAGTAGCAGGGTTGCGGGGGGAGGCGGTTTTTAGACCCCATGAGCTATAGCCCTTCCAGTCTTAGCGTCGAATACGTGTATAGCGTCCCTTGGTATTGATATAGTAACTTCTTCGCCCTGACTTAGAGAGGCCTCACCTGATATAGACACTACTATCTTCCTACCCTTCTCGACCTCAACGTGTATTATCGTGGTAGAGCCCAGGTTCTCTACGAAATCAATCCTCCCCTTGAACCTGAGCCCCTCAAAGCCCCCTATTAGCACTCTTTCAGGCCTAAACCCCACTATCACCTTACCCGACCTCCCTAAGTCCACGTCGTCGAGCCTACTGTTAGCCACATAGAGAACTCTACCTTCCAGATAGCCATCCATCATGTTCATCTGAGGGCTTCCTATGAATGTGGCTACGAATGTATTAGCGGGCTCCCTATAAATCTGGTTGGGACTCCCAACCTGCATGATCATTCCGTCGTTCATAACTGCAATCCTATCGCCTATAACCATAGCCTCCACCTGGTCGTGGGTAACATAGATCATCGTGACGCCCAGCCTTCTCTGTAGCTTTTTAATCTCGCTCCTCATCTTCACCCTCAGGATGGCGTCTAGGTTGCTAAGGGGCTCGTCCATCAGCAGGACCTCCGGCTCCACAACTATAGCCCTTGCCACTGCAACCCTCTGCCTCTGCCCCCCGCTAAGCTGATGAGGATACCTGTCTAGAAGGCCTTCTATCTCCATGAGTTCGGCGGCCCACCTAACCTTCTTCCTAACCTCGTTCTCTGGTACACGCCTAATTTTTAGCGGGAAGGCTATGTTATCATAGACTTTCATGTGAGGCCACAGGGCGTATGACTGGAACACCATAGAGACGTTCCTATCCCTCGGTGGCAGGTTTGTAACGTCTCTATCGTTAAAGTAGACTCTCCCCATTGTGGGCTTCTCGAGGCCCGCGACTATCCTAAGGGTAGTAGTTTTACCGCACCCGCTGGGGCCTAGGAGCACCATCGATTCTCCATCCTCAATTTCAAGGTCTACCCCCCTCAACGCAACTGTGGAGCCGAATCGCTTTACTATGCCCTCGAGCCTGACGCTAGCCATCCACACTCACCTCCCGAAAGCCCACATTGTTATCAGGTACCTTCTAGCAATAAGTATGAATAGTAGCGCTGGCACTATCATTAAAACGGCCGCCGCAAACTTTATCGTGTCTATGGGCGTTGCAAGGGCCGAGGTTAGTATGAAGGCTGGAAGTGTCCTGTTGGTGAGGGTTAGAGCCGATGCTATGAACACCTCGTTCCAGGATAGCAGGAATGTGAACATGGCTGCCGCAGTAAGGCTGGGGGCTGCCAGGGGTAGCGTTATCCTGAAGAAGACTCCTAGTGGTGACAAGCCGAAGACAAACCCTGCCTCTTCAAGCTCCCTTGGTATCCCTGCGAAGACTGACGATGCTATTAGGGCCACGAAGGGGAGCGCCATAGCTGTGTGAGCTAAGGTTAAGCCCAGCAGCGTATCAGCTAGATCCAGCTTGAGAAACGTCTTGAGGAGGGAGACTGCTATGACGACTACCGGGAACATCCTTGTAGCTACTATCCCAAGCTTTACTGCTTCACGTCCCGGGAACGCATAGCGGGCTAAAGCGTAGCCTGCGGGCACGCCGAGCAGGAAGCTGAGAATTACTGTGCCAAGACCCACTATGATACTATTAACTATTGCCTCCCTAGCCCCCAAATCCCAGAGCAACTTCATGTGTTCTAGTGTGAACGAAGTAGGTATCGGCTTATCAGAGTAGTATTCGTCGCTAGGGGCGAACGCGTAAAGTATCGATATAACTATAGGTAATAGTACCCAAGACGCTAGCAAAACTACGAATAATGCTCTCACGACATCTCCTACATTCACGACCGGCCCACCTCCAAGTGCCTTGCCCTAAGGAAGCGGAGGTAGAGGACCCCTGTAGACATAGAGAGAGCTGCTATTACTAGGGCGTAAAGTGCTGCCACGTCGAACCTATAGAGTTCTACTAGGGTGTAGTAGGCCTCGCCCGCGAGCACAGGTACATCCCTGCCAGCTAAGACCCAGACTACTGCGAAGACCTGGAATGCAAAGAGGGTCCTTATTATGAGTGCTGCCTGTATGCTAGGCTTTATCAAGGGAAATAATACATGGCGCAGTTTAACCCAGAAGGAGGCCCCGAAAACCTCTGCTGCCTCGAACAGCTCTTTATGGATTAGCTGAGCTCCCGCAAATATTATTATGAAGACGAGCGCCATAGACCTCCAGACCTCAGCCATGACTATAGCGAGTAAGGCACGGTCTCTATACTCGTACCCGAAGAATACTATCGGCGAGTCTATAAGGCCCAGGCCTAGGAGGATCTTGTTTATGAACCCTTTGCTCGTGAGCATTGAGTACCATATGAGGCCCGCTGCTACATCGCTAATAGCTATAGGTATGGTGAGTATGTAGACGGCGGTATCCCTACCCTTGAAAGGTTGGAGTAGCACTAACGTCGCTATAAGGGCTAGCGTAGTCTCAATAGGTACTACTAGCGCCGCTAGCACTAGTGTGTACCTAAGAGCCTCCCAGAACTTAGAGAGGGGGCTATAGAGTAGATATTTGACGCTCTCAAGGCTAAAATAGCCTTTGTAGAAGAAAGCTGTAGCAAAGCTGTCCACGATAGGGTATACTATGAAGAGGCCTAGGTAAGCTAGGGCTGGCGCTAAGAGTAGAAGAGGTTTATACCATTCTCGTATCACTCTGAGAAGACCTGTGGAGGCACGTCCTGTCAAGCCGGACAACCCCACCCTAGCTAGTGAAATCAATACCTAATCAATACTGTAAAAAAGTAGGGAGTACGAGGACCCATTTACTCGAGCGACTGTTTGGAGATTACTCATCTGGCGGTGGCAACTTTGCCCCTGTCTCCTCGAAGAGCGACATGAGGGCTCTCTTAAACTCGGGTAGTATAGCCTGGGGGTCTTGGCCTTCGAGCACTATCTTCTGGAAGGCCTCCCTGTAGAGCTGGCTAAACTCGCCTCCCTTACCACCTAGGCTAGGTATCAATGCTACTAGCGAGTCGGGGGCTGCAAGCTGGTTTGCTACGCCGCTAGCTAGGATCTTTAAGGGGCCTTCAGGTAGCTTCTCGGCGACGCCCTCAACCGCTGGGAAGAATCCTACTTTCTCGAGTATAAGCCTTTGGACTTCAGGCCTGGTAAGGTACTCTATAAGCTTCCAGGCGGCTTCCTGGTTGGGGGCGTTCTTAGGTATTGCTAGACCTACAATCACCAGTATATAGCCTCTACCCTCGGGGCCTCTAGGTGCGGGTACAACCACGAACTTGTCTGGCTGTTGAACTATGGCGTCTTTGATCCTGGCTGTGTGGTCCCAGGCTAGCAGGACCTCGCCTTTTAGTAGTGGGTTTGCCATTGCATCGTAAGTAGTGCTCTGGGGGTTAACGTAGTTCCATAGCTCTCTGAGGTAAGTCCACATCTCGACTGCTTGGGGCGAGTCGAAGTTCTTAACCTGGGCTCCAGTAAATGATGGGTAGAGATAGCCATGGAGGAGCCTGTGGAATAAGCCCTTAGGGCCTGCAGGGAATCCTAGAGCCTTTTGCCCGGTCTCTGCATAGATGTTCTCGGCCCACTTGAGCAGGGCCTCGTAGGTCCACTTCTCGCTACCGTTTACTACGTCTTCCTCGGTGAGCCCAGGCGGTAGGTACTTGAAAGCATCCTTATTGACTACGAAGACGTAGGTGGCGGTTAGCCAGGGTACGTAGGCTTTAATGCCGTAGAGGTTGCTGTAGTCCTCTAGGACCTTGGGGAAGCTCCTGCCCTCAAGGGCTCCAAACTTTGATAGGTCCTCGAGCCAGCCTTTGCTCGCAAAAAGATCTAGGCCTCCGTGTAGGTCGGCTATCACGCTTATAGTAGCCTTTCCAGCCTCCATCTCGCTCTGGAGCCTAGTAACAAGGGCGTCGTAGCCGAGCCCTACGAATTCAACCTCAATCCCTGTCTCCCTAGTGAATGGAGGTAGGAGTTCGCCCTTAACGAATGCCTGCTCTGCTGCCGGTACTAGCTGGGTGCTAGCCCATATGATCTTCACCTTCGTAGGAGCCTCCTCCTTGGGAGTCTCCGTAGGCGTGGTCTCCTCGGGCTGCTGAGGTGCTGGAGCCTCCTCCCTCTCTGTGGGAGTCGCTGCCTCCTCTGCAGGTTTCTCTTCCCTCCCAAAGCCTGCTACATAGATTCCGGCTAGAATTATCACGATGATTGCTATGGCCGCTACTGCTATGAGTAGCCTGTTACCCGTCAAGGAAGCCATGACAGGGGGCACCAAGCTAATGATGTGGCTGGTAAGCTTAATATCACTTCGAAGAGCCTAAATTATGCACTACTAGACTCTCTACAATTAAAATCTACTACATAAATATAATACTGATAACTAGTTAAGAGGGCCTCATGAAAGTCTATCCTAAAATCATAGTCATACAGCATATATTCTCCTAGGCTTCACTTTCCCTATACCCCTCGGCTTATAGAAGATCCTGCTACCGCACCTAGTGCACTTGAGACCTACACCGCTCTGCATGAAATCATAGTAAGTATAACTTTTACCGCAGCCAGCACAAATATAAACAATGTCTTCAAGTTTCCCCTCTATGCCACCCTCCTCACCGATAGTAGCCATAAACTCCTCTTCAGCCAATTCTCTCAGCCTCGATAAGGGTTAGCTTCTGAAGGGCTTAATAGATTATCGATCTCCAGTTATATCGGGGAGCTACTTATATAGTAGGACTGTAGCCTTATTTAATTTCCATTTGGTAGAGTACCATTAGAATTTAGCATGTGACGGGAAACCCTAAAACCCCCATACACCCCAACTAATATAGTTAGTGGAGTTGAGGCAGGTAAGCGAAGCCATGATGAGGGATTCACTCTGCGGAGGCCTACCTCCCGAGATCTGCGAGCAGCTTAGCCTTGAGCAGCAGATAATAAAGATCAGGTTAGAGAAGAGAAGATTCGGTAGAGAAGTAACCATAATAGAGGGTATAGACGAGAAAGAGTTTAACCTCAAAGAGCTGGCATCAGAGTTAAAGAGCAAACTTGCTACGGGCGGCACGGTAAAGAATGGGAGAATAGAGTTGCAGGGGGACCATAGACATCGGGTTAAAAAGCTATTAGCGGAGCTAGGTTTCCCTGAAGAAAATATAACTATTATAGAATGATTTAGTGTAAGGAGCCGGGCTTGAAGCCTGAGTTAAAAAAGGAGATTTTCAGGATTAACAAGAACTATCTTTTTAAAGATGAACGACGTCAGCTTCCTATTAAGCTCCATATTAACTATACTCTCGGTTATCTTTCTCATGAAGCCTCTAAAAGCTTAGGGGAGCTTAGTGGAGTGCGCACCTAGTATTAAGGGGATCCTTAGTGAGTTGAGTCGAGGCATAGATTTAGGAGTTAGTATTATGAGAGCGGGTAGGGTTAAGTTTCTGCCTGGCTCTAGACTCCACTACCCAGTAGTGGTTGAGTCGAGCGGTTCTAGAGAAGAAGTGTGCCTTGTGCTGGCGTTCTGTGGTAGGGGTTTATATAGGCCTTGGATCGAGATTTATGCTTGTAACCCTATGATAACTGTTGGAGGTAGGTCCTTCAAGCTTGCAGACAGTATGGTGGAGGAGGAGCTAATAAACCTGCTAGCACGGTATATGAGGCCTGGCGAACCCTTGTACTTCGAGTATGTGTGGGACGAGGAGACCTTGAAAGAGGCTTCTATGGGCGTTCACCCTGCCTTCACAAGGCTGGGATGGCAGTTGTTGAAAAAGGGGTTTACTTGGTTCAAGTTATGGTATTATCCCGAGGGATTTATGGAGGGAGCCGAGAAGATCCAGGCTGAGAAGCCCATCAACGCTGAAAGGATGAGGGCTCACTTTGAAGAGCTTAGGCGCGAGGCTGAGAGACTTATAGGTGCTGGGTTCGGAAAGCCTAGCCTTCGTGCGAGAGAGTTTCTAGCTAGGTATGCCAGCCCAGGCTAGGTGGACGTCTATGAATTGTCTGTTGTATAATACAAAGTATATATAGGTCTTTGGGGAAATATTATTTTGAAGGTGTCGTGGTTTGGTGGATGCCAAGACTATAGCTATTGTAGGGGGGGTATTGTCTGCCATTTCAAGTTTAATTAGCATGGGGACTGCCGAGCCCACAATATCACACTTGCTGAAGGTCATAGGGCTTATCCAAGACCCCCTAATACAGGGTACAATAGTGCAAATCCTCGGAGTTATAGGGATTATAGGGTCTGCAGGCGTGATTTATTTTGCTAACAAGGGAGACGGTGTAAAGACGATGGTGTCAGGCTTCATAGCATTACTAGCTCCCTGTGGCCTTGCAATCCTAGCTATAATAGGGGGCTACTTAATGACTAAGCAAAAATGATGTTAGAGTAGCAACTCGATATGCTTATTTGAAAGAGTTTTATTCTTCTCAATTCATTAGTCTTTTTAGTTTAAAAACCTTAGTCATATTATAATGTGTAGATACCTGTTTAAAACTGCAAAACCTTTATAAATGCGTTGGGCTAGATCAGCGGAAAGGAGGGTTTATTGAGAAGCGGGGGGTAGAGTAGTGTCTGGTAGCCAGATTAATTTGGAAGTTGAAAATAAGTTTACTAAGGCCACGATAGCAATAGCTATTATAGCTATAGTCCTCGGAGGAGTCTTCGGGATTATTCAGGTTCTTACTAGAACTCCAAACTTCCCTAAGCTAGTAGGTTATGACACTTACTATCTAGCTTTGACCGGTCATGGCGTCTTAATGGCTATAGTATTCACTACCTTCTACATAATGGGTATATCAACATATATAGTTTCACGGGAACTCAAAGTGAACTTTAGCCCGCGAGCCCTTTGGGCTGCGTTCGCCTTGACATTGCTTGGAACAGTATTAGCGGCCATACCTATATTAACCGGGAAGGCTAATGTACTCTATACATTCTACCCACCGATGAAAGCTCATCCCTTGTTTTATATAGGAGCAGCTATTCTCGTAGTAGGATCTTGGGTTTACACGTTTGAGGTCTTTAGAGTCTTCTTGAAGTGGAGGAAGCAGAATCCCGACGTTAAGATACCGGTAGCTACGTTCGGCATATTAACAACATTTATAATATGGATTATAGCTACCCCCCCTGTAGCTGTAGAGGTCTTATTACTCCTAGTCCCAATGAGCCTCTTTGATGTTAGTGTTGATGTGCTATTAGCTAGAACTCTCTTCTGGTGGTTTGGACATCCTCTAGTCTACTTCTGGCTTGCCCCTGCCATCGCTCTCTGGTATTACCTTGTCCCTAAGACCCTTGGTGTAAGGCTATTCAGCGAGACTATGGCAAAGATCGCATTTATACTATTCATTATAGCCTCGACCCCAGTAGGTCTTCACCATCAGTTTGTTGACCCCGGTGTTAGTCCTGTGTTGAAGTTCATACACACGCTGTTTACGTTTACCGTAGCCACTCCAAGCATGCTCACAGCCTTTAACATTTTAGCGACCCTAGAGAGAGGAGGTAGGGTGAGAGGTGGTAAGGGGCTTATAGGATGGATCTTCAAGTTGCCTTGGTCTCACCTGGCGTTTGCCGGCGTTATAGTACCGTTCCTTCTGTTCGGTAATGGCGGTATCAGCGGGCTAGTAAATGCTAGCTTCCAACTCAATACTGTAGTCCACAACACTGTATGGATAGTAGGTCACTTCCACACTACGGTAGGCGGAGCGGCGGCACTAACCTTCCTAGCGGTGACGCTGCTCTTAATTAGAGAGTTGCTTGGCAAGGAGCTGATAGCCCCCAAGCTGGCACTTGCAGGTATCTATTTATGGGGTATAGGGCAGTATATATTCTCTATAGGCTATTACGTGGCGGGAGTTGAAGGAGCTCCTAGAAGGACTGCGGAGTTAACTTATGGTGGTATGGCGCCGCCAAGCTGGATTCCCTGGCTTCAGCTAGGTGCTATAGGAGCTATGGTGTTTTGGATTGGAGGCGTTATCATAGTAGCTATAATAGCCCTTTCGGTTCTAGCAGGCCGCCCTGCAACCCTTAAGCCCGAAGAGAAACTCTTAACCTTCAACTATACGCCTGTGAAGAATGGTAATGGAGGAGCTGTTCTAGATAATATGAAGCTATGGGTGATAGTGGCTATAGTCCTAGTGATAGTGGGGTATATGCCGCCCCTCATAGAAATATTTGGTAGGGGCCTTTCGCCAGCCCCACCCGTATTACCTTAAAGAGGCTAGCCCTAAACTAATTCTACCCGCTTCTTTTGAAGTCTATTTTGCTTCTTCTGCCATGTTTAGGCTAGGAACGATTTTACTAGGGATACTATTACTTCATAACCTATTCTAGCTGATGCCAGAGGCTTCTTCAAGGCTATGGTAATTGCAGTTGGGAGGGTCTTAACGGTAGAGTATATAAG